>DUQB01000162.1 GCA_012838035.1 Bacillota bacterium | reverse complement strand
TTGCGGCGTATGGTGTTCACAACAACCGTTCGTGTGGCGCCAGGCGTTGGGGAGGCCTGCGGCGCGTATCTTGTGCATATACGTTTGAGCACGTCGTTGCGGAGAACAAGAAAAACGATGAGCAAAAGAATCGAATAATTGGCGGCTAAAGCGTTGAATACGGATTAGGGCAGCTATCTTGTTGGTATTCAGGCTAGTGGGTTGCTAATCTCAAAGGAGGAAGGAGCGTTGAACATGGAGCCTACAACAACTCCAACGATGGGTAACAAAACAGCAGCAGCTCGGAGACTACGTACAGGGTCCATTGATTACTATCACTCGCTTTTCGGGAATCCCTACTTTCTGATCATGGCGGTCATCTTCATCGGTGGCAAAATCAGCGCGAATTTATATATGGGCGCTAAGGTAAGCACCGCCCTGCGCAGTGGAGTCTTGGGTTTTTCTCTCTATATCGTGGCCTGCTGGTTCATTCACTTGAGTACTATGAATACATGCGTTCATAAGCGTACTGAGGCGACTGAAAAACCATACGTCATCATCAGCTGGGTGATCGCAACCGGTCTGTTCATAACCTTACACGTACTGCAAGCTAATCAGATAATCGGGTTTCAAATTCCCTTATGGCATCAACTGAATACGGCGTGGACCAATTTGGTGCATGCGCTTAGCCGAGACTATGCCTGGATTACAGGGACGGGGCTCATCGGCTGGCCTTATCTTTTGCTTTATGTGTTCATCCCGTCGCTTATTGCTAGGAAGCATAGGCTGCCGCTGCCGCGGCTCATCGGTATGGAGAATAGTGCTACCACGCTGCCGTTTGTTCTGCTCTTTGCGCTAGCCTATGTGGTCTTGCAAGGGGTCACGGCTAAACACCTGTTTACACTGTTTGCAGTCATCGTTTGGCCGGCATTTGGTGAAGAGTTCCTTTATAGAGGTCTCTTGCAGCCGACCTTGATGAGTATCACCAAGAGACCGGTCACGGCTATCGTACTCACATCGCTGCTCTTTGCCGCAAGCCATATACCGACGTACGTGTTAGCCGGTTCAGGAGTGGTAGTGCTGAGGTGGTCGGCGTTGCTGCCGATAATGCTGACTTCTTTCTTTTGGGGCTATGGCTATTACCGCACGGGCGTTTTGTGGCCCTGGATACTCATGCACGCTATCAGCAATCTCGTCACTATATAGTCACTATGCCTTCCAGGTAAAGCAGACAAGGGAAGAGCAGCAGGCGATAGACACCGGCTGCTCTTATATGACGATAGGTGGTGTTTGCGGTCCGGCGGGACCTGGTGCTCGCCGGTTCGTTTTCAGAAGGCGCTAACCCAACTTGATGGAGCCGACGGCTTTGTCGATGCGTTCCAACGCCTCAGCGATATCCGCTTCCGTATGAGCGAAGTTCGGGTACAGTACGGTATATAAACTGACTCCATTTGCATAGCAGGCGTCAATGAACGCATCCATAATGCTGGAAGCGCTCTGTGAATGTGTCTGACCAACAGCGTTCCAGTTCTCGCCACCTACGGACCAGGCGGCGCAAGGAGGCAGTCCCTTTACTTGCATCGGGAAGGCATGCCGCGTAAAGATCTCGTTCAGACCTTTGGTCAATTGTTCGCCTCGGGCCCATAGATGCTCAATAACGCCTTGGTTCTCGTAGATATCTATGGTGGCTAAAGCTGCAGCTATGGAAAGCGTTTCGCCTGAGAATGTGGAACTGACCGGTATGGTGGCGGCATGGGCCATGACGTCGGCACGACCACAGAACACGCTGATGGGCATACCTGCCGCGAGACCTTTGGAGAACACCGCTAGGTCGGGGATGACGTTAAAGAACTCCTGCGCGCCACCGATCCGGACTCGGAATCCTGTGACGATTTCGTCGTAGATGAGTAACGCGCCGATGCGATCGGCTAGCGCTCTGAGCTGCCCGTAAAAGGGGTGGTTGGGATAGATGTCGGCGTACGGCATGGCGACGGATATGGCGGCGACGTTTTCGGCGCCGACCTCGGCTACGGCTTGCTCAAAAGCCTCCAGATTGTTCCAGGGCAAGAACCGCCCCAACTTCGCCATTTCAGGTGGATTACCCACTCTTCCGCCGGAGGTGTTGTTGATCCAGCCATGATAGCCGCAACTGAGTACGACCGGTCGCCGGGTAAAAGCGCGGGCGAGGCGCAGGGCGGCGCCCATGGCTTCTCCGCCGGTTTTTAAGTATCGCACTTGCTCGGCACAGGGAATCAACCGCACCAATTTTTCCGCCAGTTCGCCTTCCAACGGGCTGGGATGCCCGAAAACGATGCCGTTATCCAGTTGCTTGCGGATGGCTTCTTTTACTTGCTCATTACTGTATCCCAAAGTAACGGGTCCCAGCGCGTTGCGAAAATCAATGAAACAACGACCAGCTGCATCCCATACTCGGCAACCTTCACCTCGAACGATCAAAGCAGGCGCATGGGGATGCTTCTCCCGAACAGGGGCCTTGGACATAGTGCCGGACCCGCCTGGGATGAGCTCTTTAGCCCTGTTATACTGCCCCCACATCTCTTCGATTCGTCGATCACTGGTCATATGCGCATTATCCTTTCTCACTCGGTGATAGCGGACTGGTCGCTGTTACTGGTGCGACTACTGTCGAATCATGTTATCGGCAAGGATCTGATTCATTAAACGTTCGCCCTCAATTAAAGCGCTTTCGATAGGCGCGTCTCCAAGTCCTGCCGGCTTGAGGATTTCGCCCACCGGCGTAGCGATCTCTGTTAATAGGGCGTGGACTGGTCCGTAGCTTACGATAGGTAGAGTGAACAACTGCAGGAGTTCTGAGGAGTAAGGGCGCGATACGATGGAGCGATGGTTGATTAGACTGGTGAATACGGGTTGTTGTCTTGGTTGATTCACATAGTAGTTGAGCAGGTTTGACGGGGTGGTGAAATCGGCCAAAACACGCCATGCGGCATCCTTGTTCTTGCTTGTCGATAGAATATAATGAGCTCCACCATTGAACCAGATTACATCGGTGCCTCCCTGCGGTCCGACAAAACCTCGGAAGGCGGGACGCACGCCGGTCTCAGTCAGATTGTGCACATTGGCGGATTGACCGTCGCCAAAGAAGCTGGCTACCTTATTACTATTGATGGCAGGCCAGCGCATGCCGTACTTGTCCGGCATACCCGTGCGGTACAGTTCAGCGATGTAATACATGGCTTGACGGCCTGCATCATTGTTGATGAAACCCTGTGTGGCCCCCGGCTCAATCAACTTGACCCCTTGTTGTTCCATGACCCGGCCTAAGAGGTAGAAGAAGTATGAGGCGCTGACAGGACCTTGGTAACCATACTGCTCGATAACACCGGCGCCGTCGACTCGCGTCAGCTTACGCATGGCAGCCAGTTGCTCATCCCAGTTGTTGGGTAGCGCTACACCGCTGGTTTCGGTAATATTCAAATTGTATACTTCGCAGTTGGGCCACATCATATACGGCAGGGCAATCACGTTTCCGTCAATGGTGGCGGCATCGAGTAGTGACGCCAGCATCTGTTGACGATAAGGCCAGGTTTCCAGATATCGGTTTAGAGGCTCTGCAAATCCACCCAATATACCCCCGTGCGTCCAGCGGCCAACGGTGTTAATGGGCATGTAGGCGATATCCGGGGCAGTGCCTGTGGCGATTCCCAGGGCAATTGCTTCATTCAAGCCTGCTGTTCCTCCGGGCATGGCGCGTATCTCTAAGTCGATATCAGGATTGTTCTTCTCAAATTCTGCTTCCCACTGCGTAATCCAGGCTTGTTCGGCTTCCGTGACAAAAAAACTCGCCAATGTCCACCACTCAACAACGGTCTTTGCCATGGCGCTACTCGCCAACGAGACTATGAGTAGGCTACTGACCACCAACAGCGGTACGATCTTTGCGCAACGTTTCAGGTTCACAGCTTTACCTCCTTCTTCTGTCGCGTGCGAAGTGTTGGGCGCAGAATGCTCTTGTGCTTGTGTGACCGAACGGTAGGGCGCTCTAACGCTCCTATAAATTTGATCAGAACTCAGTGCAATATGCCGGCGCCCACAGGCGAGATTTTGCACTATTGACATGATCAATAATAATGATAAGGTAAATATGGATGTGCGTCAATGCGATTTCCATACTGCAATTATTAACGTAGATAATAATAACGGCAGACAAGCCGTTGAAAATGCGCCGCTTTATTCAAAGCAAACTGTAATTAGATAATCACGCCGCGCTGTCCGGAGGCTGTTGCCCTTTGTTGTTACAACTCCCTAAAGCAGGTGTGCATCTTTGGTGGCCTTCGGTACTAAAAGCATTGCCGATAAAAGGGAAACTGCGTGCTCAAAGTCTATTAGCCACAGGTAACAAGGAACCCATGCAGAACAGTAATTTGGGAGAGGGCTATAGCCCGTAGCGCCTAACTCAGCTTTTAAGGGTGATGTCATATTGACACCATAGGACTCAGTCATAATCAAAGGATACTGCTGGAGACAGTGCGTCGTATGGGCGGCAGCACCAAACCGGCTCTTGCTAAAGCAACCGGGTTGAGTGTTCCGGCTGTGCATAAAATGGCGGCGTCGCTCGTCGACGTAGGCCTTCTGTATGAAACAGGCGAGGAGATATCCAGCGGGCATGGTCGCAAAGGGCGTGTAATTGGTCTTAACCCGACGTTTCGCACGGCCATTGGTATTGAAATAACCGATCTGTCGATCACCGGCATAGTGCTGGACTTTGCCGGGCAGGTCCACCAAGAGCAGGTTATTGGCCTATCGTCATTGCGACCTGATCATGTGCTGGCTACAGTAATCCGGATGATTCAGGATCTGCAAGAGGCGGCACGGGAACTCGGGCCGATTGCCGGTGTGGGCATCGGCACGCATGGTATAGCCGAGAAGGGAAGGATTACGCGCTTTCCGGGCAACCCGGATTGGGAACCTTTGGCCATCACAAGCTTGGTGCAGGAAGCTACAGGTCTGCCTTGTCGCTTGGATTTACGCATCTATGCCGCTACCGTCAGCGAGTTGCGCTTTGGTCGGCGTTATGGCTTTCCAGGGCCGATTTTCTACTTCAACTCCGGTCCGGGCAATGGGTTTGCCACCGGTATTATCATCCATGATCAGGTGCTGCGGGGCGCTAATGGATTACAGGGTCAGTTCCACCATCTGCACATGGATCCGCAAGGTGAACGATGCTATTGCGGCAGTTTCGGTTGTCTCGGCACATTGACCTCCCCACAGGCTATCCAACAACAAGCCCAGGAAGCACTCACGCAAACCGGCGTAGACTCAGCGCTGCGCGGTTTACCTACCGTCGATTTCTCCAGCATATTAGCGGCAGCGCACAAACACGACAAACTGGCACGCCATTTAATCGAAGATGCTTGTACCTGGCTGGGGATCGGCTTCAGTCATGTAATCAACCTACTGAATCCGTCACTTATCGTTATTGGTGGCGCCTATGCTGAAGGCGGCGAAATGATTCTCCATGCGATCCAACGCTCTGCATATCGCTATTCCGAATCGCATCTGCTCCAGAACTTACAGTGGAGTCTTTCTACTCTGAATCACAACGCGGCTGCGACCGGCGCAGCTACTCTTTTGTTTGATCGGTATTTTCAATAGGAGTGATTACTATGCAGCAGCGGTATGCCTTGCGAGTACAGAGTGGCTTAGTTGTGTTGTGGTTATTTCTGACCATAATCCCCGCTTGGGGAGCCACGCTCTACGTAGCCCCAAACGGCTCAGACCAGAACCCCGGCACCTGGGAGTCTCCCTTAGCTACATTGGATGCGGTATCTCGTCTGGCTGTGGCCGGCGACACGGTGATCTTTCTGCCCGGTACATATCCAGGCGTGTTACAGCCTTTAAACAGCGGTAGGGCGGATGCTCCGATCCGTTTTAAGGCAGCCGAACCGGGTAAGGCTGTGTTAATCGGCAGCGGCAGCAGTTTTGCGGTGAGTATTGTCGATGTTTCATATATAATCATCGAGGGCTTTTACTTTAACCCACAGGAGGCTACAGGCCGCTGGGTTTGGCTGCAAAACGCCTCGCACATCACCATTGCGGATAACTTGATGGAAAACGCCATCCACTCCACTATGCCGTTTCATGTCACCTATAGCGAACAGGTCTTTATTCGAGGTAATGTGATGCGCCGCCTGGCCCCAGATCGTTTATATGGGGAGCAGGCCGCATTGGGCTTGTTTCGTGTCGGCAATTCTCATCATGTACTATTTGAAGGAAATACGGTAGGTCGTACGAACCATCACCTGATGTCGACTGACCCACCGGGTTCTACTTCACATATTGTCGTGCGTGGTAATGTGTTTCACGCAGAGCACTCCCGCAATGTGGTGTTCTTTGCTACTAATAATACGCTGTTTGAAGGGAACATCGTGGTTACTTCCTACAAGGGGGCCCGCAGCGGTGGGTCCAATACCCGCTTTCACAGCGACGGAGGTATTTTTCGCTTCAACCGCTTCTACTACAACTGGGGTGGATCGCTGATACTCTATCCCGACCCCGAGGAGCAGTATCCCGGTCCGATCAGGAATCTGCGCTTTTATCACAATGTCTTCGACAGAAACGTAGACTACGGCGTATCCGTACTGCCGCGCGGCAGAATGCAGGATGTCATTTTCACCAACAACATCTTTACCAACAATGATTATCTCGACGATTACGACCAAGTGGTCTTGACCGACGCTCAGCCGGATCAGGTCCTTTTCATACGCAATGCCATCTACAATGGCCTTAATGAAGGCATCTCCTATGGCAACTCGGCGCGTACGACAGTCGTAGAGTCGTTGCATGTGGATCCTCACTTTGCGGCGCCGGAAAAGTATGACCACGCGCTCGCTCCACATAGTCCCTTGCTGGATGCGGGACGTTTCTTCACCACTACGGTTGGTTCCGGCAGCGGTACGCAGATTGATGTTGAAGATAGCTGGTATTTTTCAGATGGTTTCGGTATCGAAGGTGAGCTCGGCGATCTCATCCACGTAGGGGTCGACAAACAGGTAGCGCGTATTGTCGCCATCGATCGTACCACCAACCGCATCACCGTCGATCGCCCCCTCCAGTGGCAAGCCGGCGATCCGGTCAGCCTACCTTGGGCCGGAGCGGCGCCGGACATTGGCGTCTATGAACATGGTGTCGACGGCCGTGTATCTCTGAAGATCGACCTATCGGCTTTTCCCGTTTTGCCGGGCGAGCCCGTGACCTTGCGCCCGGTGTGGTATGGGTCTGTTGATCCGGTGTCCTACCATTGGATGCTTGGCGACGGGACCGCGATTGAGGCCGAGACCGTGCTGTATGCATACCAAAAGGCCGGTCAGTATCCCCTGTTGTTAAAGGCTGTAGACAGCACCGGGCACACCTACTACGCTACGGCCCTCATTGTGGTGGAGACGCCGCGGGCTCCTGAGGCGCCGCTTTTGCACACCACATTTGATGCAGATGATGTGCGCTGGTGGCAAGATTGGCGCACCGACTACCCTCTGCCTTCAGTGTGGGAACGCGTGCTGGACCAGACCACAGGTGAAGGGTACATGCAGATAGATGCGCCTACCGGGTACAGCGAACCGGCTGGTACGCTACATGCGCTCGCCCGCCCGGCGAACTGGCGCATAGACGATTACCCTTATGTATTCATTAGGTACAGCATTTTACCAGGCACGCCCATTGCACTATATCTAGACGGATTTGAGAATCGCAGCGTTTATGTGGCGAGCACCTTGGCGCATGAAGACAAGAGCACCGCCGGCGTTAACCGGATTACCCTGATTGACGATGGCCGGTGGCACGAATTAGTGGTGGATGTACGTTCGATACGGCAGCGTTATCCTGAGGTGATGGGATTAGAGGGCGTTGGTTTTCGCACCGGCGGCAGGCTAGGTCGGGTAGGCCAGGGATATCGGTTAGATGAGGTAGCGATTCTGCCGGCGAGTTATGATTTCGGTCCCCGAGTGGAACTGGCGGCGCAGGTGATGCCCGCAGAAAAGGCCCAGGTAGGCGTCATTCCTATCGCATTGCAGGCTAAAGTGCCGGACGACGATGGCATTCATCAGGTGGAGCTGGAATTCGCCGGTACTAGCGTATATCAAGGTGCGGTTGTACCAGAGCGGTTTGTCCTGGACACCGACCAAACAGCCGATGGCGCCCACCTGCTGGTCTTTACCGTTACTACACGGCAGGGGCTACAAGAAAAGCTGGCCATTCCCGTTGTGGTGAAGAATACATGGACGCTGGCCGATCAATTTATGCCACCTATCATCTCACCCTTCTTGGGTAGTGTAGACTTTACCCTCACGTCGGAGGAGTCGCCAGGTTGGCGCATTGATACCACACGACCTGAGCGCTTCTACTACGATGAACACCGCAAAGTGCGCATAAACGATACCAGGGAGTACCTGATGTGGCGCACTCCGGCCTTACTGGATGTTACGGTAAGCTTGTATGCAGCCATCCCTGCCGGTGAACGCTTCGTGGCTCTCGATGTATGGACCGCTGAGGGCACGTGGGTTCCTATTGCCTTCACAGTACAATCTCGTGAGGAGCGGCATGTAGGCCTCCAGCAGGTAACTCTTGTAGGGCAGGTTCCGGATGGCGTTATGGCAGAGGCGCTCAGGCTGACACTGTTGCCTACCGGCGCATCACCAGATGCTCTCCAAATTGGCGCGGTAGAGCTGAGGGGTTGGGGTGTGCTCGAGGAATAGAAAGATAGACGATAACAGGTGATATGCGGCATTGCTCTAGAGTGACGGTTGTTCCCAGAGGGAGGTAGCGTCATGAGTAAAATGGAAGTGAATTTGCTCGGCTTTGAGCCCTGGGCGCCTCGTGAGCAAATAGCGCCTATTTGTAGCGGTAGCCCTTCTACCACGCTGCGGGTGGCTTCTAACGGAAGTGCGGGCTGCTATGGAGGTTGGGAGTTACGCTATCCTGCCGATAGAGAGGGCGAGTACTTGCAGTTCCAGGTGAAGGTGCGCTGGAAGAACCTGAAGTATGGCATAGGTTCTGTTACTGCTGAGAGCAATTGGCAGGGCGTAAACGATTGGGATCCGATTTATACAGGTGTTTCGGATGGCGAATGGGTGACGCTTTCACAGGTGGTCAAATGCCCGGTTGATGCGGAGTGTTTGCGCGTCAAGTTGATGCTGCGTTGGTCCGACACAGGTATGGTGGAGTGGAAAGAGCCTTTGTTGCTACCCACAGAAGCACCTAAACCGCGGCGCATTCGCCTTGGCGCCGCCAGTCTGCCGCAAGACCAGATACCACAATCTGTTGAGGATAACCTGCAACAGGTGTTGACAGTGTGCCGACAAGCTGCGGCGCAGCATATACAACTGCTGTGTTTACCCGAAAACGCTCTGTCCAGCCGCATTCCGCGGAAAGACGGGGATGATGCGTACAGTCATGCGGTAACCGTGCCGGGGCCGGAATTGGCGGCTATTGGCGCATTAGCTCGTTCCACAGGTATGGCCGTCTGCATGTCGGTTAAGGAGCGCAACGAAGAGTTGCTCCACAACACGGCGGTACTCATTGATAAAGACGGCGGCATTGCGCTCAAGTATCGCAAAGTGCATTTGGCTCCGCCGGCAGAGGCTTGGCGGGGTATTACGCCGGGAGACAGCTTCCCGATTGGGCGAATCCAGACTGCGCAAGCGCGGGTGGGTATGAATATCTGTATGGATTCCTCAGTGGAGGAGTCGGCGCGCTGCGTGGCCAGGAATGGGGCTGAGATCATCCTGATGCCTATAGCCGGCGATTACCGGGCTACGCTCTATTGGGAGCCCGTGTCTCATGTGTTTGACCTGCGGCGTTGGGAGATCATTCACCAAGTGCGCGCTATGGATAATCAAGTCTATATGGTCGTATCGCGCAACTATGGCGTGGGTACCGGTATCTTCGCGCCTGACGGCGTTACTCTGGCGATGGATAGAGGAGCAGACCGGATTGTATATGCCGATGTGGATTTGAGTGATCTGAAACGGGTAGCGGCGACCTTTAAGGATAAAACCTGGTACACTCGCCGTGAACAGACCTATGGAGTACTAGCCGGGCAAGCAGCGTTGACGGTGCGTGAGGATTGGGAATAGAGGCGGAAGAAGAGGCTTGGTAACTGCCAGGCCTGTTTTTCCTCGCCGGATACGTGCTTTTGAGAAAGGAGACGAACTGTACGTGGTCATTGACATACATACGCACACGCAGGTAGCGGGCGCTGAATTCAGTCCGGAGGTCGTGGATGCGGCGCGTCGGGCGGCTTCCGACGCAGGCATCGACAAGATCGTCTACTTGTTTAACTTGGGGACAGGCGGACGCGATCCCTCCGAACAAGACATTATCGCTAGTAACGACCTGGGGATGCGATTGACGGCTGCCGATCCCGCATTTTTTATTGGTTTTTGCTATCTTAATCCCGCGCACGATCCGGCTTTTACTTTAGCTGAGATGGATCGCTGTATCATGCATGGGAACATGCGCGGCGTGAAGCTTTGGGTAGCCGTGCATGCGACGGATGCGCGTTTAGATCCCATTATGGAGCGGGCTGCGCAGTTGGGCGTACCGGTACTGCATCATTCCTGGTACAAAAGCACGACTTGGGCTCATAACGAATCGTCGCCCGCCGAGATTGCGCATTTAGCCCGCCGTCATCCCGACACTACGATCATTATGGCTCACTTGGCCGGCGTGCGTTGGCGTGGTGTCCTGGATATTAAAGATTGCCCCAATGTGTTGGTCGATACCTCCGGTGGGGTTCAGGAAGCCGGCCTAGTGGAGTATGCCGTGCGAGAACTGGGCCCTGAACGGGTGGTTTTTGGTTCAGACTGGCCCCTGCGGAACTTCGCCGTGCAGAAAGCGCGCGTTACGGGCTCTGGTATTACTCAGGAGCAAAAGGAACTCATTCTAGGCAAGAACGCCGTTCGTATTCTCAAGTTAAACGAAGTGGGAGGTTGCGACCATGTTTGACGCCAGCGCATTTTGCGGCGGTTGGGCCTATCGGTATGCGGCAGAGCGCACGGTAGGGGAAGTATGTGCTTTACTCGCGCAAAATGGCTTGCAAGGAGCCGCGATGACCCCGGCGGATGCCGTTCTGCATCCGGAACCCATGGCTGCGAACCGTGCCTTTTTGCAACAGGTGAACGCAGGCGTTCAGGACGCTGAGTGTACTGTTTACGCCGTGCCGGTGATTGACCCCAGTTTGCCGGGGTGGCGGGGACACTTGCAGGAATGCGCCGCTTTGAGCAATAAGCGCATCGCCGCTTACAAGGTGTTTCCCAATTTCCACGGTTATGATTTGGAGGCGCCTGGTATAAACGCTTTAGCTGAGGAGTTGGCGCGCAGCAACACGACCTTATGTATACAACTGCGGATGGAGGACGATCGGGCGCAACATCACACCCTACGCCTACCCGTCATCCCCATGGCTGCAGTAGCCGCTTTTGCCCAGCGTCACCCCACACTCAATATTTTACTTTGCGCGCCGTTAATGGCGGAAGCACGCGCGGTATCTCAGGTAGAGAACATCAGCGTGGAGATGAGCTTTATGGAAACAGGCGATCTCCTTAATGTCGCGCTGGGACACATGGGAGCGCATCGCTTGCTGCTAGGTAGTCATGCGCCTCTGTTTATCCCGGCAGTTGGGGTAGTTAAAGCCGCGACAGACAACATTGGTGTACGCGCAGCAATCTGTACGGAAAACTTCCGGCGGCTCTTTAGATAAATGACGCCATGAAAATGCGAGTGGGAGGTGTATCGGCAGGGTGCACTCAAACGAGGAAGGGGAGGATGCTCGGCCAGTGGGCAGTGATGATGATGCAGATCTGCAGATACGGTAAAATGCGGTCGATGGTTGACGCACTCAATCATGGATCCGCATAGAGAAAGCACGCAGTACGCAACTTCGGCTGAGGGATTGTCAGCGTTAGCATCATAAATGGTTCGTTAGTATCCAGTTTAGGCACCGTATGTACAAACGTCCTGCCTCTTTTAGCGATGAGCGGCAAACCACCCGGAGCGCCATGCTGCATAACCGTAGTAGACGGGTCGCGTTGCAGGAAGAAGAGGTGGAGGGGTTCCAGCTTGTTTAGGTTTAGTAGGTTCTCAGCACACGTATACAAGACTACTACACGCAAACTGGAGGATGACTATGACCGCGTTGAGGCAAATTATAATGGACCCATAAAACTGGACAGAAAAAAGCGGGTCCGTAAGCTACAATTACGCTATGGGAAACATAAGAAAAAACTATTCACCAGCTTTTAAAGCAGAAGTCGTTTTGGAACTGCTACGTGAG
>DUQB01000161.1 GCA_012838035.1 Bacillota bacterium | reverse complement strand
GTACTGAAGATGAGAACGCGCGGGACGCAACATGAAACGACACCTCACAATCGGATTGATGAGGATAGAAATCCTCTCGCGCCGATTCTGGCTAGGGATGTCGTTTGTCAAGTGTCATGTGTAACTTCAACAAAATAATTATCGGAACAAAAGGTGGAGGGAAACGCAGGAAACCCAGTGGCCCAAACCTGGATCAGAACTGGATCATGGAGTTTCCGAGAACCCTCTTCATGAGAAGGAGGGTCACCGCGCAGGACCAATCATCACAAATTACTGAACAACATTAGTATTCCGCCTGCAACAACCAACCAAAATGCGGTCAGGAGGTAACAGCGTGACTAAACGTCTTTGCCTAGTATTAACAGTGCTCATGATTTGCTTGCTAAGCGCATCAGTCATGGCTAAAACCGTCATTACCCACTATAACTATCCAGGGCATGCTACGGCATGGACTGATTGGCTACACGAGATGGCTAAGGTTTTTAACGCCAAGCACCCGGATATCGAGGTCGAGATTATGACGGCAAGCAGCGGCGGCGATTATGCGCCCAAGTTTGCCGTTATGCTTGCGGCAGGAACGCCGCCGGACGTCACTGATTTTCATCCGGCGCTGGGTGCTTCTTATCTGATCAACGGCACCTTTGCCGATCTGCGGCCATACTTGGAACGAGACAATATCGATTTGCAGCGTCTGACAAGCGCGTCGGTGGTTTCAATACTCACCTCCAACACCGGCGCCATATGGGGTCTGCCGGCTGATATCTTCCCTGTAGTGACGTTCTATAACGAAGAGTACTTCGATCGAGCGGGTCTGCCCTATCCCAACGACTTAGGCGCTGCCTGGAACTGGGAACAGGCGATCCTTTCAGCACGTAAGCTGACCATCGACGGCAATGGTGACGGTGTTCCCGAACAATGGGGCATGGATAGGCCTTGGAACCGTTGGTACATGTGGGTGCACCAAACCGGTGCGATGCTCTATGACCGGGTGCTCGATCCCACCAAGAGCAACTGGAACGACTCCCGCATAGTCAAAGGGCTCCAATTCCCTCTAGCAATTATGAACGAAGGACTCGGGCCAAAACCCAGCACGCCGAACTGGAGCCAGCTCTACATGTGGCTGGGGAAAACCGCATTCAGCCTGGTTGACGGACCGGGAGCCATAGGCGCCTATTACAAAGGTACCGATCTCCGTTATAATATTGCGCCGCAAGTGCATGGTCCGGAAAACAATGCCACTGAGATCACCATGGGCGTCTTTGAAATGGTCGACGCCAGTCCGAATAAAGATGCGGCTTGGGAGTGGCTGAAGTTCATCTCCTTGGATGTGGATGCGCAAGCCAAATTCGTGGAGATGACCGGACGAGCTCCTTCATTAGGTGTTTTGCAGCGGCGTTACCAGCAGCTCTGCCCCTATCTGCCCAGTAACTTCATGGCGTTTTTCGAAGCAGCCGCCACGCCTGGTTCGCAGCCGAACTATATTATCGCGGACTCTGCCGTCAACGCCGCAGTCAATCCGATTATCAACCAAATATGGGCAGGCGCCATTCCGGTTGAAACGGCTACCGCTCAAATTCACGAAATAGTAAGTGCTATCTTTGCCGCCCAATAACACAGCGGATAGAAAAAGGGCCTTTGACGTAAGCGTACGGACGGCGGTTCAGAAACGAATTGCCGTCCGTACGCATTTTTACGACACGAACGCGTGGCTGATTGATGCGGGATTTATCGACAACATCGGTCAATGGATGAGTGCGGGGGCGATTCCCCTATCACTAGACACTGGGCCGCCGAGTCTATTCGATCATCGCTCTCCATTCGTTCAAAAGCATCGACCAAGCCTGATGCGCATTACTTAGAGCGTCGCGAGGTGAAATCCGCTTGTTGTAAACCTGCTGGATCAGGTTGCCGAGTATTTGTTGCGCTGTGTCACGAGGCGGAGGAATAATCGATGCCTGCAGATATGCAAACATAGGGTAGAATAGGCCTATTTTGGGATGAATAGCCTGAGCCGTGCGTGTGATCATATCGACACGGCCCGCCACAAATCCACTGAGCTTCTGCAGCTCCAAGAGGATATCATCACGGTAGAGCAGGGAGATGAACCGCCAAGCCAAGTCTTTGTTCTCGCTGGATGCCAATATGGCCAAACCGTAGATAAACCCGTGAGCTACCGGCTGTGACGCGGGATATTGCCGCGGCGCAAACAACGCGTATTCATCTGCGATGTTCGGGTTTTGCCGCAACGTATTTATAAGTGTGCCGGGGTGTTGCCGCTGCATGGCAATGCGGCCTTGAGCAAATCCGCCCGGCGTCTCTAGAAGATCGTAACGAGAAGCGTCAGCCAGTTCCGACAGAGCTACCAATGCCGTTTCAGCTTCCGGTTTATCCAGATTGGATGCGAGCGTAACCGCATCAACTTCAGGTAATCCCGCCATCCGCATAAACCAGAATAACTCTTGCGATCTGCCGCCTACGCTTGCAGAGCGCGCAAATCCGCGCACAGCCAAGCGATCACCTTCCAGTTTCGTAAGTCGCCGTGCAGCCTGGATCATCTCATCCCAGCTCATGGGCGGCTTGTTGGGATCTAAACCAGCTTCGCTAAAAAGCCGGGTATTGTAGGCGATAGCACGCAACTCTTGATTTTGCGGTACGGCATAAACCTGCCCTTGCCACTTTAGAGCCTCCCAGATAGGTTGGGGGAAAAAGCGGGTCAACTCCCACTCCGCCAGATACTTATCCAGGGGTTCCAATAACCCTTGCGAGCCTTCTTCGTACACCGAGTAGAATCCCGTGGAGACAACGTCATACGACTTGCCGCCGACAACCGAAACCAGAATTCTATCCATACGGTTGTTCCAGTTGGCGGATTCAATACTTACTTTTGCGCCGTATAGACGTTCGAACTCAGGCGCCACTTTATCTTCCAAATAGCGTATTAGCTCCACCGGGTAGCCTGTGGCCAAAAAACGTATTTCCGCTGCGCTAACGGCCGTAGCGTTAAGCAATGCAAGCAAACATGCGACGAGCGGCAAACCGACCGATTTACTTCTAAGCAATGATAACCATCCTATTCTCTCCTGCAGACAGAGTGTCTACGATATCACTCGCTGTCCTGCACCATATAATTCTGCCTCCGAGATTAACAGGACAGAGCCATGAGAGCCGGGTTAGTGGGTGCCGGCATGAAATGGGATAACCGCCAGGCATGGTCTTGACATACTCCCACGACTAAAGTCGTAAGCTTTCTTGCTGGTTCATCGTAAGGAGCGACGCTCTGATTACAGAATGCTGTACAAATATCATGGGAGATAGGCAGGTTCGCCTATCTCCCATTTGCGCGCTGTAGATGGAGATCCAACTTGGTCTACTTGATTGTCGCTCGCCATTCCTCCAAGAGCCCGGCCCAGGCCTGATGCGCATTGAGCAGGGCGGCTTGAGGTGACATCTGTTTGTTGTAAACCTGCTGAATCAGGTTGCCGAGCATCTGTTGAGACGTGTTACGCGGCGGCGGCACTATCGATGCCTGCAGGTATTCAAACATGGGGTAGAATAAGCTGATTTTAGGATGAATCGCCTGAGTCATACGCGTGACCATGTCTAAACGCCCGGCCATAAATCCACTAAGCACCTGCGCTTCCAAGAGGATATCATCACGATAAAGCAAAGCGATGAACTTCCAAGCCAAGTCTTTGTTTTTACTGGAGGCCAATATGCCCAAACCGTTTATGAACCCGTGAGCCACCGGCTGTGACGTGGGGTATTGCCGCGGCGCGAACAATGCGTAATCATTGGCTATGTCCGAGTTCTGATTCAGGGCGGTTACAAACATACCGGGATGTTGCCGTTGCATGGCAATCCGCCCTTGAGCGAATCCGCCAGGGAGTTCCGCTAAATCGTAACGAGAAGCATCAGCCAACTCCGACAAAGCGATCAGCGCCGTTTCCGCTACAGGTTTATCCAAGTTGGAGGTGAGAGTTATCGGATCGACTTCAGGGACTCCCGCCATCCGCATGAACCAAAACAGCTCGTGGGCTCGACCTCCCACGCTTGAAGAGCGGGCAAATCCGCGCACACCTAAACGATCGCCTTCAAGTTTGGTCAGACGCCGTGCAGCCTGAATCATCTCATCCCAACTCATAGGCGGCTTGTTAGGATCCAAACCGGCTTCGCCAAAAAGCCGGGTATTGTAGGCAATAGTGCGCAAATCCTGATTTTGCGGTACGGCATAAATGCTCCCTTTCCACTTCAGAGCTTCCCAAATGGGCTGCGGGAAGCGCTTGGTTAACTCCCAATCCGCCAAGTATTTGTCGAGCGGTTCCAATAAGCCCTGCGAACCCTCTTCGTACACCGAGTAAAAACCGGTTGAGATAATGTCATAGGGCATGCCGCCGGCTAATGAAACCATGATTTTATCCATACGGTTGTCCCAGGAAGCTGACTCAATACTCACTTTAACGCCGTATAAACGTTCGAACTCAGGTGCTACTTTTTCTATCATATAGTTCAATAGTACAGCCGGATACCCAGCGGACAAAAACCGCAGCTCCGCAGCTCCGGCAACCGTAATGTTAAGTAACACAAGCAGACATGAAACAAGCAGCAGACCAAACGTTTTACGTTTCATCAAAACAAACCCTCCATTTTTCCTGGTGTTTTGCATAATTCCCACTCCAACGACTCAACAGCTTTTGTCGGCCTAGCGTCATTTCGGTCTAACACGCGACAGCAGTGTTACTTCTGTTGTTCTCCAACGGCACAAAATATCCTTCATTGGATATGGTTTCTATGTCCTGGAGCTGAAAGATATACGACATGCTCCAACCGCCTATGGCAAACAAAACCACTGCCTAAAACGGCACGATTTGGTACTAACAGCTGAAGACGGATTTACGCAGCGCACATCCGGCGGATGGACGCAGGATGCGCGCCGTGGGAAGGGATTCGCGATCAAGGCTGGGGGGCTCAAGCGGTTACGGCGCGGTACTTGTGATCCTCAGCCTACAACGAAATGTACAAGAAGAAAGGTCGTGCTGACGGCTGTCGACCAAGAAACAGCATGGCTGACCACTATCAGGATCAGCCACACCATACCGAAAAACCGCGGAAGGTTCGAGCTTGCCGGCGACTTGCCGCACTAATGTGCCACACCCTGCTCGGCATGCTCTTCCTCTTTGTTATGCGTTTGCTTTAAGCGCTCTTTTAGTTCCTTGCGAACCCGGTCCAGATGACGATGCATGGCTTCCTTCGCGCCGTTTGCGTCGCCACTGGCCAGTAACTCGGCAATCTGACGGTGATCAAGACAACTGGCTGTAAACCCAGCTTCATCATTGCAGTGCAACACCCGCGCCAATTCCATCTGGCTGGAGATATCAGTAAGTATCCTTTTCAGATGCCGATTCTGCGACATCTCGATAATGTATGCGTGAAAATCCTTGTCCCGCGCGAGCGCTTGCGCATGTTTCCCCAGCTTGACGGCCTGCTCGTATGCATCGGCTCTTTTACGCAGTTCTTTTGCCATATCGGCCGTCATGCGTTCCACAGCTTTTGTAATGGCAAGTAGCTCCAGACTCTCCCGCACGTCTATGAGGTCAGTTAGATCATCCGAGTTCCATTGAGCAACAAAGAGCCCCAGGCGACGCTCATTTTTTATCATGCCTTGCGCTACCAATAAATTACATGCTTCACGGACCGGCGTCCGGCTCATGCCCAGTTCATGCGAGATCAAATCTTCTCGTAAGCGTTCACCTGGTTTCCAAACACCGGTTAGAATGCCGTTACGAATGTGTCGATAGGCGATCTCTTTCAGTGTGAGTAGCTCCAAAGCAATATCCTCCTCGATAGACCGGCAGGTTGTAATCCGATACCTTATATATAATAATTTATACGTTACAGATTGTGCGTGCAAGTACATGTCATATTGACCGTTCTATTTGACGGAGTTGATATATACTCACAGCGGCGAATCCGTTGGGTTAATATAATGGACCCATAAAACTGGACAGAAAAAAGCGGGTCCGTAAGCTACAATTACGCTATGGGAAACATAAGAAAAAACTATTCACCAGCTTTTAAAGCAGAAGTCGTTTTGGAACTGCTACGTGAG
>DUQB01000160.1 GCA_012838035.1 Bacillota bacterium | reverse complement strand
CCGTTGGCTTACCCATCGGCATACTGCGCATGCAGACGCTGACGCGAGGAACGCGACCTGACGCCCGCGCTTCGGCATAACCCGCCTAACATACTGTGCCCGAAAAAGGCGACGATTAAAACATCAGCAGCAGGTTCTCGTCCATAATATATGCGCCGCGCCGGCTCGACGCGTGCCGAAGGGCCGTAGAGGCCCCGGATCAAACCCAGCATCTGTCACTGGTAAACCATACCCACTATGGTAAAATGATGAATGACCATGCTGCGATACGTCAGTTGCACGTGCTCCGGGTCCGGCGCTCCAGCCCACAGCCCGGGCCGTTTGTCATATGGCGGCATCGTCATTCATCACGGTCCTGCACCAGCAGGAACCAGGGACCATACTCGAAAAGAGGGATTGTATTGAAACGCATCGTCATGCTTGCGCTCGCCGCCTTGTTACTGGCAGTACCTGTCGTCAAGGCCGAGCAGATCACCATCACCTACCTCACCTACATCCACCATGGTGATGCGAAGTTGAGTTATCTGGAAAGCAAGGCCCGGGAGTACGAAGAACTGCACCCGAACGTCCAGGTGGATATCATCGTAGGCAACCAAGATAAACTGCGCACCATGCTGGCAGGCGGGGTTGATCCGGATATTCACGATCTACCTGACTTCAGCCACCTCGGCGCAGCTGGGTTCTATCAAGATATTATGCCTCTCCTGCAGAGAGACGGTCTTGTGCGGGCATATAACCCCGTCGTCCTCAACTCCATGAGCACGAACGACGGCAAACTGTACATGGTACCAGAGCAAGTCGTCAGTACGGTCAGCTTCTTTAACCGCGACCTGTTCCTCGCCTCCGGCGTGCAGACTCCGGAAACGCTGGGGCCCGGATGGAACTGGGATTATCTGCTCAACGCCGGCAAGAAGCTCACCGTCGACAGAAACGGCGATGGTACGCCGGAGAGCTTTGGTATTGACCGCGGTTATGCTTATTGGCGCAGGGCCATTGAGGCCGCCGGCGGCGATTATTACGAGTTCAACGCACAGGGCATGCCTATTAAGAGCCTTTGGACCAGCCCGGAAGTCGTTACCGGCTTGGAGTACGTCGCTTTGCTTTGGGAAGAAGGCACCATCCCTTACGGCCGTGTGCCGCGCCATGAAGAGTATTTCTTCTGGACGGGTAAAACCGCCATCGACATCGTCGATGCCATTGCCATCACCGGCAGCTACCTGAGCAACGTCTCTTTCGATTGGGATATGGCCATCATGCCGGCTGGTCCCGCAGGTCCCATTTCCAGCGGTGCCGGCGGCAACGGTCCTTTCATCTTTGCCTCAACTAAGAACCTGGAACAAGTGTGGGACTTCTGCAAGTTTTTGTTCATAACTCGGGAAAACGTTATGGAGTATGCCAAAATCACGGGTTCTATACCGGCCTACGTCGGAGCTCAAGCTTCGTATGCGGCAGCCAACAACCTCTTGAATAAGAACTACCAAGCGGTGTTTGAGGCGCTGAACTACCTGCCGCCCAGATCCGGCGGCACCCTGCCCGCAGAGTTACAACCGCGCTCGGTGAACCCCCTCGACGCCATCACGGGTAAAATCCCGGTGCGGCAGTACTTGGAGCAGCTCCACACCAAGATGCAAGCGATCATCGACGAACAGCTAGGGAAATAGCAACATTTAATATGAAAAGGCTCCGGGAGGTCGGCGACCAAATTCCCGGAGCCTTTTTTTGCGCCTTTTATGCTTTCTGATTACGGTTCCACGATCAACTGGATATCGACGGGATCACAACCATCCGCCCATAGGGTTAAGGTGTGCGTACCAGGGGCCAAATGCGTCATGGTCGCCGTAGCTATGCCGTCTCCGTCGGGATCGGCGAACTCATCGGACGATAGGAAGCCGACAAACGCCATACTGTAGGGAATAGCGGCGCCCTTGAGCAGGCTGCCGTCGGATGCCGTGAATTTTACCTCAATGACCAGCTCTTGACCCGCCTTGGCATACAGTACCGGATGAAGAGGGATGACTTGTCCGCCGGCCGGTTGGACGGTGGTGACGGCTTGTTGCGCGAATCCGCCTATCCTTTGGGCGACCACCTGTACTTTCTGCTCTGTGGTTACTGCGGGAACATGCACCTCAAACTGATCGTTACCCTGCGGCACCACTTGCAGCGCCTTTCCGTCCGCATAAGCCTGCACCTGTACCTGCGCAGCATCAATGCCGGTTAGGGAGACCAAGAAACCGGCGGATCCGCCCAGTTCCACGCCGACCCATTGTGGTACTTGCAGCTGCCACGTTGCGTTCGCTTCCAGTTCCATTGTGTGCGAACCGATGATAATACCGGGTTTTTGGGCGCTGATGACCAGATCGTGCCGCCCTTTTTGGATGCCTTGCGGCGAAGACAAGGCGTAAACGCCGGCAGCCGTTTCGGCCAGCGGTACGCTTTGTCCGCTGATGGTCGCGGTGAGTGTAGCTCCACTAATGGGTTCTTCAGTGCCGAACTCTAACGCCGACACCTGAATCGGCACCATCCGGTCGTCGGATATGGCCAAGGCGCTTTCGCCGCTGATCCGTCCGGCGCGTTCCAGGATCACTCTGCCGGGCGTAATGACAAACCAGCGCTTGCCCTCGCGCATCTCCCACTGGGCCAACGTAAATTCTCCCGCCTCATTTTCAACGTAAACATAGGCGTCATCTTTGTCCGACAAGCTGAGCAAAACCGGTTGCGGACCTTTGAGGTGAAAAGCCAAGTCGTCCACCTTGGTAAAGTGAATCGCTACCGGAATAGAGAACGCATCACCGGCCTTGATGTCGTAAACCGTGAGGCTATCGCCCTGAGCGAACCCGGTCACATCGTCCACAACTAAGACGGCGCCTCTCTCCACCATCTCTATCTGGGCCGCAGCGCCGCGTTCATTGACGACCAGCTTACCGTCGAAGTAGTCGTTCGGCGTTGAACGGTACGCGATATTGGCATAAGGCAACGGCGTGCTGTTCGGCAGACGCTTGCCGTAGGGTGCTTGCGGCAGATATCCCTTGCCTAACTCCAACGTACCCGGGCTCAGATAAATCCTGGTATTGGCGCCTTCCGCTTCCACCTTAACGATCTGATACGGTGAGTTATGCGAATATTCGGGGGCGTCGACCAGGATATACAAGCCTTCCAACCGGGCGCTTAACGGATCGACCGACTCTACGAGGATGCTGCCGTTTTGGTAGTCCACCTCCAGAATCGTCCCGTCGTACTCGGTGGGGAATCCGGTGATCTGCCATTCATCCGTGTTCAGGAACGTACCCTTAACCACATGAGCGCTTTCCATGGCGGCGCCCGCCCGCCGCACGGCGGCGAATTCCGCGTCCGTAGCATAGGTATACGCGCCGTCCTGCGCCGTGAAGGAACCGGTGAGCGACGAAAGGACGATGTCGCTTACCTCAGGCGCGGCGTCGGCTAAGCGCACCGCTACCGCAACGGGAGCAAAGTCGCCGGATTGGGAAGCGGTCACCTGTAGCTCCGTAAAGGACGCCACCTGGAATTGCCGGTTCGTCATATCAATAACGCTGACGAACTGACTGGGTTCACTGCCCCGCTCTCTGGCCAAAAGGTACTTGGTGTTCCCCATCGGACTGGGAGCATCGGCCACGATCACTTCACGTCGTTCATCCGGCAACATCATTAATTTGAGTTTACGATCGCCGTTATCCCAAATGGCGCTCCACTGTTCACTGGGGGCGGCATAACTGGGATAACCTAAGAAGCCGTAGCCATTACCCGGAGGAGCGACCCAACCGAAGGCTTGGTTACGGTGGGGGATCACTTTTTCATCCACGCCGATGACATTGTGCCACGTGTAGTTGGTAGCGGCGACTGATCCGGCGCGCGGAGCGCTGAGCTCCATGCCTTCCGTGGAGAAGGTATTAGCCCAGGAGTGGAAGGAGTAGTCGCGCACCTGCCCGCCTTTCACCCGAAAGATGTCGAGCACGTAGGAGTGCGTGGGCGATGCATCGATGAGGGCGATGAGCCGTCTGTACGTGTCTACGCCGATGTGGGCGTATGCCCCCTCGTCGTGCGCTTCGGTGACGGCGAGCCCGGGCGCGCTTGTCGTGAAGTATAGTGAACCGCCGGACCCTTGCTGACTGGTCTCGTTCACTACGGTCGTCAGGTGCGAAACGGTTTGATGCGTCCAACCTACGCGGTAGTGCGCCATGGCATAACCGGGGTCGAAAGACATTTCACGACCATGAGTGTACAGCAACAGCCCCAACTCATCTTTCTGGCCGTGAGCCAGCGTCGTCCCGTAACGCATCATAGCGCCGCGATCTTCGCCGGAGCGGAGCAAGGTGATGCCTTTACCGCCCAGCACTTCCGTAGTCGCCATGGTGCGCTCAGGCGCCTTCAACGCCAACGGCATATCCTTTACGTTAAACAGCCCCCATTCGTTTTGGGCGCTCATGATGGGATATCCGCGGGTGCCTTCGGCAACCAATTCCCAATATCGGGCTTTGGCTTCGGGGTCGGTGGCGCGCAACGCGAATTGTAACAGCTGTCTGGCCGCGGTTTCGTCCATCGGCCTACCGACCGTGGTAACCCGGTCGGGATCGGTATCGCCGTAAGACGGGCTGCGCCCGGCTACGAACAACCGCTCTCTGGAATCCGCGTACAGCGCCGCGAAACGTTCGTCATCATAGTAGTTGATGCCTTGCGGATACTTCTCCGTCCGCAAGTTATACATCATATCGGCAATCTGTAGATACAGGTTACGTACCACGTTGGTATAGCCCGCCGTCGTTTCGTAGTACAAACCGTCGCGATCTAAATTGTTGGAGATCATGGTTTGCAGCGAAGTCGGTCCGTTGACCGCCCATTCCACGTACCTGTCGATACCTAACAACGATCCTACCGCCAAAATGGCCTTGTTATAATCCGCAGTACCGTTGTTGAGCGAATCGACAAAGCCGGCGCGATTGGCTTCCCGATAACAGTAGTCCGCCCCGTTGAGCAGCATGTTATAGATGATGTTCTCTCGCATGGTCAATTCGGGGTTGGTAGGCGACTGTTGGTCTAAGATGTCGCTGGACCAGATCAGATCGACCGCATTGACATAGTTGAGCAGCACACGTGCCGTTTGGAAGTAAGGCCTTTCGAGCCGTCCGCCTTCCACGCCCGGGCGTAAGCCCGGATAATCCAGCGGACCCTCAACAGCCGTAGGATAGATGGTGGCAATGGCGTCCAGAATGGCGGCGGCCGATTCCGCATACCTTTCTTCGCCGCTCAAGGCGTAGGCCATGGACAAAGAGGGCAACCTACCCGTGAGCTGTTCGATGACGAAGCCGTTCCAACGGGCTACGAAGTAATGGACTTGGCCGGAACCATCGCGCCAACCGCGTCCGTCATCGGGATGTTCCGCATCGGGATAGACCGCCCGGCCGCAGGTCACTTTCCCCGGATTCGCCCAAGACGCCGTCATCGGCGAGCCGTCGGGGCAAGGGATCATCGTGTCGGTATACTTGAAATATGAGTATTGCGGCGGCATGTACGAGCGGATCTCTTCCGGCGTCATGGTAAATGTGTTGGCGTTGTTTACCGCCGCATCGTAGACAATCATAGCCCAGGCTACGTTCGCCGCCAGCTTGGACTTAGCCTCCGCTAAGGACTCCGCCGTGTACATTACACGCGGGTGCGAAAGCGTCATATCCGGAATGAGCCAGTCGGGGACCTGCCACAAAATACCGGTTTTTACCGGCTGAGCGGCAGGCGTTTGGGCGCTGACTCCCGGCGCCCATAACACGCACAGTAAACAAGTCAAGTAAAATGCTGTGAAAAGGTACAGCCCATGAGACCTAATCAACGGCAACCCCACCTTTGCGAAATGCTGCTATTCATCGTAGCATCAAGCAGTCCGCCTCACGACCCGGCCGATGCAGCCGCTATGAAGTTCCGACCGCCTGAGTATAAGAAACCTTCAACGTAATTCGGCCAGTACCTTCCGCGAGGTCGCAGTTCGCACGGAATGTTGCCGTGCACCCGACGAAAACTTCATCCTTTCGGTTGAGCCGTTATCCTTCTTTCAGCCGATGCCGACGGCAACACCATAGCTTAAAATGACGGTAGAAACAGAGCGGCGACCGACAGCGTCTATACTCCGTTCGCTTATTAGGGAGGTTTGCAAATTGGCGGATCCGGCGATTGAAGTGCATGGGTTAAGCAAACGGTATGGTGATCATGCGGCACTTGATCAGGTGGATTTTTCCGTTCGAAGAGGTGAGATTTTCGGCCTGCTGGGACCTAACGGGGCTGGAAAAACAACCACCTTGGAGTGTTTGGAAGGTTTACGGCTTCCCGATGCAGGCCGGCTGCGCGTGATGGGCATCGACCCGACCAGAGAGCGTCATAAGCTGCGACAAGTGATGGGCGTACAGTTGCAGACAGGCTCTTTACCCGCCTATTTCACCATACGGGAGATGATCCGGCTTTTCAGTGCCTATCATGAGGTGAATCCGGATTGGGCGGTCACCGAACGCCTGGGGCTCGGCAACCTGCTCAACACCCAATACCAAGCTCTCTCTACCGGACAAAAACGACGACTTTCTCTAGCGCTGGCCACCTTGCATCAACCTGCGGTACTGTTGCTGGATGAGCCTACGGCCGGGCTCGACGTAGGCGCCCGTATCGCTTTACATGAATTGATGCGCGAACTGCGGGCCCAAGGCACGACCATTCTGCTTTCCACCCATGACATGGCGGAAGCAGAGACTATGGCCGATAGGGTGGCCATTTTATTACAAGGGCGCATAGTCGCCGTAGGCACGCCCAGGGAGCTCACGGCTACAGGCGCCGGACTTACCAAAGTGACGGTACGTACTATCAACAACAGTCTGCGCGCATTTACGCATCCGCAGATCCGGCAGTCCCAGCAACAAGATGAGTACGCCGTTTTCTATACGACCGAGCCCGGACCGGTGGTGACGGCCATTATGCATCACATCCAGACAGAAGCCGATGAACTTGTCGACTTACGTGTGGAACGCCCATCCCTTGAGGAGCGTTTCTTGGAGCTGACCCGTACTGCCGCATCAGACGTTTAGTCCCCATAGTTGAATAGTGAGCACGGCGCAGAGAGTCAATATAACTTGCCATTAAAGGAGTCAGACGCGATGAAAGCATTTATGCTGCACTTTGCCTTGGAGTTTCGAGCCGCGCTGCGCAATCGCAACCTACTGTTGATGAACTATCTGTTGCCCTTGGGTTTCTACCTGCTTATTGGTGGTATGATGGTGCAGATCAACCCGTTTTTCGGCGATCAAATGATTCCCGCTATGGTCATTTTGACCGTACTCTCCGGGGTGATCATGGGATTGCCGACCAACTTGGTGGAGGCCAGAGAAGCCGGCATTCTGCGCAGCTTCCGAGTCAACGGTCTGCAGAGCGGTACCTTAATCGCCATTCCGGCTCTAGCCAATGCGCTGCATGTCTGCTTGACGGCTCTGGTGATCACCGTTTCGGCGCCTCTCATATTTAAAGTGCCGGCACCTGTCGATTGGCCCATGTATTTATTGGTGTTTCTGCTCACCTTATTCGCCAACAGCGGCTTGGCTACGCTCATCGGCGTTATCACCCGCAGTGGGCAAATGGCCATTCTCTGGCAGCAGCTTTTGTTCATCCCGTCGATGATCTTAAGCGGCCTGATGGTACCGCTGACCCTCATGCCGGATTGGGGCCAAAAACTAAGCCTGATGTTGCCGGCCACCTATGCCATGGCCGCGTTTCAGGGCTCGGCCTATGAAGGAGAAACCTTATGGTACGCGCCGTACGGCATGCTGCTGTTGTTTGTCGGAGGCGTGCTGGGGTTTGTGCTTGCCTCTCGCCTTTTCAGCTGGGATAACCAAAACGATGTACAGCGTCACCGCGTCGTACTTGCCTTGGTTGCCATGATCCCCTATCTGTTAGGCGCATTGCTGCTCGTATAGGCGTAACCGGCGCTAAAGTCGCCGGCAGAGAAAGGTTCCTGCCTTCAGGGGCGAATTACACAAAGAGTAATGGAAGGAGATGAGACGGGTGCCTGCATCGCAAACCGCTGCGCAACCGATTCGACTGCTGATTGTGGATGATCACCCCTTATTCCGGCAAGGCGTGCGCCTTTACTTGGATGTAATTCCGGATATCCAGGTGGTCGGCGAGGCGAGCAACGGAGAAGACGCCTTGACGTTGTTTGCGCAAAACACGGTCGACGTCGTCCTCTTGGATTTGCAGATGCCCGGCATGGATGGTATAGAGGTGACCAGGCGAATCTTGGCGCTCAACGATCAGACCCGGGTGTTGATACTTACATCCTTTGGCGGCTGGGACCGGGTTTACGCCGCCCTAAAAGTCGGCGCCGCCGGGTATGTGCTCAAAGATGCCGAACCGGAAGAGCTGGTCGCGGCCATTCGGGCTGTAGCCGCAGGCGGCAGCTTCTTAAGCGACCATGCTACGGCTCAGTTGCTGCATCATCTGGCAGCGCGCCCCAGCGCGGAAGCAGCCGAAGGACAGCTGACGGAACCCCTTTCGGAACGGGAGCGCGAAGTGTTAGGGCTCATTGCTCGCGGGCAAAGCAACCGCGAGATTGCCGAATACCTTTTTCTCAGCGAAACGACGGTAAAAACGCATGTGGCGAATATCCTGCAGAAATTGAACGTAAAGAGCCGTACCCAAGCCGCCTTGTACGCCATGCGTAACCAACTGACCGAATAGGAGCTCGACAATGCCCAAGCAAACAGCAGCCAAGCAAGAACCTGCTCAGCAACTAAAGGCGCAGCCTGAAAGCGAGCTCGCTGCGTTTGACCAGTATTCTGAAGACGCCGGTCCTTCCGACAACGCTTTGCAGCACAGCGACTACCTGCGCTCGTTCTGGGTAAGCGCTCGAGCAGGCGCCGTCTTCGGTATCGTTATCGCCGGCTTTTTCTTAAACATAGCAACCATTCCCTGGCCGCCCGTACCCTTCATCGTCGCCACATCTTTGGGAGCGGCGCTTTTCTCCGGCTTGGCCGGATTAAGCGGCGCTTACCTGGATGTAATACTTGAGAGGCATGGCGTAACCAACAAAGCGCAGCGGGGCGTGATCACCTTCGGTGTTGTGGCATTGATGACAGTGGCGATCACTTACCTGGGCGGGATGGTAACCAATGCCTTTACCGACTCCGACTTCCGGCGTTTGGCCTTAGGAGGCGCTGCGGCCGGAGTAGGCTTCGGCGCAATTTTCGCCTTTGCCACTTTCCGCGCGGAAATGACGCGGCAGAAGATGCTGCTGCTGGAAATGCAAAACAAGCACCTGACAGAGATTGCCGATCGGGAGCTGTTGCTGCGCGAAGCCGCCCGCAACCTGGCCATTGCTGAGGAGCGCAACCGGATGGCTCGCGAATTGCACGATTCGATCAGCCAAGGCATGCACGGCATTATCTACTCGTTGCGTTCTTTGCGCAGCGTGCTGGAGAACCACGAGCGCGGGCTCACCATTCTGGGGCATTTGGAAGAGACCGCCGATAATACGCTCAAAGAGCTGCGCCGTTTGGTAATGGAGTTGTCGCCTTCGTCGTTAGAAGCAGGAGACCTGCCGGAAGCCCTGCGCTTACACTGCGATCTATATAAACGCAGGCAACAAGTAGCTTGCGAACTGGAGTCGGATTACCAGGGCGGTCTCCATCCGGAACAAGAGATGGCGGTTTATCGCATTGTGCAGGAGAGCCTGGCCAATGCCCAACAGCATGCCGCAGCATCCTGCATTAAAGTACGTTTACACGAAGATGCGGCCGGCGTAACGCTGAGCGTCAGTGACGACGGGAAAGGCTTCGATCCGCAAGCCGCCGCAAAAGGTACGGGTCATGGTCTGACCAACATGACTACGCGGGCCCGCCAAAGCGGCGGAGAGCTGCGGATAGATACCGCCCCCGGAAAAGGGACCACCATCCGCGTGGTCTTCCCTAAGGACCCGACGATCTGAACAAGCCGCTTTTAACGCTAGGCTGATACTGCCGGATTCCTGAGTGGTGCACCGGCGTTGCCTCTTTAAGCGCTACCGGCCATATTGCCACCCATCAGCCTTCCTGTGGGGAAACCCTAATCTTACCAGAAGATTATCTGATTCTCATCCGTTGAGCTGATATAATAATGCTATATATCCGGGCATGAGCTTGTGTGGAAAACGGCGGCGCAGGCAAACATCTGCCGAACGCAGCGTCGGTGCGGCAAAGCATGCGCCTGTTTTTGCGGATCCGGTTCATCGAACAATCCCATCGAGTCGCACTCACAGTTATCGGCATCAGGCGATTTCCTTACGATGCATGTGTCGTCGTGCGCCCCGCCGCATTTATGTAGCCCCCCACGCTCCCGGTTCAGGAGGACCAAATACATGACACAGCGGTTAGGTATCGGAATCGACACGGGCGGTACGTATACGGACGCCTGTCTATTTGATTTTGATACCCAAACGGTACTAGACAGCGCCAAATCCCGTACCACATATCACAATTTGGCAGAAGGCATTTACGGTGCCGTAGCGGCGCTTGATCATACTCTTTTTCCCCATGTGGACATGATTTCGCTCTCCACGACTTTAGCCACGAACGCCATGGTTTCCGGGCGAGGCGGCCGCGAGTGTCTGCTATTATTGGGTTATGAGCGAGACTTAATGGAGCAGCTGAGCCCCGAGGTGGGCTTGACGTTGCACAAGCACGTCTACTTCATCGATGCCGGCTTGGACATTCACGGTAACGAGACGCAGGCGGTAGACATACAGGCGGCTCGGGAGGCTATTCTAGCAGCAGCCACCCAGGTGGACGCCATCGGCATTTCCGGTTTCCTGAGCGTAGTGAACCCGGCGCAGGAATTGGCGGTAAAAGCCTTAGCGCAGGAGCTGACCTCTCTACCCGTCACCTGCGGACACGAACTCACCGGTGAGTTGCAGTCGGTGAAACGGGCGGCTACCGTAGCCCTAAATGCTCGCCTTATCCCGATTATTAAGGAACTGATTACCGCCCTACAGCGCGCACTGAGCGAGCTCGGTCTAAACGCGCCGCTGGTGATCGTCCAAGGTGACGGTTCGCTGGTGCGCGCCGAAGTAGCCCTAAAGCAACCGGTGCAAACCATCTTGTCGGGTCCTGCCGCCAGTTGTACGGGAGCCGCCTATTTGGCGCAACAAACGAACTGCATCGTGGTCGATACCGGCGGCACTACCACGGATATCGCCCTTTTACGCAACAATATGCCCGAACTCAGTCCTGCCGGGGCTGAAGTAGGCCGCTGGCGCACCAGCATCGCTGCCGTTAAAGTACGGACTACGGGCTTCGGCGGCGACAGTCACATCCGCCTGACCAAAAAGCAGACCGTCGAGGTCGGCCCGCAGCGCGTCGTGCCTTTCTGTGTGGCAGCGCAGCAATGGCCGGACATCATTACCGAGATCAAGCGTTTATCCGAGACCCAAGACGGCATTCTGGCCTTGGTGCAACCTTTCGACTTTCTCTGTCTGCTCCGGCCGGAAGCCGTCGCTACGCTGACCGGTACGGATAGACGTATAGCCGATGCGTTGGCCAAAGGTCCGCTCTCCCTGCCTCAATTGGCGCAGGAGCTGGCGGTTTCCCATCCGGTGCTGCTCGATACGCGCCATGTAGAGAATACCGGGATTGTCGGCCGCATCGGTCTCACTCCCACCGATTTGTTGCATGTGAAACAGGCTTTCAATCGCTTCGATACGGCGGCTCCTCAGATGGTCGTGCAGGCGATTGCCGCCATGCTGGGAAAAACCGTGACCGATTTCATCGCTTATGTGGATGATCTGATCAGTGAGCGGCTGGCCTTAGAGATCCTTTCCCATCTATTGGGTACGGACGAGCCGCACTCATTACCGGTCCCGGGCTGCCCTTCCTGTCATCAGCTCGTTAAACTGGGACTAAAGCAAATTACGCCTGAGGACAAAGGCGGTTTACACTGTAACTTCAAACTTGACTATCCTCTGATCGCTTTGGGTGCGCCAGGCGACATCTACCTCCGGCGCACCGCCGCACTGTTGGGGGCCCATTGCTTGGTGCCGCATTATGGCGAAGTGGCCAACGCCGTAGGCGCCGTTACTGGTAATGTGGTGTGCACAGTGACCTGTTCCGTAGTACCGATGTATAACACGGTGGGAGTGACGGGGTATCAGATTACGGGACTACCGAACGGCGAGCAATACACAGAGTTTGAGCCGGCCTTACAGGCGGCCCGAGAGCAAGCGGTACGACTGGCCAAAGCACGAGCGCATGCCGCCGGCGCCGGCGACCTGGATATTCATGTGACCGTCAACAAAGTGGAAGAAGTCGTCCATTTGGAGACCGCCATCGAGGTTACGGCCATTGGTAAGCCGGATTATCAGCAGGCGGCGACAACGCGACGCTGACAACTACAAACCAACAAAATAGAACAAACGGACCAGGGTGATTAGTTCCACCCTGGTCTTCTCATTTGCCGTTCAGACGTCCAATCGCCCCCAATTCGGAAAGCCGCACCGGAAATACCTTGAATATACGCCGGAGAGTAGGGTTCGCCGCGGTGGGCGAGAAGTACGCGCAGCCCCTCAAACAACGGGTCGCATATGCGATAGTGATCGACGTCCGGCAATATCATGTCTTCTCCCTCCCTGTGACGTTTCTTCTACTCCGACGTTACGCTTCCCTGACTAGGAACAGCTAAGTCCGTTTACGTTTGGTGCGGCGAAACAGAGTCAGCTGACCGGAAACGGCATCTGCCGGACCAATAATCATTTTCTTGCTACAATGCGTGCACACCGGTGCATATCGGAGGTGAACGTAGGTCACCAGCACGCGTGCGCACGCGGGGCATACATACGTAGACTGATTTACCGCATTCGCATTCATTCGACATCCCACATTTCTAAGGACAGGTGTAGTATAGCCGGTAGACCTTATTGATTAGGCCCAAGGGCAAGCGTTTCCTGCCCACAACAAACCGCGCGCCGCATTTCGGCGGAAAAAACCTACTCCGAATTTGTGAATGCGATCACTTTAACCCTTGACGTTATTTCGGTATTGTGGTACCGTTATACCTAGATAACGACAACCTGGGTTGCACTGTGCAAACTTGGGTCCAACCAGGGAGGTGCAGAATGATCCAGATCTCTGAGGCCGCTTCGTTGGCGCTGCACGGCATGCTTTTACTCGCCGGGGAGCAGACCCAGCCCCGTAGCGCCGCCGAATTGGCGCAAACCACCAATACCTCCCACGCTCATTTCGCTAAGGTGATGCAACGATTAACCCATGCCGGCTTGGTGCAGGCCACACGGGGACCGCGGGGCGGATATCAGCTGGCGCGTCCCAGCGACGAGATTACGCTGTTGGAAGTGTATGAGGCCATAGACGGCCCGGTTCCTACGCAAAAGTGTCTGCATGAAGAGGACGCCTGCCCGTTTAAACACTGTATATTCGGCGGAGTGCTGGTTAAAGCGACCAAGGAATTTCGGGAGTATTTGGCTGGTCATACATTAAAGGATCTTGCCTAACGCCGGGAGGAGATGTTACTGATGTCTGAAAAAGTCTACCGCAATATTGTGGTTATTGATGAAGAGAAATGCGATGGGTGTGGTTTGTGCGTTACCGGCTGCGCTGAAGGCGCGCTGGCCATCATCGATGGTAAAGCGAAGCTCATTAGTGAAAACTACTGCGACGGGCTGGGCGCCTGTTTAGGCGATTGTCCCCGCGGCGCCATTTCCATTGAAAAGCGAGAAGCCGCCGCCTTCGATGAAGAAGCAGTGGAAAAGCACCTGGCATCACTAGCGCTAAAAGCTATGCCGGGACACGGCGCTCAAATGAGTCATAAGCCGGCACAGTCGGTACAAGCCCCTACCGCTTGTCCAGGTTCCATGGCGCGTACGCTTAACGTCAGCCCGCCCAACCAAGGCACTCCCAGGGTTTGCCCCGGTTCCATGGTCAAAAAGATTAATGTGGGCAATGCGCAAGCGCAAACAGCCGCCGCTGCGGACACGCCTCCTTCCGTGCTGCATAACTGGCCTATTCAGCTGGGCTTGTTGCCCATAAACGCCCCCTATTTGGATAATGCCGATCTCTTGATTGCGGCTGACTGCGTAGGGTTCTCCCTGCCCAACTTCCAACAGCGGTTCTTATCGGGACGCATGCTGACTATAGGCTGTCCGAAACTGGACGACGTTATGGGTTACAAGAACAAGCTGGTTGAGATATTCAGACGCAATCGGATCAACTCGGTGCATGTACTCTACATGGAAGTGCCCTGTTGCGGCGCTTTGGTCCGGTTGGTGCAGGCAGCGCTTACCGAGGCCGATGTCGACATCCCCTTCACCGCCACTTGCATCGGCATTGAAGGAGATATTGTCGCAGCAAGCTGACGCCGGTCGGTCACGCAGGATATGGCACGGCAAAGCTAATGGCGGACCCCTATAGTGGGGACCGCCTTTTCCATTTGTCCTAGCCGCCCGTAAGTGCTGCCGGCATCATAACATTCTCATCCTTGCCGGCAGCTCATCATGCAATAAACACCACCGGATGCACCGACCTTCTAACTTAATGTCTCTGCCGCCCGCTCCTTCCACTTCTCATAATACGGCGACAAACTGATGGCGCCGTTTGGTTGAGGCACCAGCTTTAAGTCTTGCCCGCGCGGATCGCCGCGGCGTTCGTTGATCTCCGCCAATCGCCGGCGCCAAACGGCGAGGCGAGGTTCTGCCGCGGGGTCTTTAGCTAGATCGCGGCATTCTTGCGGGTCTTGCCGCAAATCAAAGAACAGTTCCCGTCCCGTATGATGGAACCAGATATACTTTTCTTTACCGTCCGTCACCCACTGATTGCCCCATTCCATACCGTATGAAAACGTGTGCTCACCTTGGACGAACTCCCGCCAGGGTGCCAGCGCATCTTTGCATAACGGCAGCAAACTGTCCCCATCAACGGAATCCGGGATGGCTACGCCGGCCGCATCCAGGATGGTCGGCATGATATCTCGCATCTCGATGGGCTGTTCGCGTAGCTGCCCCTGCGGCATGTTCATCCATTTGGGGAACCGGATGATGAAGGGTACGTGCGCCGAACCTTCATACCCATAGGTTTTGCGCCAATGATAGTGGTCGCCCATCATATCGCCGTGATCCGAGGTAAAGATGAACAGCGTATTCTGAAACGCCGCATTGTCGGCCAAAGCGAACTCATGCAGGAAGCGGCCGATCTGATGGTCGATGAAGGTGATGCTGCCGTAATAGGCTGCACGCGCCCGCCGCACTTCCGCATCGCTGCGATGCGTGAACGGCGCGTTCACATCGTCGTTGCGCTGATCAAAAGGTGCCGTCCAGTCGCCTATAGGCGGCATGGGAATGTCCGGGTTGTTGATGTACATGTCGTAGTACGTCTGCGGCGGATCGTACGGCGAATGCGGCCGGGCAAACGACAACCACAAGAAAAACGGCTTCGTCGGATCCCGGTTTTCAATGAACTTCACGCCTTCACCGGCCGTCCAATAGGTCGGATGCAGGTGCTCGGGCAAGTGGGACGGACGCGCCATCCAGCTGTTCCAATCGATACTGTGATCCCGATACCCATAGGGCCCTTGTTTATGTTCAGCGAACCAGCGGTGGTAATCGCTGACGAAGTTGCCGATGCGACGCCCGCTTTCATCCAGCACCATATGATGGAAGCCGTACAGGCGGCGCTGCGGATGATGGTGCATCTTGCCGACCCCTTGGGTGTGGTAGCCGGCTTGCGCGAGTTCCCCGGGTAACGTAGCCGGGAACTCTAACGCATCCTGCCCGCGCATCGTCAAGCGTCCATGGTGCCACTGATCCATCCCCGTCAACATAGCGGCGCGAGCCGGCGTACACGACGGTACGGAAGTGTAGGCTGCCGTAAACCGTATCCCTCCTGCCGCCATTTGATCTAAATAAGGAGTCTCAAGCACCGGATGCCCGGCGCAACCTAAACAGTCGCCTCGGTGTTGATCCGTGGTGATGAAAACGATATTTGGTCTGGCCGGCATAAGGCCACCTCCCTGAAGTCAAGGCTTGTGTGAGATTCTCCGCTTGAACGGTTCTCACACAAGCCGCTGTTGCGCTACTGCGGTTGCCGCATAGTCGCTTGTTGTTCAACTAAAGGCGAACCGCGCTCTATCTGCCGAGGACGACCACATCATCAATATACATGGGAGCAGTGTTGTTTTCACTGGATACGCTTTGGTAACCGAAACAAAGCGTGTTGAGATCCGAGTACGGCGTCAGGAATAAAATCGGTTCGATATTGCTGGGGACCACCGCATCATTGATATACACTTCCATTGTCTGGTTTGCGATGTCGATGTCCAACGTCGCCTTCACCCAGGTTCCCGGCGTGTAATTTCCGGCGTAGACCCAGGAGTTGGCGGCGGCATCGCGCAAGGCCCTAAACTGACCTCTGTTCGTAATGAAATAGATGCCCGCATAGGTAGCTGATCCATGCACGTTGGCGGGAGAGTTAGCCGTTCCCCCGACGGTTAGTCGGAGAGCCCGCAACTCCGTCGTGGCGAGCATCCTAAATGAAATTTGTAGCCGTTCTTTCACGGGATCGAACACCATATAGGCACGGCCGGTGAGATTGTTCGTGTTTGCCGTGCGGCTCAAAGCAAGGACCTGATTATTCCGATCGATTGGATCCGTCGCGACCACCGGTTTATCCGGTGAGTTGCTGGTCAACAGCCAATCCCAATCCTCGGGTAGTTCCCCAAGGTTGACGGATTCAAAATCCTGACTGTGGATTAGCGGTAATTGCGTATCAGGAACTATAGGTGTTGTCGGAGTTATTGGCGTAATTGGGGCTATGGGTGATACAGGTGCTACGGACGTTACCGGCTGTGCCGTTACAGTACTTGTTATGGGAGTCGACTGCCTTATTTCAGGCGGAGTAAGACTCGCCTTGACGGTCTCCCACTGCTCCAGCTTCCCTTCGCGCCGCAGACGACGCTCCAACTGGTCGACATACAACGATTGCGGCTGTAATCCTGCTCCCAGTCCCTCCCCTTCCAGGAAGTCGACAGGTTCGGTACGTTCATTGGCGCTCACCATCACTTTGGCGGCCGGCCCGCGGCTACCGATGACATAGCCCCAACCATACTGTTGCGAGTGGACGATCACAGGCAAATCGTAGCGGTAAGCCAGCCCTTCCGTATTCCAAAAGACGCTGGCTGTCGTCGTTACGCCATGTTTGGGGAATCCCGATACCCCTGACGAACTGCTTCTATCCACGGCATCGAACCGATCGCGGTCAACGGTGAGGTTATCGATAAGGTTAGCCATCGAAAGGTGCGCATGGAAGTCTGCCGACAGCGATTGGATCGGATTACTGATATAACTGCGATAGATGACGTTACCATTTGCTTTCATGGTGGTGATGGTGAAGTTGTGCCGCCCATTGACGGCGCGTAGATCATCGTAGAGGCAGTCTTGTCCGGCAACCACAAACGGATATCCATTGCCGTTACCGCCTCTGTATTGCGGGTTTTCCACGCTTACTCGCCTTAGGGTAACGTGGCGGCTCTGATCTACGTAGAAGCCGATGGAATGAATATGAGCCCAGCGATTTTCTTCTAACTTATAGGTGGCTACATCGCGCACCCAGCCGTTTACCACGCCATGGATCAACACCGCGATGCTGCCATGGACATCGTAGGCGCCGGTACCGTAGTTGCTGTGATCGGCGCTGCCCCAACCCGTCGTAGAGGGATGCTCACGCATACCGATGGAGAAGTCGGCCAAGCCGATCTCCTGTAGAGGCTCGCCGGTTTTATAGACGCGGCCGTTATCCCGTACCTTGACTGCATACCGTACGGGCGCATCTAAAGTAATCGTGTTCTGCACGCGATCTACGGCTACGACCCGACGGAAGAAAGACGGTCCGCGGACGGCCGAATCCCAGCCGTCGCTCATGTTGTGTTCAGCAATCCACTCTTCAGTTACGTCGTATTGCACCACAACCCAATCACCCACGTTGAATTGAGGCGGCCCGGCCAACGGTACGACGTTTTGTTGCGCGCTCATGTCTTCGCGCAGAGCTTGAGAAGGAGCGCTGCCGGACTGCTGCCAACTAAAATTCTCAAACACCGACTTGATGGAGATCATAGTCTTGTTGCGGGTCACCTTTTCATCTAGGAAAAGGAACGTCTTATCCGCACCGGCTCCCTGCAGTACCACATTGCTGTAGGTGATAAAGATGGCGCTGTTTACGCCATATTGTTCAAAGGTGAGGCGATACGTGCCTTCCGGTAGATATACGGTACCTCCTCCGCTGAGACCAACATCATTAATAGCCTGCTGTATAGCCCTGGAAGCACTTACCTTACCGGTATTATCAGCGTTGTACGGCGGTTGGGTCACATCCGCCCACTTTCCGGATACTTCCGTGGGCAACGGCTTTTCCCCGGCATGATAACCCGCATAGGAGAAATCATGGAGAAAGCGTCCTTCGGCATCGGCGTACCCGGGTTCCCAATCGACGGGATAAAGCGATGACCGCCATGTGGTAATTGATTCCGCAGCTACGCTCAGCGTCAAGAACAAAAGCAACAGCACCGGCAGCAACCGGCTCATCCATTTCACTGCATGTTCACTCCTTGATATTCGATTGTGACGGCAGGCAATGCGCAAGGTGTTATCCTACCTATCCGGCTGAAAGCCGAGTCTCTCTCTGACCTCTTTGGCATATGCGTTCAGCGAACCGTCTAAGTTGGCCAAGCCGACCTCCACCGGAGTTGTTCCGGCTAAAATCGGGGTTATCCAAGTAGGAACGCGCCGGATAATCTCCAGAGGAATGTCGAAGATAGCTTCTTCAATGGACCGACGAGAATGCGCGACGGATCCGCTGACTGCCGCCTGCACCTGATTGGGCGGCATGTCAAAGATGTCCCCCAGGTTTTGCAGGTATGCCTGCATTGCGGTGCGCCTGGTCGGAATCTGTCGGTTGAGCTTGACGTAGAGCTCCTGACTCTCCTGAGCGGCTGCAAATTTTATGAACTCCCAGGCGGCTTCTTTTTGTCTAGACGTAGCCGACATATAAAGTGGGTTGGTCCACCGAGTGTTCGCTCGATTCTGCACCAAAGGGGGCGGGGCCACGCCGAGGCTGAACCCTAGTCCGCCGGCGGCGCGTAAGTCCAGAAT
>DUQB01000159.1 GCA_012838035.1 Bacillota bacterium | reverse complement strand
CAAAAGGGCGCATCCCCGATAAGGAAGCCGCATTAGTGATTCTACACTCTCTACTTGAACGTGAGCCCTACCAACCTCGCCGGAAGAAGAGACCGTTGGTTTCGCTGCCGCCTGAAGGGCCTGTTGCTGATCTTGAAGAGGAGATAGAGCGTGCACAGGCACCGCCGCTTTCTGAGAACACGGAGCGACTTCTGCGTCAGCAGATAGCCAGGCTGAAGAGGCGCCGAGAAGACGTTAAGTGAGAAAGACACTTAGTTCAGGGTACTGGCTATGCTTTCCGGCGTTAAAACGAGTGCGCACTGCACAGTACGGATCAGGGCTCGCGGCCGTACCCGCCGTTCGGCTTCCGCGACACGTTCTTGCCACTCAGTCGCCCGGCCGGCGTCTTTCTGCGCCTGCTCCGTATAGAAAAGATCGACCAGACGTCGCTCTTGAGCTAAAGCTAACAGCGACTCCCGAGCCCATCCGTCATCTTGACGTTCCAACTGCCGCAGTACCTCCGCACACGCGGTCTGCCAAGACGTTTGGAAGCTGATTTGTCGCGGCAAGACGTTTTTGACCGCTTTATCCACCAGCGGAGTCTGTTTTATGTGTTGCAAAAGCTGAGGACATGGTTCGCCGCTCAACATATCAATGCAGATGGTGCATAGCTGTTCCGTTTTGCGTTGCCCTTCGAGCGCAATGCGAAAGACAAAGAGAAGATAGGGGTGGTGGGGCTGGTGTCTGCTACAAGGCGTTCCCGGCGGAACTAAGCGCAAAATGGCCAGCTGCCCATGTTTCCTTGCGGAGGTAAGCATCTGCTCCAGGCGGTGACTGCCTGGAGCCACCAGTTCCGCTTGTTCGTGTTGGGATACGTTTGCGGCATCGAAGGCCAGATATAACACGGTAATGCCTTCTTCGGGTTGATTTAGCCAGTAGCTGGATTGCGGCCAAGCGCGTCCCTCTAATTCGGCGAGTTGATCTGGAAGCAGTTCGACGCGCAACAAATCGCCTTGTTCCGTAACTGCGGCGCCGAGTAACGTGAAGTAGTTCACGGTGAATTGTTTTAGCTGATTTCTCTCTATTGGTGTGGCATTTACCATGTCAGCCAGCTATCTATCTTTTCTTTTTGTGCGCGTACTTGAGCCTGTGCACCGGCAAATTCCTGAGCCAAATGCTCCAGTGCGTGACGCAGTCTTTCGGGGTCATGAGCGGTTTCCGCGACTATTTCATACAAACGAGCTTCCAGTTTATCAGCATTGCCCAGTTCCGCCAAAATCAACTCTAAATCGCCGATGACCAGATTAAACATGTTTATCTTCTCATAGAGAAGATAAAGGATGTGCTCTTCGATGGTGTTGGCGGTAGCCATGTTATAGACGTAAACAGGGCGTGTTTGTCCGAGTCGGTGTACTCGGCCGATACGTTGCTCCAAGCGCATCGGATTCCAGGGTAGGTCGTAGTTGATGACGTGACATGCGAATTGGAAGTTGAGACCTTCGCCACCCGACTCCGTACTAACCAGCACGTCACCTTGCCGACGAAACAGTTCTCGCACCCAATCCTTTCTGCTGCTTGAAAGGCTTCCGTCGAATCCCAGCGTAACCAGACCATGCTGTTCTAAGCGCCAACGCAGGTACTGCTGACTGGCGCGGTACTCAGTGAAAACCAGGACCTTATCGCCGATGCGGTTGACTAACTCGATAAGGCGATCCGCTTTGCTGCACGTACTACACGAAATGGCCATGGCGTGCAACTGTTCCAGCCTGGCGCGCATCTTAGGCTCAGAGTACTTGCCTATGAGTCGTTCTAAGGTGACGGCTGCGGCTAACGGCGTGGAGCAGACTTCGCGCTGCAGCGTGATGAGCGCCAAAACGTTCTGCGCCGCATAACCTAGTTCACGCACGCTGTCCTGCATGTAACAGGTCACGCATTTGTACAGAGCGTCCTCTTCGGGCGAGAATTGAATTGGAACTGATTGCACATGGCGTTTAGTGAATTCCACGCTGGTTGTAGCGCGACGATTGCGTATCATTACCTGAGATAGTAAGCAGCGTAGTCTTTCGGATTGGCGGGGCAGGCGTTTATCCAGGACGAAGTGGCGTTTGAACTCTCGGTAGGTGCCTAGTTGCCCTGGTTTTAACAGCGTAATCAGCGTATAGAGTTCACTCAGATCGTTTTGTACGGGCGTCGCGGTCAGCATTAAAGTGTACTTCCTTTTGATGCCGTTGACGAATTGCCAGTTCATGGTCTTATGGTTCTTGAGTTTATGGGCTTCGTCTATAATCACCATGTCGTAGGTAAGGCTATGGATGATCTCACGATGTGGATTTCGTTTGGCTCGATCCATGCTGGCGATGATCACGCGACTACGCTCCCAATCGTACTCACTGCGCTGTATCGTGGCCAAGACGCCGAACTTCTCCTTAAGCTCACCATACCACTGCCAACAAAGGCCTGCCGGCGTCAGAATAAGAACACGGCTCACCATACCGCGCAGCATGTACTCCTTCATGATCATACAAGCTTCGATGGTTTTGCCTAGACCGACTTCATCGGCTAGAATGGCGCAGCCGTTCATCTCTTTGATCACCTGTTCGGTCGCCGCAATTTGGTGTGGATAGGCTACTACGCCGGCTTTCTTCCAACGGTTTTGCAGATTGGTCAGAACCAAGAGAGATTCGTGCCGCGAAGTCAGCAGTGACAACTGCTCCGCCTGGTGCGCGAGTAGATACCAATCTAGCGGCGCCCAGCGCCTTTGGCTGATCCGCTCCAATATCTCCATCACGGAACTCCGGGAAAATGCTGCTCCGAAATGTTCGGTGACGGGTACCTCCGGAGTGAACTCCTCTTCGGGAGGAGGCTGATACAAGCTATCAAATTGGAATGTCAGTATCGGAACGGTGATGGGGAAGGTGCGCAGTGGAATGAGGTTCTTATCCGGGATCACTACGTCGACATCGTTTTCGAGCACCATAGAAAACCGTAAACCTCCCCAGTCAAGCTCCATACTGAGTAATGGACACAACAACAGCCGGCAAACACGGCATTAGATAGCATGCCACCGGTATGGCTGCCGATATGCGCTCAAATGAAGTGCCGCAGGTACTATCTCACGAGCTGAAATCTTGGCATGATCCGGCACCTGTTGCAGTGATCTTCTTTGGGCTAATTGCGAGTACGCAATGCAAAACAGGAGATCTTGTCGGCCACGGCTGATTACCCTGGGAAAGATTGCCGAGATGATTTACATAAGATGCTTGGCGGATGCGCGTTTCTGATGTATAATAGGATGAGCTGAGGGCCTGTAGCTCAGCTGGGAGAGCGTTCGGTTCGCATCCGAAAGGTCGACGGTTCGATCCCGTTCAGGTCCACCAAGCACAAACATCCGAGCTCTGACCTGTCTAGATCAGAACTCGGATCTTTTTATTTCCGACCAACAGGCTTATTATGTCTGTTACTCATCCTCATGCAGAAACAGGTATAGTTCTGCGTTTGGGTCCACCGCAGTCAACCTGAACTCGCCTATGCTTTGATGTGCGGGTAGGCCATACCCAATGGTGGCACGAAAGAAACCATTGAGGAGAGTGCGTCTTTCGCCGTCGGCTACATAAACCACTTCTACATCCTTATAGTCACCTACGATAAAGACGGACGCTTGCCTTTGGTTTTTGGTTCCGGGTAGTGTCACCAACAGTTGATCTGTTCCCGGTTTAACTTGTTCGTGATGAATCAGCTCGTATCCGGGCTCATGGTAGCTCTCGGCGGTAAAGGTACCGGCGTTGATCCGCTCAAGTAAGGCGTGATACTGAAGTTGCGCAGGACCTGGTTCCTCCGTGCCGATTTGCATTTTGATTGAGCCTTGTCCCGCTGTGATCATTTCCACCGCATAATTGCCTTCCGAGAGTAGAAACCCCGTAAAGTACGCTTGTTGGACATCCTCACCGCCCTGATACATGACGATTGACGTTTCGTTGTTAAAGGGGAGAGGAATACCATCCAGGTTGGTAAGACGAAGCGTGACTTTGGAGTCGGTGTTCAAGGAATACATAAAATTGTACGTGGTCGGCTCCGACACTTGGAATGCATAGATTTGGGTAGGTCCGAAAAAATCCAGAGAAAGCTTAGTTTGGAAACTTAGAGCGCTGTTGCTCGGCGTACGACTAACCGCGTTGGACAGTGCTATGGCGCCGATGACCAAGACGACCAGTATGGTAAAAACTTTTGCCCGGACGACGTGTTTGGCAGGAGAAGCAATCCGACGCAAGTCTTGCCCTAGTGCGTGCAACACCTCCATAATCCGTCCCACTTTCACAAGTAGAACCGCCGATAAGACCAGTAGCAGCAAAAAAGCGCCCGCCACAGCAAAAGGATGAGCGCCGGAATACGAAATGAACTTGACGATATCTTCCCTGGAAAGCTGTGCGCCTAAACCATAGGCTGCGGCGATGATCATGGAGCTGACGATGGTAAACAGCAGAGCCGAAAGCAGGCTCAGTAAAGCGCTACGCAGAATGAGGTTCTTCGTTTTGGGTAGTAACCTCACTAAGAAGGGCATAAAAAGAAGAGGGAATATGGGACCTGCCAAACTTACCATAGCCTTTTGCAGGGGGCGGACTATGCCTATATAGCTGATACTAGGCGAGCTCCTCAGGAAGTTTACCTCAAAACGAGTCACTTCACCGCCGAATAGAAGAACGGCCAGCGCGTGTCCGCCTTCGTGTGCTACGGCATATAAAAAAATGATTGCTACAACGCTGCCGATGGATATTAAGCTGCCAAGCCATATGTTTTTCCTGAGCGTGCTTGTCATGGGACCACTCCTTACGAGTTCAGCGAGGTAAGCGGTGGGCGATGGACAACCTCACTCATTTCAGCATTGTGCTCCCGGTTCCTGCTTGTTTAGGGCGTATAGGTCAAGTTATGCTCTACGATTTATTGGGGTAATATGGCAGGATTATCAAGGTGGATCGCCAACTTTTTGGTAGGCTTAGTCTGTACTTCGTTGCGGATCCGGCCGTGTATACCTTGCCGAAGCTGAATCGAATGGTATAATGACCAAGTGGACTGCGCTCCCACCTCCGCGGAACACCAGCGGTGGGAAACGCTTTTACACCGTAATCTCGTGTTTAGTCAATCCCCAGTGTAATCCTAAGACTGGGGCACTTTTCTGTGTGATGACAAATGCGGTCTGTGTCAGTTAGTCAGGTCCGGCAACCTAATCCATTGAGGTGAAAACAATGTATAAAGTTGGTTTTGACACAGAGAAGTATGTCTCAATCCAGACAAAGACGATTAAAGAGCGTGTTGCCAAGTTTGACAAGAAGCTGTATCTGGAGTTTGGCGGTAAACTGACCAACGACTTCCATGCCGCACGCGTGTTGCCGGGGTACGACCCGAATGCGAAAATCCAAGTACTGCGCGAACTAGCCAGGATGTCGGAGATCTTCTACTGTGTCAGCGCTAAGGATATCCAACGCGGGCGAGTACGTCATGATTTTGGTCTTACATATGATCAACAGGCTCTACGCGATTTGGAAAACCTAAGGGAACACGGCTTGGCGGTGTCCGGAGTGGTCATCACTCGATTTGAACACGAGATAATGGCGGAGCGCTTTTGGCGAAAGCTGACGAATCGCGGTTATCAGGTGTATGTCCATAATGAAATCCCCAATTATCCTCTGGATCTAGACTTCATCGTTTCTGAAAAAGGATATGGGGCACAGCCTTATCTACCTACAGAAAAGCCGATCGTCATCATTACCGGTGCGGGCGGCGGCTCGGGCAAGATGTCGGTTTGTCTGTCGCAAATTTACCATGAGACGACGCGAGGGATCAGTGCGGGTTTCGCCAAGTTTGAGACCTTTCCCATTTGGAACCTGCCCCTCGACCATCCGGTCAATATCGCCTATGAAGCAGCTACGGCCGATATGGGCGACATCAATATGGTGGATCCGTTTCATCTGGCAGGGTATAATCAAGTGACGATCAATTATAACCGAGATATCGATAACTTCACCGTCCTCAAGCGTCTCTTCAAACGGATTGCCGATGAATCCAATCCCGTGAACCAATATCTTTCACCTACCGATATGGGCGTGAATATGGTCGCGGCCGGAATTATCGACGATGACGTAGTGCGGGAAGCCGGCAAGCAAGAGGTTATTCGACGGGCTTTTCAATATCGGGCGGAAGTGCTTGAGGGCATAGAAAAACCAGAGACTGCAGAACGGGCTGAGATGTTGTTGCGTAAACTAGGGTTAAAACACACCGACCGACGAGTAGTCGGCGCGGCACGTGCGGCTGCCGCCCAAGCTAAAGCTGAAGGAAAAGGTTATGCCGGGGTTGTTTGCGGCGCGGCGATCGAGTTGCCTGACGGCAGAATGGTGACCGGTAAAAACTCGTCTCTAATGCATGCCGAGTCCGCAGCCGTGCTTAATGCGGTCAAACAATTGGCGGGAATTGCAGATCATATCGATCTGATTCCTCAACACCTAATCACCAATATCAACGAGCTGAAAGAGACGATCAGCGGCAGACGTTCCGCCAGCCTGAATTTGGAAGAGACGCTCATCGTTTTGGCAATCAGCGCAGCGGTAAGTCCTCCCGCTGAGCTGTCCGTACAGCATCTATCAGATTTACGCGGCTGCGAAATGCATGTTACGCATATTCCCAGTCACGGCGACGAGGAAGGCATGCGTAAGCTGCGGCTGAATTATACTTCGGACAGCATTAGTCCTTTGGCTGTTATGGATGAGCTTTGCGAAGCAAAAGAGGGACAAGCCTGATGAGTCTCGCCACTTGTATAATACGGCAAAACGTCAGTTCGAACAGCCCGAACCGTTCAGAATGTCGCATAGGATCAAACCAGGTTGATTCGCAGTAATTCCGGCAAGATTATTCAGTAAGGAGATCAGGAAGCTATTGGGTGCACAGGTTACTCAACCGTTCAAGGTGGGCATGGTGTCGCTGGGTTGCGCCAAAAACCGCATTGACTCTGAAGTGATGCTGGGTATTTTGCGACAACAGGGATTTGACCTTACTGCGGATCCTTTAGAGGCTGATGTCATTATTGTGAACAGCTGTACCTTTATTGAGTCGGCTACCAGCGAATCGATCGACGCCGTGCTGGAAATGGCTCAGTACAAAGAGCGGGGCCGTTGTAAAGCGCTGATCCTCGCCGGATGCATGGGTTCAAGATACAAAGAGCAACTGCTTGCCGAGTTGCCTGAAGTGGACGCGATCATAGGTACCGGCGATGTGGGTAATGTGGCTGCAATTGCACAACGTGTGCTCTCTGGTGAACGTTTTGCAACTACGGCTGAACCGCTGTTTCTGTATGACGAACAAATGCCTAGGCTACTAACGACATCGCCTCATAGCGCATACGTTAAGATAGCTGAAGGGTGTAATCATCGATGCGCTTTTTGCGTCATCCCCAGTATACGTGGAAGTTATCGCAGTCGTCCGCTGAACTCCATTGTCGCGGAAACACGCCGACTGGTACGCAATGGCGCTAAAGAGATCATCCTGATTGCCCAAGACACCACCTGGTATGGGCGCGATATTTACGGTGAAAGTCGTTTGGCCGATCTGCTACGGCGGGTTGCCGCTGTGGAAGGGCTCCATTGGCTGCGTTTGCTGTATGCTTATCCCACGCATTTGAGCGATGACGTTCTGCAAGTCGTAGCCGAGCAACCCAATATATGCAAATATGTGGAGCTACCGTTGCAGCATGTGAGCGATACCGTCCTGCGCGCTATGTACAGGCAAGGAGACGGCGCCTACATCAACCGATTGATAGACAGGATTCGGCAGATTATCCCGGATGTGACGCTGCGCACTTCGTTTATTGTCGGCTATCCTGGAGAAACTGAAGCCGACTTTGCCGCGCTTTGCGATTTCGTCACTGAAAAACGCTTTGATCATGTAGGCGTGTTTACCTATTCAGCTGAAGAAGGCACGCCTGCCGCGCAAATGCCTCACCAGATACCGCAAGCAGTGAAAGAAGAGCGTAGACAGCGTTTGTTGGCCATACAACAGAGGATTTCGCGGGCTAAGAATGAAGGTTGCGTGGGACAAGTGACCGACGTGCTGGTCGACCGAGTGACTGATTCCGTTTGTATAGGTCGCACACGCCGCCAAGCTCCGGAGATCGATGGTATAACGTATGTGAAAGGTCGCCGTCTGCAAGTAGGCGATATGGTACGGGCGCGCATTTTAAGCGCAAGTGATTATGATTTAACGGCGGTTGTAGAGTAGTCATTCCGGATATTCTCCGAATGGTACTAGGCAAGTGCCTAGAGAGGGACCTTTTGTGAATCTGGCTACAGCGCTCACCCTCACACGAATTTTTCTGGTACCTGTTTTTCTCACCCTACTCCTGGAGAACGTGCCCCACGGAGCGTATTGGGCTACCGTTGTGTTCATTTTGGCTGCCATAACCGATGGTTTAGACGGGTATGCAGCTCGAGCGCGCAAGGAAGTGACGAAGTTTGGTCAGTTGATGGATCCTATAGCTGATAAACTGCTGGTCTCTTCTGCTCTCATCGCTTTAGTAGAACTAGGACGGGTGTCGGCTTGGACCACCGTGGTGATTATGGGGCGAGAGTTCGCCGTCTCCGGCTTACGTTTGCTTGTCCTATCCGATGGCGTCGTCATACCGGCCAGCCAGTGGGGCAAACTGAAGACTGTAAGCCAGATTGTGGCTATCGCGGCTACGCTGATTCAGATGCCCGGAGCACAGATACTCATGCTGTTTGCCCTAATCATGACCGTAGGATCCGGGGTGGATTACTTCCTTAAAGCGCAACGTTACCTGCACTAAGGTGCGACTTGGCAGCGATGATTACAACATAAATCAGGTGGTCATATACTCTCCTGCCGTCAAGTAAAAGAAGGGAGAGGAGTATGAGTAGGAGCGTGTAACGGTGGCTTGGAAACCTCAGCCATTAATGCCGGGCGATGCGGTCGCGGTTATTGCTCCCGCCAAGTTTGTCGCACCGGAGGAAATAGAGGCAGGTATAGATTGTGTTGAACGACGCGGCTATCAGGTTTTGTTAGCGCCGCACTTATTTGAACGTGATGGTTTGTTCTCTGCCGATGATGCCAAGCGGCTGGAGGATTTGCTCTGGGCGTGGCGCTCACCTGCTAAGGCCGTGTTGTGCGCTCGTGGAGGTTATGGTAGTCAGCGGTTGCTGGCGCAAATGCCATGGCGGTTCATCAGCGCTACACCTAAATGGTTGGTGGGTTACAGTGATATCACCGCTTTACATTGCGGCTTTCTTAGGCGTCAAATGGTCGTCGTCCACGGACCGGTGCTAAGTCAGTTAGGTCGTACCGATGATGATCGGTACGGGGAAAACAGCCTATTTGCCATACTTGAGGGATCTGGGCGCGGGGTTTTAACTTGCGCTGAGCCTAATCCCATCCTCTGGGGAAGTGGAAAAGTTACCGGCCGGTTGGTTGGCGGCAACTTGAGTCTGTTATGCGCCTTACTGGGAACGCCTGAGGAAATTGACGCCAGGGGAGCCATTCTGCTTCTGGAGGACGTAGAGGAAGAGCCCTACAGACTGGATCGGATGCTCTCGCAACTATACTTGGCCGGCAAACTGCAGGCTGCAGTCGGTATCGCCATAGGTACTTTCACCGGTTGTTTACCATCAGATTGGGCACCGGACATAACAGCAACAGATGTGGTCGTCGACTGGTTAAAACGGGTCCAAAAGCCGGCGCTCATGGGTCTGCCCATAGGGCACGGCACATACAACAGCGCAGTTGTTTTAGGGAGTAGAGCAACGCTGGACCTGGAGCAGCGGTCGCTGAGTTTCATTTTGTAAGAGATTGAGGCGCATAGAACCTGCCGCTTGGTTAAGCCCGGTTATGCGCAGGCGGCGCAATTCCACGCCGGAACAGCATGGCTGTTCTGCGCGGCTTACGTTCGGTTATTGCATTAAGGAGGATACCATAGATGAACATAGGGATTGTCGGTGTGCCACAGGTGGGGAAGTCTACCTTCTACCGCTTACTTACCCAAACCGAACCTGAAGCGAGCAAGGGAAAGGCGACTGTCGGCATAGCTCGGGTGCCTGATGCGCGGATCGATTACCTCTCGGCGTTCTATAGACCGCGTAAAACTACATATGCGAAAATCAACGTTACAGATATCCCAGGTCTGGAGCCCGGTCGCAGCGGCGAGTTCCTTTCGGCGCTAAAGGATATCGACGCCATGGTTGTAGTCTTGCGCGCCTTTGAAGCGCAGCATGTACCGACTCGGTTTGAGGATGGGATCAACCCGTATGCCGAGTTGCATGAGGTGATCAATGAACTGACGATCACCGACTGGGCTATGGCCGATACGCGTCTATCTCGCCTGCGCAAAGGGGCGAAACAGGCTCAGACCGCGCAAGATATCGCTCTTTTTACCCGTATAGCCGAGCAATTGGAGCAAGGCGTGCCGTTAAGGCGGCAATCTCTAACTAAAGAGGAGCGGCTCCAACTGCAAGGCATCACTTTCTATAGCGATTTGCCCTTAATTGTCGTAGTCAATACGGATGAAGAGGAACTCCTATCGGGCCAGTATCCGGGCAAGATGGATGTGGCGGCGTGGTGCGAAGCGGAACATGCGCCGTATTTAGAGATCTGCGCGCAGGTGGAAATGGAGATTGCCGAACTGCCTGAAGAGGATAGACAGGCTTTCATGCAAGACCTAGGCATTACCGAGAGCGGTCTGGCCAGGTTGGCCAGGGCTGCGTATGCTCATTTGGGCCTAATCTCGTTTTTTACGGTAGGAGAAGATGAAGTGAAGGCTTGGACGATCAGACAAGGGACAACCGCCAAGCAGGCAGCAGGCAAGATACACTCGGATATCGAACGGGGCTTTATTCGGGCTGAAGTCGTGTCGTATCATGATTTTACCGCGTATGGCGGGCAGAAGCTGAAAGAGCACGCCGTGTTGCGCTTAGAAGGTAAAGAGTATGTCATGCAGGACGGCGATATCGTAAACTTCCGTTTCAATGTATAAACACCTGCATTCGTAGCGTGCACGGTTACCTTAGCGGTCCATGGCGGCCGGACCCGGCATTAACGTTACCGTGCACGCTACAGTTAAAACCTCTATGCCGTTCTTTGTAAGATGTGGCGGCGCCTTCACATCGGATGTCCCAGCTGCACCGCTAGCCGTACCACTTATTATGAGGCCGCTTCGCGCTCCCCGGTTGCGGCAACCTCTGTTTGAGGCGGTGATTTGCTTTGTGCTTCCGTCTCTTGGATGGCTTGCAGTTTCGCCATGAAGGTCTCTTTGTTACCAAATGCGTATACGATCTGTCCGTACTTCAGTCCGGCTCTTCTGGCTACAGCCGCCAGCGAGAGCGACTGCCCCGCTTTGGCCATTTCCTTAGCCGCCTCAATAGCCAAATGCATGGCTTCTTCCTTTGCTAAACGCCTGTTACCCGGCTGCGTGTCAAGATCCTGCCGCGTTCCCGCCATACGAGCGGCATCCAGTTCAGCCAACTGCCTGAAGGCATCCAGCGTATATTTGTCAATCCGGCGCATGCCGGCCTCTAAATTCGACATGCTGGTTTCAAGCGCCGACAACTGTTCCTTTAGTTCGGTCATAGTCGCGTTTATCTCTCGCAGATGGTCTGTAATGACTTTATCCACAGCCGGATCACCTTCTCTGCATGATAGCCGTGTCTGTCTGTGACCTATGGATCCTAACCAATCAAGACAATTTTGAAACGCGGCGAAGGCTCGCATCCCCATATCTGCATATAGAGCGTCCAGTAGCCCGGCATCAGGCCCTGCAACGGGCGGGTTGCCAAGCGATGCCTCCGCAGCGCGTTGCCGCTCCAGACTGGCATAGTAACGCTGTTTATCATTCATAAGGTCTCCTCCTTCTCGATCTGTTTCGTACTTCGAGCGCAAGCAGGGCGGTGAGAGGGCTTACGATGCCGTCTATTACCTGTTGCTGCGCGGCACAGAAGCCCGACCAGCGGAATTGTCGACCTGCAATAGAGATCGCCGGCGCAGATCTGGAGAACAGCTGATCTCCAGATGCAACTTGATTAGATGTCTGCTCAAACATAGACGATGCCGGTTAGGTGGTCTGATGACGCAGCAGTTGGAGCGGACGGCGTTTCTACATCCTTATTATTTTATGTTCAAGAAGGCATAAAGTTATTCATAGAATGTGGACGTGGACAGGTCAATTTGAAGACCGCTCTATTGGACCGTGCCGCGTTAAGTTTTTGTTTACAGAGAGTAGGTCGTGTAACCTTGCGTTGAATTCCAAAGACAAATGGCCTATTGTTATAGGAGGGAGAATGGGGTAAACACGGTTAAGCCGCGGCTTCGGCAGCGACATGCTGTTCAGTGACCTAAGTCCATGGCGTACCATGTGTCGGTATGGGAGTGTGCGTGGTGCAAAAAAGGCTTTATCGGTCGCAACGAGATCATATCATCGCGGGTATCGCCAGCGGTTTGGGCGAATACTTCGATGTAGATCCCACTATTATTCGCTTGATCATGGTCTTATTAGTCTTCCCAGGTGGCGCCGGATTGTTCCTTTATCTTGTAGGTTGGGTCATCATACCCCCGGAGCCGGGGCAAAATGAAGAACCTACCACCATGTTCGCCAAAAGCGAAGCCTTGCGGCGGAAAGTGCTGCGCGGAGCCAAGCAGGTGGAGGCGCGTCTGCAGAAGCACAAGGAGGTTGATGATGCCGAACCGAGAGCCGATGACACCGCAGAGGGGCCAACGGCGAGGGAATCGGACCTGACCGAGCAAAGCGCAGACGAGCAAGAAGACATAGATGATGAGGAGCTCGCCGTCGGCGGACCGCCGGACACTACCGAAGAAGATGAGAGAGCGCGACGACAAAGATTGGGCGGCGTACTCTTAATCGGCATCGGATTATTATATGTGTTACGCAATTTATTCCCCTGGTTCAGTCTTGGCGACCTATTCCCGGTGTTTATCATCGGTCTTGGCGTAGTGCTTATATTACGAGGATTGTCGGAGTAAGGAGGCTACGCTGTTTTGCGTCCGGGACGGGTTAACTTGGGAGCTATCCTGGTCGTGGTAGGTTTTCTCCTACTCATGATGACCTGGGGCTTTCTCGAATGGAATCTGTGGTGGAACCTTCTCCAGTGGTGGCCGGCTTTCTTGGTCGTGCTGGGGCTATATCTAGCTTTGCAGCGCACGCGTTTTTGGTTTCTGCCCACATTGTTCGCTTTGCTGCTCATTATGTTCGCGGTCAGCATCGGCGGCGTACGCCAAGATGATTGGCAAGCACGGACGCTTAGCGCGCAAGTACCCTTAAGCGCTGAAGCGAAAGAAGCACGGTTGCGTTTAGACATCGGCACGGGCGTCATTCGTATAGGCAGTGGCGGAGCCGGGTTGTACGAGGCCGATTTCCGCGTTTTCGGCGCTGAACCGAGCCAAGTACAGTTGCCCCAACCACAAGCAGCCATGGTCGAATTACGGCAGGAAGACAGACGGGCGCCCAAATGGCTACGCGGGCTGTCTGAACTTTGGGATATGCGCTTAACGCGGGCCATTCCATTGGATGTGGAAATCTCTTCAACAGTAGCCGGGTTGGAGGTCACGTTTGCCGATCTGCAATTACGTACTTTGGACATATCCGCCGGGTTGGCGCGCATAGAACTGCGATTGGGAGAAACGCATCGACGTACCGACGTGTTTATCAATGCCACGCTTGCGGAGGTGACCTTGGTGCTGCCGGTTACCGTGGGCTTAAGAGTCAAGTTGGATAGTCTGCTTACATCACATAATCTCGCCGAAACCGGTTTCGTGCAATCTGCGGACGGTTACTATAACAGCAACTTTTTTGATGCGGAGTCCACTGTGGATATCTATATTGCAGCTACCGGAGCACGTGTAAAGGTGCGTTTCCAAGAAACGTTATAAGAGGCGACACACTCGCTATCCGGGAGTCGCCTCTTTTTATGCTTCAGCCAAGTTGTTTCGCGAGAAAGTCCGCCGCCGTCTGGCATAAGGTCTGTTCCAGTTCGCCCAAGGGTCTGTCTTTGGAAACTAATGCCACCGCACCGACCACATCGCCGTCATGAATGATGGGGACCAAAATTTGGTGAGCATCCTCGAAGTTGGTAATTGCCAACTTGCGGTTAGCCGTGGCGCTGCTCCAAGGTTTGCGATCTTCCATCAAATCAGCGATATCATCACTTACCGTTTTACCCAGATAGGTCTTCTTGCTGGTCCCCGCCACGGCAATATACGTATCTCGATCGATGATTAAAGCTACATGTCCTGTCGATTCAAACAACGAATCCGCGTACTCCTGAGCAAAATCTTCCAAATCGGCTATAGGCGAATACTTCTTCAAGATCACTTCGCCGTCCCGATCGGTGAAGATCTCTAAAGCGTCACGTTCCCGAATGCGGAGAGTGCGGCGAATCTCCTTCGGGATGACGATTCTGCCCAAATCATCTATCCTACGGACAATTCCGGTTGCCTTCATGTGTGGATACCTCCTACATGTAAGATTCACATGGAGCAGGTCGCTTATGCTAGGCTGAGCAGGAAGTTTGTACTATGCTTCCCCAAAGCAGGTAGACTGCGGCTAGGCAGAGAAAATACGGCCTTATAAGGTAGGTGCGCCGCATGGATTACATGAAAAGGCAACGCTTGTGCTTCGTTGCGGTTTGGTTCTGCCTATTTGCAGGACCGTTGTTTTCGGTTCAGGCTGAGGAACCAATATCACCGTCAATGGTATACGCTGCTGATGACGATGCCTGGGTAGTATCGGGCGCCGGTACGGAACCGTTGTTATTAACCATTGGTTTGGACTATGAGCCCGCCGGTCTGCTGCAGATCGACACGTCCGACAATACGGCGCTTCTGTCTGTTGACGCGACATCTCAAGCCATGGAAAAAACGGAGACGCTGACTGGGTACGTGGTACTCTACTCGCAGGATGAGGAGGCGGTTTGGCGATCCGCTAAAGCTGTTGCCGTCGCCAGTGCCGTCACCATCTCTCTGAAGGCCGTATTGGGACGCGCTCGGCCTAATGTAGATGACGGTCAGGGTAGGTACTACGGCTTTAGCCTGTCCGACGACTACCATTCCATGCCCAGCGGTCACACTTCGACCGCATTCGCCATGGCGCGGATATTGGCTAAAGATGATCCAAAACATGCTTACGCCTACTATGTCGCAGCGGCGCTGGTCGGCATGTCCAGAGTACAACTTAAACGGCATTGGCCGAGCGATGTGATCGCCGGCGCAGTGTTGGGCTATACCGTCGGCGGTTTTTTCTAATTTTCGTTCTCCCGAAAAGCCGGCCGTTGCCGCTCATCCCACCGCCATCACTGCTTGTAAGCGTCGACCATATTTCGGCGCCCCTTCCGGTTGTCTCCAAAGGCGGCAGAATTGCGCGCGGACGCAACACCCCTGCTTGAGCTGGGCTTATGTTATAATTGACCCATCGGTATGCTGCTGCTATGTATTTGCTCCCCTCCGGGGATTACCCATCCGTAATACAGGGTTCCGATAATCTCCGGACCACCTTTCCAGCTCTACATTAATACCATAGTTCATGACGCTTTGATCCAAGCAGCCGGTACCTGAATGCTTAGGCTAGTTAAGGAGATGGGTGTTTGAAAGGATTGAATATGCGCGTCGTCGTTTTGACGTGTTTAATCACTTTAGCTGCAGCCTTATCAAGCTATTATTATGTTTACCAATACAAGGTAACCGACCCGCTCCTGGCACGCATAACCCAGTTGACTGGAGTAAAGGACGTTACCTTTACCACCGTAGGCAATAAACGCCGGATTGTTCTATCTTTATCAGCGTCAGCCGATTTGCCCGACGTCCATTACGTTGTAAATCAATGCGGCGCTGAGGCGTTTGGTAAACGGTTCGGCGGCGTGGTCATCCGTGACGATCGTTCCGCTGAACTTGCAGAGACCTATTATCAAATGCATTTTCATATTCAGCAAGGGATAGCTACCGGTCAGTTCACGCAGATGGCGGTCGGATTGGCGCAAATTGCCAAACAAGAGCAACTGGACGACTATCGTGTTTATGTTGATACAGAGTACGTCTATCTGCAATTGAGCAAGGACGGAAGCACACTATTTGAGCTGATACCGCGTTCGCCGGAAACTCTGCAAGCCACATCCGTAGCAGGAGGTTATGCCTCATGAAAAAAGAGTTCCTGATTGGTATAGCCTTGGCTGCTTTAGCCTTCGCCGTCATCCAAGGCGTAGATCCTACACCTTTTTTAGTGTTGGCCGGTGTCGCCTTTATGCTCCGCATGATGCTGGACGGCAAGGGAATGGGCTCTAGGTTTGAGTTGGCAGGCGGACCTAGGTCTGCCGGTGCTTGGAGCCCGGTCACGTTCGCCGATATCGGCGGACAGGAGGTAGCCAAACGCGAGTTTGTAGAAGCGCTGGAGCTGATACAAAAGCCGGAAAAGGCAGCCGTACTGGGGATCCGACCGATTAAAGGCATCCTGTTGGTAGGTCCGCCCGGTACGGGTAAAACGCTGTTGGCAAAAGCAGCAGCCAACTTTGTGAACTCGGCGTTCATCGCCGTATCCGGAAGCCAGTTTGTCGAAATGTATGCAGGCGTCGGCGCTCAACGCATCCGGAAGATTTTCCGCGATGCGCGTGCTTTGGCTGAAGCGCAGCACAAGAAACATGCCATCATTTTCTTTGATGAGATCGAAGTGTTAGGCGGTAAACGCGGGAGTCACGCGGGTCATCTTGAATATGACCAAACGCTCAATGAGCTGCTGGTGCAAATGGACGGCATTAGTACCGACCACAATGCAGTGCAAATTCTGGTTGTGGCGGCAACCAACCGCGCCGACTTGCTCGACCCTGCCCTATTACGACCGGGACGCTTTGATCGCACCGTGCACGTCGATCTGCCGGATAAAGAAGGGCGCTTGCACATCTTGAAGATCCACGCGCGCAAGCATCCCTTAGATGAGACGGTAAACCTTGAGGACATAGCGAGGGATACCTACGGCTTCTCGGGAGCTCATTTGGAAGCTGTGATGAATGAAGCGGCAATTCTAGCCATGCGCAGCGGCAGAGATCGAATCAGCGTCGCTGATTTACACGAAGCCATGGATAAAGTGCAGATGGGCGAGAAGCTTGATCGCCGGCCAACCGAGGATGAAAAGCAACGTATCGCCTTTCACGAGGCAGGGCACGCCTTAATCAGTGAAATGGTGCGACCTGGATCGGTTTCTACCATCAATATCACACCGCGCGGCATGGCGATGGGTTACATGCGGCAGGCGCCGGACAGCGATCGCTATATTTATACCAAGCAAGACATTCTCGATCAGATGGCAGTTTGTTTGGGAGGAGCAGTGGCGGAGGAGCTTTGTTTGGGCAGTCGCAGCACCGGGGCTGCCGGTGACTTTAAGCAAGCACTCAATTTGGCGGAGCGGCTCATTCGCGCCGGTCTGTCGGATTTAGGCGTGGTAGATCCCGATATTCTGCCTGCACAGGTAAAGCACGAGGAACAAAAGAAGCTGATCCAATCGCAGGAAGAGTATGTAAAAAGGCAGATCGTCGTGTGCAAGGACAAACTGCATGACATCGCGCTGCAGTTGTTAGCCGAGGAGAAAATGACCGGTGAGGAGTTTCGCGACATATTGGGAGAGACGATGCCTTTGGTCCTTTCTCCACCTCAGGAGCATAAGAAACTGGAGCATATCTTGACTGCCTGATGCCGGCCTGTCGGAGCATAGAAACCGACAGGCCGCTTTTCATTGATTGTATGCTACCAACTTGGATCAGTTATGGTATGTTAGAGGAGTACGCATAGGGACATGCCCCGTACTCATAGAGGTCTCAGGCCGCAATTGCGGAAACCTTTAGGATATGCTTGTGCGGTACATAGTTACAGTTTAAGGGAGGATGAAGGATGGCAGATGAACTTCACCACACCGAACCGTTTGTGACAAATCCCGATCAAGTAGTGGAGCAAGCGCTGAATGATTACGGGACATATGTCAATGACGCCATGGCGCGCCTATATCGCTTTATGGGTTTAACAACCTTGGAGTGGGCGGCAAACGGTGCGATAATCAGCGATATCTATGGCCAAGAGTACATAGACTGCGGTTCATACGGCGTAATGTTTCATGGGCACAGCCACCCGCAGGTGGTAGCGGCGGTCCGCGAACAGTTGGACAGAATGGCGATGCATGGGCGTACGTTGCCGCACAAGTGGGTCGCCGCATTAGGTAAATGCCTTGCCGAAATTACGCCGGGCGATTTACAGTATTCGTTCTTTTGTAATAGCGGGGCTGAAGCCAACGAAGGCGCTCTGAAGCTGGCGCGCGCCTTCACAAAAAAGCCTGGCGTCATAGCTACGAAAGGCGCTTTTCACGGAAAAACCTTCGGCGCTCTATCCGCCAGCGGAAGGGAACTCTATCGTGAACCTTTCTATCCACTGTTGCCTGGATTCATTCATGTACCTTTCGGCGATTGGCGAGCGGTGGAAGCGGCCGTTACTCCTGAAGTCGGTACTGTAATCGTCGAACCCATCCAAGGGGAAGGTGGAGTGATCGTACCACCGGATGACTACCTCCCCGGATTGCGCGATGTCTGTGATCGGCACGGTCTGGTCTTAATCTTTGACGAAGTGCAGACCGGCATGGGGCGTACGGGGAAGTACTTCGCCTGCAACCATTGGGATGTAACGCCCGACATTCTTACAACGGCAAAAGCATTAGGCGGCGGAGTCATGCCTATAGGCGCAATAACCGCCAAGCCTCCCATTTTCGAGCTTTTCAATGATAATCCTTACATTCACAGCAGCACCTTCGGCGGTAATCCGTTGGCCTGCGTAGCAGGTATTGCAGCCATTAAAGCTTTAAAAGATGAAGGTTTGGTTGAGCAAGCTGCGGAAAAAGGCGCCTACATTCTCAATCGTCTGCGCCAATTGCGGCAGGAGTATCCCCAGGTTCTGCGGGATGTACGGGGGAAAGGCCTCTTGATTGGTCTGGAAATGGGCAAAGAAGCCCACTCCGGCGTCATGATCGCCGAACTGGCGGCTCAGCACGTAATCGTAATCCATTCATTAAACAACCCTTCCGTCATACGTCTGTCGCCGCCCGCAGTTATTACCTATGAACAGATCGACATAGTGCTTGATGCTGTAAGCAAAGGTGTGGCGCAGGCGGCTGCAGTAGACGCCGAGCTTTAATATACGCGTTAAGATGGACGCAGGATTTCAGAGTGAGGAGTGAATGTTCGATGCCGTATGTTGAGGCGGAGACCGTAGTAAAGGCTGATCCGCAGCGCGTTTACGAAGTGGTGAAGAACACTGCTGATTATCCGGAGTTTATGCCGGCAGTCGATAAGATCACCATTGAATCCAGCGAACCCGGTCGTCAGGTGAGCGTGTGGGAAGCTAAGTTGAAAGGAGCCGCCATGAAGTGGCGCGAGGAAGATATTGCCTACGATGATGAGTTACGCATTCACTATGATCTGCTCTCCGGCGACTTGAAGGTGTTTAGAGGCGATTGGACCTGTGAAACGCATCCGGAAGGCACCTTGCTGAAGGTGACTTGTGAGTTCGAAATCGGTATTCCGATGTTTGCCGCGATGCTCAATCCCGTAGCCAAGCTAGTGGTAAAAGAGAACTGCGAGTCGATGTTGGCCGGTATCAAGGAGCATGCAGAGAAACTTGGATAAGCCGTGGAACGGCAGAACGCCCGCCGGCGCTGCTGCGCCGGCGCGCATGTGCGGTATACTATTAGATGATAGCGACTCTCAAATTCACGTCCGGCCAGACAATTGTCTTGCGAGCAACAAACGGACACACATGAATTAACCGAATATGCAGACGTAAAGTGCTGTTTACCAGCACTATTTCCGCTAGGTATCCATCAGCCACCAGCACGGCGCGTTGCGCTTCCGTGAGTTTATAGATACATACGGGCGCATGCTTGAGCATATTAGGTTGACCCAAAGCTTCATGCACGGCGGCAGATACTTGGCTCAGATTGAAAGCTAAGTTAAAAAGACCGCCTCCGCCGACAGACTGGAGGTTCTCGACAATCCACGCGGTTTCAACCACTATGGCCAGGGACATGAACACCACCTACATCCTGGTCTTTCTGTTTCCATGGTATGTCCGCCGGATGGGTGATGTGTTAGTAAGCAAGGACTAAGCCTTAAGAGCGGGACTTGCCGAGCTCGCCGTATGAATCTGCCTTAGACGCGTGTGCCGTGAAAGGGTGTCTGTTTCACTCTGCGCCGGGCAAGGTCGCGGCAAAAATAGAGCTGCTCTTTCTTTTGCTGGTAATCGTGCTCGCCATAGTACGGCAGGTGCACGCGCAAACGGATTAGGTCTGGTTGCTTAAAGGTAGCGACCTGAATTTCGGCGGCGTTGATCATCGGTTGGAGCAACCGCATAAACGCTGCGTATTCCGGATCCTCCGGCGTAAAGTCGAAAGAGTGTTCAGATATGCCGCTGTCGGGGCACACCGTGGTGTGCACCGATTGGAGATCCAATTGATCGGCATGCCGGTTAAGGATATCGCAAGCGGTGAGTACGACGTCCAGGTCAACGGCTGCGACGTTTTCGGGATCGATATCGTCCAGTGCCGGTTCAATCCGGGCGGTTGTCGAATCGTACTCGAAGGGAGGACGTTCGCGCCGGCGCACCAGATCGCATAGGGTTGCGAAAGCGTCTGTATCCAGGTATTGGCGCAGCAGACTGAGATAGTCCGATTTGGACATGAAAATCGACTCCTTATCAGGCGATCAGCGTATCTTTATTTTATCATGCGCGAGGTATGGACAAGTCGCTGCAAAAATGGTTTGTACATTGTCGCTTCGTTATTCCAGCGCTATAATACGATCATGCGGCGGAGTAGGGCTTCTGCATCGCCGGATGGAGGGATTATATGAGCATTTTTAAAGAACGGACCATTGAGCTGATAAGGCAGGCATTACCCGATGAGCTGCAGGCGGAATTGGATCTGAACAGGCTTGTTGAGGTTCCGCCGGATCCGACGCTGGGCGATTTTGCCTTTCCCGCTTTTAGTCTGGCGAAGATTTTACGAAAGGCGCCTGCTCAAATTGCCCAAGATATTGCTGCTGAAATAGAAAAGCCCGTGTGGCTGGAGCGGGTTGCTGTTGTGGGCGGCTATGTCAACTTCTTTATCGAGAAGGGCCAAAGAGCGCATGATGTGTTGACGACCATTGCCGCGCAAAAAGAGAGTTACGGTTCTACCGTGCAAGATACGCCAAAAACGGTAGTGATCGATTTCTCCTCGCCCAATATTGCCAAACCGGTAGGTGTGGCGCTTATTCGCACCACGATATTAGGGCACTCTCTTGCCCGTATCTTCAGCTTCCGAGGATATCAGGTAGAGCGGGTAAATCACTTGGGCGACTGGGGTACGCAATGCGGCAAATGGATTGTCGGCTACCGGATGTGGGGCGATGAAGAGCAACTGCGGCTCAGTCCCATCAAGGAGCTCTTCCGCCTTTATGTGCGCTTCCATAAAGAAGCTGAAGTGGATCCGGCATTGGAAGATGCGGCGCGAGAGGCATTCGCCCGACTGGAGCAGGGCGATCCGGAGATATATGCCCTATGGGAGCGTTTTCGCAGCTTATCGATTGAGGAGTTCAAAACCATCTACGCCCGGATGGGCATTACTTTCGATTCCTACAACGGAGAAGCGTTCTACGAAGATAAAATGGCCGCCGTCGTGTCCATGTTGACGGAAAAGGGCCTGTTACAGACCAGCGAAGGAGCCAAGATCGTCAACCTAGACGATGAGAATTTGCCGCCTTGCCTAATTCAAAAGAGCGACGGCGCGACGCTGTATGCCACTCGTGACTTAGCAGCCGCCATTTATCGTTGGCATACGTATCAGCCGACGTTTGTGCTGTATGTGGTGGGCGCTCCGCAGCAATTGCACTTCCAGCAGGTGTTTGCCGTGTTGCGTAAAGCCGGTATGCAGTGGGTGGATCGCTACGAACATATCCCCTTCGGCACCATCCGGTTCGGCGACCAAGCGATGTCGACGCGCCGCGGCAATGTGGTTTTCCTGGAGGATGTACTTAATGAAGCTAGCGCCAGAGCGCTGGCCATTATAGAAGCGCGCAATCCGAACCTCGCGCAAAAAGAACAGGTAGCCGAGCAAATCGGTATCGGCGCCGTACTTTTCCGATTCCTGGTATATAGCCGGATGAAGGACATCTCCTTCGATTTTGCCTCAGCACTGAGCTTTGAGGGCGATACGGGTCCCTATGTTCAGTACACCTATGCTCGTGCCGGCAGCGTGTTGCGCAAGGCGGCGCAAGTGGAGTGTAACAGCACGCAACTAGACTATGCGGGGCTGAACTCAGCTGAAGAGATGACCTTGATTAAAGAGCTGGAACGTTTCCCCGACGTTGTTGAGGCGGCGGAAGCAGCTCGTGAGCCTGCAGGCATCGCCCATTACCTACTCGAACTCTGCAGAGCCTTTAACGGTTTTTACCATGAACACCGCGTCGTCGGCAGCAACCTGGAGGCGGAGCGGCTGGAGTTGCTGCGGGCTACACGCACGGTGATCGCTAATGGGTTGTTCCTACTTGGGTTAGAAGCGCCGGAAGAGATGTAAACTGAACGCGGCCATACTTTGAGGCCTATCCGAGCAGTAAAGGCGGCAGACAAACGCCCGACGTGCCGCGGCGCGTCATCCAGTCGCTGTCGCCTACCACTGTGCCTACGCCTACCGTCGCAGTCGGCTCAATACACATCATGTGGTAACGCGGCGGTCCATGCGAACACTTAAGTAAGGCGGCGCGATTGCCGGCTCTGCGCAGGCGGGGGGTTGAGTATAGGCGCATTTTACTCAAATCACAGTCCGATGAGATAAAATGGCAATGTAGGGATTAAGCGATAAGGCTCGAATCTCGTCTGCATGAAAAAGGGATGCGCGACGTTATAGGCGAAAGTTGTAGAACGGCGCGTCGAGTTATGCGCTCTTTTCTCGCCCGTACGTGGGAACGGGGGTGACTGTAAATGGTATTTGGCGTAGGTATGATTATGCTGTTGTTGGTCGTGGGCGGTTTTACAGCCTATTGGGGCGACCGCGTGGGCATGATCGTAGGCCGCAAACGTCTCAGCATTTTCGGTTTACGACCGCGTTATACTTCGCGGGTCATTACCGTGGTAACAGGCATATTCATCGTTTCGTTTACGTTAGGTATCCTTATTCTCATAAGCAGCAGCGCCCGCGAAGCGCTTTTCGGCTTGGAAAACCTACGCAAGTCCATTACAGCGCTCTCAAACGACGTCACTGTTAAAAATGCCGAGCTGGCCGAGCTGGAGGAGCAAAGACAACGGTTGGTAGAAAGCGTTCTGCGAACGGATGCCGAGAATACTCAGCTGCAAATGGAGAAAGCGCAGTTGGAAGAGCAGAGAAAGGAACTCGGCGCGCAAAACGCAGAGTTGCAGATACGCAACGATCAATTGCGCAGCGAGAACGATCATCTCACCAGCCGTATTCAAAATATGCAGGCGGACTTGGCGGGATTGGAATCGGAACGTAATGTATTGGTTCAGCAACTGGCGGAGTTGCGCAAGGCTGGCGATTACTATTTCGATCAAGCCACTCGCCTACAACAGGCGAACGCCAACCTGCGTCAGGCGCACTTTATTTATAACGCTCTGGATGTCATTGCCACCCAAGTCATTAACACCAGGCAAACGCCGGAGAATACCAAACAGCAGCTGGAGCGGTTACTGGGGCAGGCTAATGAGCAGGTGCTGCGTAGCGGCGCGGGAGATGTGGAAAGCAACACCGGAGTGCGCATAGACCGTATTGTAGTCGGTGTAGATAACCAGCTGACAACGATCACCACAGATACAGTGATCAACTTGGTGGTAGAGGCGATCCACAGCTATCCCGACATTGAAAGCGTCATCGTTCAGGTTGTCGCACTCACGAATGCCGCATATGGTGAGCCTATTTTGGCAGACTTTAACCTGATCCAAAATAAGCTCGTATATAAAGATCAAACCGTCATTGCTTCGCATGCGTTTGACGGTAGGTTGCCCGCCAGTCAACTCTTTGAACAGGTTATCGTCTGGGCGCAGGGTGAAATTCGGCAGATTGTCATTGATGCCGGAGTAATGCCTCAAGCAGACGGCTCTATTGGCGGCGTACGGCCGAGCGCCGTATATGAAATTGTGGATAAAATCAAGGTCGTAAACGACTGGGTTATCGTTGATGCGTATTCCGTAGGCGATTGTTGGACGCACGGACCGTTGCAACTGGGTTTCAGCTATCATTAACATGTGTAGACAACAAGCAAAACCCACTTGTAGGAGGGTTTTCGGATGGCAGAGCATCGCCGTCCCTCATGGGATGATTATTTTCTGCAGATGGCGAAACTGGCCGCGTCACGGGCTACTTGTCCGCGTCGGCGCGTAGGCGCAGTGTTGGTGCGCGATCACCGCGTTTTAGCTACCGGCTACAACGGCTCGGTTAAGGGCGGACCGCACTGCGACGATGTCGGTTGCCTTATTGTGGAACAGAATGGTCGGCCTTCGTGCATTCGCACGGTGCACGCGGAGTTGAACGCCATTTTACAGTGTGCCGTTAATGGCATCAGCAGTGCCGATTCCACCTTGTACTGTACCGATTTCCCGTGTACGGGATGCGCTAAGGCACTAGTGCAAGCTGGGGTAAGGGAAGTCGTCTTTTTGTCGGAGTATCCGGATGCCAACTCCGGTATCATTTTAAGAGACGGCGGCATTGCGCTCTTTAAGGCTATCCCCGGTGACGGAGAAGATACGTACCGGCTCGTCCAAGTCGACATCCGGGGTGCCAAAACGCAAAAGGCATAGCGGGTCGTCTTAAGCGTAAACAGGCTCGATCGCTCCGCGGCGAGTCCGGAACTCGGAGCGATCGAGCGTGATTATCCGTTACGCTTCACTATTGGTGAAGATTTCCGTTGGTATCGTGAACCTGGGCTTGTATGTGGTTGATAAGGTCTGCCACGGTATCCAGGTTTTCCAGTTCACTTGGGTGCACGCGAATGTTGAACTCACCCTCAATCTCATCGATCAAATCCGAAATCCGGTCGGCTTCCAAAAGCCCGCCTTCATGGCTCCAAAGCGCATCATCCAAGCTCAAGGCGTTCTCGTCCGCGTGAATAAACTGCGCTAAAAGCACCACAAGCTGATCGTCAACCGCCAAAACGATTCACCTCCCCAAATACAGGTTGATTTCTAGTCTGCCCTGTATTATGACAATAACAACACGCAACAAAACAAAAGGTAGTGCGTCCTAACACGGCGAATTTTCCTTGCATCGGAGGTGTTTGTATGAGGTGGAGGCAACGAATGACCGGTGACGTGGTCACCTCGTTTGTATTGGCGTGGGAAGCGATACTCCTTTGGAATGTCATAGCTCCGATGATTGAGGGAGTAGAGCTCATCATTCGCACTTCCGGCCAGTGGAGCCAAGTTTTGGGCGTACTGGCCATTGCCGGATCATACTATTTTCTGCTCTCAATTACGTTACCCGTCGCCAAAAAGCGTTTTCCGCGCGTCAATCCTATCTTAACGGCGTATTTGGGCGGCTGGTGGCTGGTGATTCTACTGGCGTTTCTAAGCGTACAGAGCGCAGTATTTAACGATGTGTTGGGCATGCCTATGGCTACTCAAGGAGCAAGTCTCATCTTCATTACCTTAGGCGTTGGTTTAGCCAAGTACTGGCTTGACGGATACCGCAAACCGCCGAAGGCGCCGGAATCGCTTGATGAAACAGCAACAAAAGAAGACGCTTCGGGGAGGTAACAATGAACGATATTGCGGACATCATTTTGTCCATTCCGGTGTTTCTTTTGGCGATCTCCTTTCATGAGTATGCGCATGCTTATACGGCGGTAAGGTTGGGAGACCCGACACCGGAGCGGCAAGGTCGCTTAACCTTGAACTTCATGTCTCACATCTCGTTACCGGGTATCCTGACGCTACTGCTGGCCGGTATAGGTTGGGCGAAACCGGTGCAGGTAATGCCGCAAAACTTTCGCAATCCCAATACCGGGATGCTTTTGGTAAGCGTAGCCGGTCCGGCGGCCAATCTTGCTCTGGCAGTGATTTTCGGCCTTCTTTTCAAAGTGGCCGTCCCGATATTGTTGAGACTCGATGCGACGTACCAGGACCCCCTTATTATGCTATTGCTGATCGGCGTGCAACTCAACTTGATGCTGGCGGTGTTCAACCTGTTTCCTATTCCGCCTCTGGACGGATCCAAGATTCTCCTCACTCTGCTGCCGGGTCGTTTAGCCGCCGTATATGCCGCGCTCGAACCGTATGGGTTCTTGGTCCTGTTCTTATTATTGCGTTTCGGCGGGTTAGGTAGCGTTCTATACACTCTGACGTTCCAAGGTATGAGGTTGCTGCTTTGACCACAGAACAACGGTGGTATGCACGGTACGAGCAACGGTTGTTTGGAGGAGAATATGGATGCGGGTAGAGTTGGTTATGGTCGGTACCGAGCTTTTATTGGGAGAGATTGTCGATACGAACGCGCAATGGTTGGCGGCGCATTTGGCGGAAATCGGCGTTGATGTTTATTTCAAAAGCACGGTCGGTGATAATTGGCTGCGCATGGTCGGCGTGCTGGCACAGGCACTACAGCGGGCCGACGTTGTTTTAATCAGCGGCGGTCTTGGCCCCACCGAAGATGACCTCACGCGGGGAGTGATCGCTTCCGTAACAGGTAGGCCGTTGCGCGTTTTGCCTGAAGCGGAAGAGCATGTTAGGCGTTATTTTCAACACGCGCATCGGCCGATGCCTGGTAACAATCTACGTCAGGCGCAATTTCCGGAAGGCGCGCTGGCTATCCCCAACAAACGCGGTACGGCTCTGGGGATTTTGCTGGAGCATGGGGATAAAACCATCATTGCCGTGCCCGGTGTTCCCACGGAGATGAGGGGCATGATGGAACAGACCGTTTTGCCGTACCTAACGGCCAAGCAAGGTAAACGCGTCACGCGCTCTCGCGTAGTGCACTTTTACGGCTTAGGTGAATCGGCAATGGAAGAGCTGGTCGCCGATTTGGTTGCCAATCAAGGTAATCCGACCATCGCCCCGTATGCCGGAGCAGGGGAAACGCGGCTGCGAATTACGGCCCGCGCCGATAGCGACGAAGAGGCGGAACGTCTAATTGCGCCTATACTAACTGAGATCTGTCGCCGCGGCGGTGATCATATCTACGGCTTTGACGGAGCCAGTCTAGAGCAGGTGGTCGGTGAGTTGTTGTCGGCACGCTCCCAAACCTTGGCCACCGCGGAATCGTGTTCGGGTGGTCTATTGGCGCATCGCCTCACCAACATACCGGGCAGCTCAGCCTATTATATGCGAGGTTGGATCACCTACAGCAACGCGGCGAAGACGACAGAGCTGGGAGTACCGGCTGGTTTGATCGCGGAGCACGGCGCGGTAAGCCCTGCCGTGGCGGAGGCAATGGCGCTGGGCGCTCTGCGTGAAGCAGGTACCACCTACGCTTTAGCCACAACCGGCATTGCCGGGCCTGCCGGCGGCACAGCAACAAAGCCGGTAGGTTTGGTTTACATCGCTTTGGCGGATGGGGCCGGCACTGTACAAACGGCCGAGTGTCGCTTTCGCGGCGAGCGGGAAAGCATCAAAACCAGAACGGCCGGTTATGCGTTGAATATGCTACGCCTGCATCTCCTCAAGCAACAGTGAGGTAGAAGCGGATTTATACTTATATGAGCTGGGCATAGTGATCTAAACGGAACCTTTGTTCGTTTTTACGGTTGGAAGGAGAAGGATCGCGTCTTCCGGCGTCGAATCGTTAAGGGCAGCATATTTCAATGAGCTATACATAGGCGGTACGTAGGAGGACGAGCATGTCTGGCGATCGGCAAAAAGTATTGGAAATGGCGCTGACCCAAATAGAAAAGCAACATGGTAAAGGTTCCATCATGCGTTTGGGTGAAGCAGCCACTAAATTCAATGTGGATGCAATCCCTACGGGAGCACTCGCCTTGGATATCGCCCTAGGCATCGGCGGTATCCCCAGAGGTCGAGTTACGGAAATATACGGTCCGGAGTCGTCCGGAAAAACCACACTTACGCTGCATGTTATGGCAGAGGCGCAAAAAGCGGGCGGTATTGCCGCCATGATCGATGTGGAGCATGCTCTTGATCCTACATACGCCGCAAATCTTGGCGTCGATACGGATAATCTGCTGATATCGCAGCCCGATAATGCGGAGAGCGCCTTGGAAATAGCGGAGTCATTGGTACGTAGCGGCGCCGTCGATGTCGTCGTCATCGACTCCGTCGCCGCGCTGGTGCCTCGCGCGGAAATCGAGGGTGAAATGGGCGATTCTCATGTCGGGTTGCAAGCACGGTTGATGTCGCAAGCCCTACGTAAACTCACCGGTGCCATCAGCAAGTCGCATACGGCGGTGATCTTCACCAACCAAATCCGAGAAAAAGTCGGTGTCATGTTCGGCTCTCCCGAAACTACACCTGGTGGGCGGGCTCTCAAGTTCTACGCTTCCATACGGCTGGACGTCCGGCGAGTGGAAGCGCTCAAGCAAGGCTCAGAAAATATAGGTAACCGCACTCGGGTTAAGGTCGTGAAAAACAAGGTGGCGCCGCCTTTCCGGGAAGCTGAATTTGATATCATCTACGGCGAAGGCATCTCCCGCGAAGGCTGTATCATCGATGTGGCCACTGATCTGGAGGTCGTGCAAAAAAGCGGTGCTTGGTTTTCCTATGGTGATGTCCGCTTGGGACAGGGCAAGGAGAACGCTCGCATCTACCTCAAACAGAATCCGGATGTGCTTAACGAGATAGAAACACGGGTGCTGGAGCGAGTCGGGATGAGGAAGCCGGTAGGCAGCGCGGCAAACGAACAGGCTAAGGAGTTCACCTCAGATCAGGGTTGACGTCTGCATGAAATGTGTGCTGATAAGCATTAAGAAGACGCGTAGACCAGGTTTATATCGGCTTAGTTGGCATGATGAGTCGGTGTTGCTATGTCCCGATGAGCTTCTAGTCTCGCGGCAACTGCGAGTGGGAAGCGAACTAACGCAAGCGGAGCGCAATGAACTCGGCGCGCAGGCGGAAACCATATTGGCGCGTAGAGCCGCGCTCGATATGATTGCACGCACGCCTCTATCAAAGCAGGGTTTGCTTAAGAAACTGCGGCAAAAAAGGTTCAGTTGCGCGGCGTGTCAGGCCGCCGTACAGCGTGTGCAGGAGTTGGGTTATATCGATGATGCCGCGTATGCCAGAAACCTGGCTGCTTCCCTGCAACGCCAAGGTAAGTTTGGTCTGCGCCGTATTCAAGAAGAGCTTGCCCGTCGCGGCGTAGAGCGGGAACTGGCTCGAGAAGTCGTATCTGAACTGGACGCCGCGGAAGAACGGCAAAGAGCGCTCCAAATAGCCCTTAAGGCATGGCGACCGACGACGCCGGAAAAGCGAGATGCGGCGGTGCGGCGCTTGGCTGCCTTATTACAACGCCGCGGATTCGATTGGTCAACCATACGTTGGTGCCTAACGCAGGTGGTTCCTGATGTTGACATTCAATCCGACACAGAATAAAATAAACATTGGGCTTTAGTTCCCCATACGGTAGAGTCAGCTTGGGTCGTCTCCCGGGGTTCACCTCATACGGAAGTACCAATGGTATGACTGTAAGCCGAGTTATGCGCTCGGCTTTCTTTGTAACCCTCGGTTTCCCAGGTCTCTGCCTGTAATCCTGACGAAAATGTAATGCGGATCATTGAGTGAAGGGAGGTAGAACAATATATTAGCAACGGTTATAGCCATTGTCGTAGGGATAGTTGCATTTGCTCTCGGCTACTACGTGCGTCGCTCTATGGCTGAAGCCAAGTTGGGCTCCGCAGAGTCGGAGGCCAAACGAATCGTCGCACAAGCCGGGCAAGATGCGGAAGCTAAAAAACGCGAAGTTCTGTTGGAAGCAAAAGAAGAAGTGCACAAAATGCGCAGCGAAAGCGAGCGTGAACTACGCGAGCGCCGTAATGAGCTGAACCAACATGAGCGTCGCCTTATTAACAAAGAAGAAAGTCTGGAAAAGAAGACTGAACAGATTGAAATAAGGGAACGGTTGATTGAGCAACAAAAGCAAGAATTAGAGGTTGCGCAAGCCAAAGTCTCCAGCATGTCGGAGTACTGGCAGCAAGAACTGGAAAGGCTTGCCGGCATGACCGGCGAAGAGGCTAGGAATTTCCTACTGAAGCGCACTGAAGACGAAGTTCGCCATGAAATGGCGATGAAGATTAAAGAGATCGAAACTGAAGCACGTGAAGAAGGAGACAGACGTGCGCGCAACATTGTCTCCTTGGCGATTCAACGTTGTGCAGCCGACCATGTTACCGAGAGTACGGTGTCGGTTGTCAACCTGCCCAGTGATGATATGAAAGGGCGGATCATCGGGCGCGAAGGCCGTAATATTCGCACTCTGGAAACACTCACGGGCATAGATCTGATTATCGACGACACTCCGGAAGCGGTTATCCTATCCGGTTTTGATCCCATCCGACGTGAAATTGCTCGGATTGCTCTTGAAAAGTTGGTCGCCGACGGCCGTATTCATCCGGCTCGGATTGAGGAGATGGTGGAGAAGGCGCAGAAGGAAGTTGATCAAGTCATCCGCGATACGGGAGAACAAGCAACCTTCGACACGGGGGTGCACGGACTCCATCCGGAGTTGATCAAGCTTCTGGGGCGGCTGCGTTTCCGTACCAGCTACGGGCAGAGCGTGCTTAAACACAGTATAGAAGTGAGTCATCTGGCCGGCATTATGGCAGCGGAAATAGGCGGCGACGTCCAAGTTGCAAAACGTGCCGGTTTATTGCACGACATAGGTAAAGCGGTTGATCACGAGGTTGAGGGAACTCACTTGGAGATCGGTCGCGACCTGCTGCGCAAGTACCGTGAATCTCGTGAAGTCATTCATGCCATGGAGTGTCACCACGGCGATTATGAACCTCACACGGTAGAAGCTGTGCTGGTCAGCGCGGCGGACAGCATCTCGGCGGCGCGGCCCGGCGCACGTCGCGAAACACTGGAGAACTATATCAAGCGCTTGGAGAAACTCGAGGCCATCGCCGACAGTTTCGACGGCGTAGAGAAGTCGTATGCCATCCAAGCCGGTCGCGAGATTAGAATCATCGTCAAACCGGATAAGGTGGATGACGCCGCTGCAACCAAAATTGCACGCGATATAGTCAAGCGGATTGAAGCTGAGCTTGAATATCCAGGGCAAATTAAGGTCACTGTAATTCGAGAAACTCGATCCGTCGAGTACGCGAAATAAGAGAGTCGGCGTGTCTTTAGCACATAAGAGCCCAAACGGGCTCTTATGTGCTTACTCGCTATGATGCAAGAACGCGCGGAAGGCTGGTATCTCCTACACGGTAGCGTTATAATGACACTGATTCTCGAGTACTTAAGATGAAGTGTGGGGTGAGGTTTTGCCGGATTCCCGGTCTGTCGTGTTGAGTGGGGAGAGTATCTCGCAGCACGCATCGTTGTTGGTATCACTCTTAATCCGTTACAACGAGATCGACTCCGTCCGCTTTCGTCCCGGCAAGGCTCAGCTGGCATTTAGTTTCATGGTGCGGCAACGCTATGCGGAAGACGATTTTCAGGCCTTCGAACAGATGGTGTCCAGTTATCTGGAGACATATTCGCATTTATCCGGGCAGCGCATCGGTCATCTCAGCGTAGGGAGCATTACGTTGGGGGAATATACTCAGGTTGAGGTTACTCGCGATGCGGAGAGTCTCTCCAGGGAAGAACTCTCGTTAATCATCAGCCTGATTCGTCAACATTTCGATACGAACTTGGTTGTGGAAGCCGCAGTCGCCTTACGCGACGACGAGCGTTTGCTGCAAGATGAGCTGATAGATGATATTCTCGCCGACGTTCGTGGGGAAGGACCGCGTCAGGAGTTAGTGGGCTTTCGTGAATCTGGTCGGGTGATGGTGTTTACAAAGAACCGCTCAACAAATTAAGGTATATGACTTGTTGGTAAAAAATGCTATACTGCGGTTATACTAGGCACTTCTAGAGCTATTGCATAGAGGGGGTGCATTTACAGCATGGACGTACTCAAGGTCTCGACAAAGTCAAATCCTAACTCGGTAGCAGGTGCTCTAGCAGGCGTGTTGCGCGAAAACGGTACGGCGGAGCTGCAAGCCATCGGAGCAGGCGCCATCAATCAGGCGGTTAAGGCGATTGCCATTGCTCGTGGCTTTATGGCGCCCAGTGGAATCGACTTGGTATGCATTCCTGCTTTTGCCGACGTAACGATTGATGGTGAAGAACGAACTGCAATCAAGTTCTTGGTGCAACCCAGAAAGTAGCTTCCCTGATTGGACATGGTAGCCTGACCCTTTCGGTCAGGCTCATTTTTATTTTGTACGCTGCGAGGTGGGAGTTTGTGGCTGCGTCGATCATCGATTTTCATTGCGATACCTTGAGTCTCCTGCTGCGCCAAGGCGGTACGCTTTTTAGACGGCCGCAAGGCCAGGTGGATACCAAGCGTATGCGGCAAGCCGGAGTGGCGCTACAGGTTTTTGCTATGTTTTCCCATCCAAATAGCGTGAACGGGCACCTGGCGGATGCTCTGCTCATGGCGGAGTTGTTTTGGCAAGCGGTGGACGCAGGTTATATAGTACCTGTTCTATGGCGGGAGGATTTATCAGCGCTCAATCAGACTCCCGGCGGACTGCTTTCTATAGAAGGCGGTGAACCGCTGGGTACCGACGTGCGCATGTTGGAGGCCTTCTACCGGATAGGCGTACGTGTTGTAGGTCTCACTTGGAACGGCGGCAACGCGCTGGCTGATGGGGTGGAGGTCCATGCTGCAGGCGGGCTTACTCCTTTGGGTAAGGAATTTGTGGCGGAGATGAACCGTTTAGGGATGTTGGTGGATGTATCTCATTTGGCTGAGCTCGGCTTTTGGCAGGTGGCCGAGTTGTGTCGAGGCCCGTTCATTGCATCGCACTCGAACTGCCGGGCAGTATGTCCACATGCGCGCAACTTGTCGGATGACCAGTTAAGGGCGATTGCCGCATCCGGCGGCGTAGTAGGCATCAATCTTTATCCGCGGTTTTTGACGCAAAACGTTGTGGCTACCAGCGCCGATGTCATCCGCCATGCAGAACACATGTTAAGCGTCATGGGCCGAGGTCATGTCGGTTTAGGCAGCGATTTCGACGGAATCGGCATTACGCCTTCTGATCTGCCCGATGTCGGCGCATTACCCTATTTGGCAGAGCAGTTGACGCGGTACTTCGGAGCAGAGATCGCTTGGGAAATTATGGGCGGCGCATTCATGCGTCTATTGCAGGAATCGCTGCCCTTACGCCATGGATCAAAAAGAGGATGACTGCAATAGCATCATCAGTTTGGGACATACTACTGCTGACTTTGAATTATCCTTAGGAAGCAGGAGGTATGTTATGAGCGTTGTGAAGGTTATCGAACTTGTAGGTCAATCCGAAAGGTCATGGGAGGACGCCGTGCAGACGGCGGTACATGAAGCAGCCAAAACCGTACGCAATATAACGGGAGTCGAGGTGCTCAACTGGACAGGCGATGTGAGTGATGCTGGTGACATCACCAGCTACCGCGCCGATGTGCAGATCGCCTTCGTGGTAGAACCGGAAAGCTAGCGGCATGTCGTATTGCCGGTCTCTGCATAGAAGTCGTGACACAGGGGCAAAACTAGCACGGAAGTAAAGGTCTTTAGACCGTAGGCAGTTTGCCTGCCATGGAGGTGAACCACCGGTGGAGTGGCTTGGAGCCATTGTACGTTTCATCGTTTCTGCGTTGGTTTTACTGTTTGTGGGCTTGATCGTGCCGGGCTTCCAGGTGCTTGGTTTTTGGAATGCGCTGCTGGCAGCTTTAGTGATAGCCGCAATAGGTTGGGTAATCGAAGCGACGATGGGCAGACGCGTCTCGCCTTATGGCCGCGGGCTAATCGGTTTTCTGGTATCGGCTGCGGTTATCTGGGCTACGCAGTTTGTCGTACCGGGAATGAATGCAGGCATTCTGGGTTCTTTAGTGGCTGCATTTGTTATCGGGTTGATCGACATGTTCATTCCGACAACCATTCGTTGACGCACAGGTGTTACGACCCAGGCTTCCGAGCCTGGGTTTCATCGTTTATAGAGGTGCTGTTACTTGCGGATTGACCGGCATTTGAACGAAAACCTGCGTTTGTTGCGAGAAACCTTAGGGGTTGGAGTCAGCTTCGATGTTATCGTGCGACCTTTCCGCACCGGCGGCAGAGATGCGGCTCTCATCTTCATCGACGGCTTTATCAAAGACAAAGTGACCCAGGACATCATTGCCGCGTTGCAATGGATCCAACGGGCCGACTTGATATCAAATGTAATTACAAAGCTGCTGGAGAGACATATCGCCGCTTTTGAAGTCGATACGGTAGATACCTTGGCAGGGGTAGTGGATCAAATCTTGGCTGGTCCTGCCGCCTTGTTGATCGACGGTGAAGAGCAAGCGATCATCCTTGATGTACGCGAGTATCCGGTGCGCAGTATTGCAGAGCCGGATTTAGAGAAAGTGACTCGAGGTTCGCACGATGGTTTTGTTGAGACCGTAGTATTCAACACGGCGCTGATTCGGCGCAGGGTGCGCGATCCGAATCTGCGGTTCGAAATGCTGCAGGTAGGCGCAAGATCCAAGACTGATGTGGCGATCGGTTACATTGCCGATATCGTCAACTTGGACATAGTTGATCAAATCAAGCGTCGGATTGCTGCGATTCAGGTCGACGCGCTGGTAATGGGAGCCAAGAGCCTGGAGGAATACCTGTTCAAGAGGTACTTTAACCCCTTGCCTCGCGTGCGATATACTGAAAGGCCCGATGTCGCCACAGTACACCTGTTGGAAGGTCACGTAGTCATTCTGGTGGATACGACGCCGATGGCCATGATTTTACCAGTGACGCTCTTTCACTTCACACAGCATGCTGAGGAGTACTTCCACTCACCGCTGGTAGGTACTTATCTCCGCTGGGTGAGGATGATCGGCATCGCCGTCGCTTTATGGATCACTCCATTGTGGCTGGCACTTTACTTGAGTAAGCCTGATCTACCGCAGTGGTTGCAGTTCATCGGCACTCGAGAGGCGAGCGCCGTTCCGGTGTTCCTCCAGTTTCTTTTGTTGGAAGTGGGATTGGATCTCATTCGCATGGCGCTTATTCATACTCCCGGATCTCTGTCCACGTCATTGGGTATCGTAGGGGCGATATTGTTGGGCGACCTGGCTATTCAAGTAGGGCTGTTCGTACCGGAAACCATCTTGTACTCTGCCGTAGCAGCGGTAGGTTACTTCGCCATTCCAAGTGCCGAATTTGGTTTGGCCGTACGATTATTTCGTTACATGCTCCTGGCGGCTGTTATCATCGGGAAGCTGACCGGTTTGGTTATCGGCAGCGTCCTCATTCTCCTCTTGATGGTCTCAACCGGCAATTTCGGCGTGCCTTACTTGTGGCCGCTTTGTCCGTTGTCTTGGCAACCCTTGCTACGCCTTATTCTCCGCTTTCCCATCCCGGCCATCACTAAACGACCGCAGAAAATTGCTAAGCAAGACCCCGATGCGGCGCCATAGCACCGGTGCGGCTACGGACGCATTGCTAGGTATACAGGCTTGTGCTACTATCGGAATATGAGCTACCAGGTCTGTTTACCCATATTTGAGGGTCCTTTCGAACTGCTCTTTCACCTTATCGAAAAAGAAGAAGTGGCGATATGGGATATCCCCATCGCGCGCATCACCGAGCAGTATCTGGACTATATAACGACTCTGCAGGAGTTGGATTTAGAGCTGGCGGGAGAGTTTTTAGTCATGGCTGCGACTCTTCTTGCCATTAAAGCGCGCGCCTTGTTGCCTCCTGCCGATTCCGACGATGTTGATGAGATACAGGTCGACCCGCGTCTTGAGCTGGTCAACCGACTGTTGGAGTATCGCCGTTACCGTTCTGCCGCACAGGCGCTCAGCGCGTTTCAGGCCGGCCGTGACAAACTCTACTCGCGCGGTTTTACGCCTGTACCTGCCGACATGCGCCCTCTGTTTATACACCCTGTAGGTAAAGCGACGGTAAAAGACCTGGTTGCCGCAATGCAGGTGGTGTTGGAAGCCTATCAACCTCCGGCACCTACGGTTGCGGTGCCGCGGCGGGCGCTCACGGTGGAAGGGCGCATTAGGGCTATAGAGAGCATGTTACTGCAGTATCCCCATTGTACCTTTCAAAGCCTGTTACCCAAGCATCCTACCAAACAAGACGTCGTCGTCACGTTTTTGGCATTGCTGGAATTGGTACGACGGGGACTGCTGCGCGTAGCGCAAGCGGAGCCCTTTGGTAACATCGAGCTGTCTCGCTTTGTCGAGGAAGCCGATTCTAATGCATATGCAACGGCCGATTCGGCAGTGGAAGAAGGCGATGATGATGATTGAGCCGCATATCAGCGCAGGTTTGGAAGCCCTTTTGTTTGCCGCAGCGGAACCCGTACCTGTTGCGGAGCTGGCGCGCGTTTTGAATATCAGCATCAATTTGGTCGATGCCGCGTTAGAGCATTTGGAGAGTAAGTATCAGGCGCCGGATTACGGCTTTATGCTTGACTACGCGGGCGGAGGCGTCCGTTTGGTGAGCAAGCCCGAGTACGCCCCTCTCGTTACCGAACTGTTGCGGCCGGTGCGCAGCGGCGGACTTTCGCAAGCAGGTTTGGAGACTCTCGCTATTGTGGCGTACAAACAACCTGTTACACGTGCAGACATTGAAGCTATACGCGGCGTTCGGGCTGAAGCCGCCCTCGGCTCTTTAATCGAGCGCGACCTCGTAGAGGAGTGCGGGCGCAAAGAGGGGCCCGGTCGCCCGATTCTCTACCGCACCACGCAACGCTTTCTCATAGAGTTCGGCTTGAACTCTCTAAATGATCTGCCGCCGCTGGAATCCGGCGAGACAACCCAGCCGCAGCTGGACTTTAACGCATAACCTACGCGGATGGTAACAATTGACTAAATGGGTACTAACTGGGGCACCCTGCGTAATGGGAGGTGCCCTTTTGGTTTGGCGGCTGATTGCTGCAGGTATCTGCATGCTTGTAATCAGCTTGGCGCCGATCGGTTGCGGCGTGTCATTTCACTATGCGCAAGGTCGCGCCGTCGTGCGCGTGGTTGTGGTCCTAGCTCATCTGATCCATTGGCGTGTCGTACTTCCCACTCGCTGGATTCGTATCAATCCTGGTGGATTATCTTTGCGGGTGCGTGCCGGTTTAAAACCAGAACATGGCGGACGTTACTTGAGAGAAACGCTCACCCTGAGAAAACTGGCAGAGGAACTTAAACTGGGGGAATCGGGCTTACATCGTATCTTGGCCGCGTTTGATCTGCTACAAACCTTATTGTTCGGCCGCGATCCGAACGACAATCGCTCCAGAGCATTAGGCAGCCCCTTGTTACATTTGCTCGCCGGTAGCGTAGTAGCGTTTCTCCGGCAGGTGTGTCAGGTGGAAATAGCCTGGCGCACTCGCTTGGGTACGGGAGACGCTTTGTCAACTGCTCTAGGATCAGGTCTCCTTTGGACGGTGAAGTCCACTTTCAGCACTTTGCTGCAGCAGAGGTACCGTCTGTCGCAGTTACCGCAAATGGATGTGGTTCCTGAGTTTGAGGCGGTGGAGTTTGTTACCGATTTCCGTTGCATATTCCACCTCACATTAGGTCAGATTATGTGGCGAGCGGTGTGTGATGCCGCACACCGGTGGCAAGGTAAGGAGGCTGGCGGCTTTGGAGGGTAAACACCCTATTGAGGGCTTAATGCAGACGGCGATGGAAAGCATCAAGTCGATGGTAGATGTAAACACCATACTGGGCGATCCGGTTGAAACACCTGATGGTAGCGTAATTGTACCGGTTTCGCGCATCAGCTTGGGCTTTGCCGCCGGGGGTACCGAATACGAAGTCGAAGAGAAGAAAGAGCAAAAGGGCTTCCCCTTTGGCGGTGGCGCAGGTGCAGGCATTTCGGTGAACCCGGTCTCATTTCTAGTGGTAGGTCAGGGCCAGGTTCGTCTCTTACCTATTGAAGGCAATGTCGTAGTCGATCGGCTGATTGATATGGCCCCGCGCATTTTGGAACAACTGCAGGGTATGATCGGTGGCGGGAAGAACAACCGGTCCAAGGTACCTGCTGGTTTTACCGATCTGGACCTCTAGTTCAAACTGGTTTTTCCGGTTCACCTGCCGCATAGCAGGATTGTCAGCACGTTATAGGGAAGACTCTCCCGGTCGTCGGGGTGGTCTTTCCTTTTTGTTGACCGACGGTTTCTGCATACCCGAAAGAACACGAGAAGGGATGAGTATGGGCATACGTTTGCAAAAATACATCGCAGCTTGTGGGATAGCTTCGCGTCGGGGCGCTGAAAGGCTGATTCGTGAGGGCAAAGTAACGGTTAATGGCGCAACTGTGCGCGAAATGGGGGTCATAGTCGAGCCGGAGTATGACCAAGTCGCAGTTGAGGGACGCTTGCTCGCCCGAATCGAGCCGTTTGTTTACTACATGCTCAACAAACCAGTAGGCGTACTGAGCACTGCAAAAGACGATAGGGGAAGACGTACCGTCGTCGACCTGCTTGGGAATGTCACAGAGCGCGTCTATCCGGTCGGCAGGTTGGATTACGATTCTTGCGGGCTGTTACTGCTTACGAACGACGGCGAACTGGCGCAGCGGTTAATCCACCCCCGCTACCAGGTAAAAAAGGTATATCGGGTAGTTGTAGACGGATTTCCGACCAAAGAGGATGTTAATCACTGGTCGCAAGGCGTGATGCTGGAGGATGGCCCTACGCTGCCGGCCAGAGTTGAGCGGCTGCGAACCCGATCCGGTGGGACTGAGTTGCTCTTTGAGTTGCATGAAGGACGGAATCGTCAGATCAGGCGCATGTGCGCAGCCTTGGGGTATCAAGTGGTCTCATTATGCCGGATCGGCATGGGGCCGCTCACCTTGGGCAGACTTAGTGCGGGGCGGAGTCGGCGCCTTACAGATATTGAACTAGGTAATCTGCGTCGAGCCGTAGGTTTGAATGAGGCGTAACGGCATGATGCCGGCGGATGAGACTGCTTCCCTGCTTGTGATGCTAAGGTAGGTGTAGTATAATGTGCGACAAGACATCACTCTGCTACGCAAACCTCCGGCGATCCTCAGCTAACAGGTTCTGTAGCAGGCGAAACGACAGATTGAGTTGGTTCTCCCTTTTTGGCGGTTGTTATATTCACTAGTAGGACGGTAGCACGGTAGACGGTAAGGCATTGGCAATTACTAACTCATAATGGCTATCACCGTTTATCCTGCGACCCCATCTGGTGTCGCTTTTTGCATTTTTCTCGGACGAGGATGGTGACAATGCAAACGAGTCGCAGTAGGGATGTTGCCAAAGCAGCTATTAAAATGGCTTTGACCGGTAGTCGTGAAGCAGAAGTCGACATGAAAGCTGAGTTGAGCAGACAGAGTATCCGAGCTGCCGCTGCCGACTACGGCGGCGACTATCTGACGGCTGTCTCGCGCGTGATAGAACGAGCCGTGGTCGCGGCCAAGCGAGAAGCGGTCATTGCGCCTACTCATGCGGAAGAGGGCGCCGTAGCCGGGGCTGCACATGAAGCCTTGCAGCAATTGGCGCTGAAGGCTATAGGATTAAACATCGGCGGCAAGGTCGGTATTGCCCGTAGCGGCGACCATATCGCCGTAGCGCTCTTCTTCGGCGTCGGCTTGTTGCATTTGGACGAGGTCGCGTTAGGTTTGGGGCATCGCGCCGTGCCGGCATCTAAGTAGGGGAGGCGGGTTCATCATGGTGGCATCCGAGCCGCAGCGCCGATGGGTTACCAGAGCCATTCGCGGCGCTACTACCGTAACGCACAACGATAGGGAAGAGATCGTGACGGCGACAGCAGAACTTGTGGCCGCCATCATGGAACAAAACAAGCTGTCTAGCGAGGAGATTGTCAGCATCCTTTTTACCGTGACGCCTGACCTAAATGCCGCATTTCCCGCTCTAGGCGCCAGACGGTTGGGGTTGACGCTAGTGCCGCTGATGGATGCTTTGGAGATTCCGGTACCCGGTAGTCTACCTAAGTGTATTCGTTGTTTAATGCATATAAATACTGACTTGACGCAAAGTGAGATCAACCATGTCTACCTCCGCGGAGCCAAGGTTTTAAGACCCGATTTGGCGCCTGCCGAGCAATAGACAGGTTTGATCCCGAGCCAACAGATTCATAGGAGGTACCAGGAATGCAACTCCCTAAAAGCCGCGCCGCCTTGGCACGTATAGAGCCTTACATACCCGGAAAACCCATTGCCGAAGTGCAAGAGGAACTGGGATTAACAGACGTGATAAAGATGGCGTCTAACGAAAACCCCCTTGGTCCATCGCCAAAAGCAGTGCTGGCCATGCAGGAGACTTTAGGCGCAGCTCATATCTATCCGGACGGCGCGGCCCGTGCTCTGCGGCAAGCGATTGCCACACACTGGCACGTTTTACCGGAACAGGTCATCGTCGGCAATGGGTCGGACGAGGTGCTGTTACTCCTGGCAACCACCTATCTGGAACCGAGCGATGCGATCATGTATGGGACGCCTACCTTTAGTGAATACGCCTATGCAGCCAGAGTGCTGGGGGCGAAAGAGATCGCGGTACCCTTAAAGGATGAAACGTTCGATCTCGACGCGATGTTGGCGGCGATTACGCCGAACACCAAGTTGGTTTTCATCTGTAACCCCAATAATCCCACCGGAACGTATGTGAATGCCGATGCGGCGCAGCGGTTTCTGGACGGCGTACCTCCCGGCGTTTTAGTCGTTTTCGACGAAGCTTACGTCGAGTATGCGGATGCGCCTGATTTCCCGGATGTATTGGGGTTGCTCGCCCAGGGATACCCGGTTGCCACCGTGCGTACCTTTTCCAAAATCTATGGTCTAGCCGGTCTGCGAGTCGGATATCTGATCGGACCGGAGGCCGTAGTAGCCGATTTGCACCGGATTAAGCAACCTTTTAACGTCAATGCGCCGGCACAAGCAGCCGCCATAGCCGCTCTGGAAGATCAGGAGCATGTCGAAAAGAGTCGCCGGATGAATCAAGCAGGCAAAGCACAACTTTATGCGATTTTTGATGAACTGGGTTTACGGTGTTGGCCTAGCCAAAGCAACTTCATCTTCGTCGATGTCGGACGCCCCAGTCAGCCGGTGTATGAAGCGGTATTACAACAAGGGATCATTTTACGGTCCGGAGCCGCATTTAACCGCCCCAACGCGTTGCGCGTCACTATCGGACAAGAACATGAGAACCAAAGGTTGGGTACCGTGTTGAAACAGGTGCTTCAGAATCTCCACTAAGGGCCGGCGGTTTCCAATTAAGAGAAAAGACTCTCCCAAACCACAGTGTGGTATGACAGGACGGTAGGACAGTAGAAACACTTTGAGGGAGGAAAAACAATGGTTGTGGTCATGGAGAAAGGTGCGAGCACGGATCAGGTGAAGGCTATGGTCGAGCGCTTGCACGAGTTCGGCTTTCGTACACATCTTTCCGAAGGCGTCGAACGGACGATTATCGGCGCCATCGGCGAGAAAACGGCGGCGACGATTCAACTGCTTGAGGTTTCGCCTGGAGTAGAGAAAATCGTACCTATTCTGCAACCGTTCAAGCTGGCCGGGCGTGAGTTCAAACAGGAGCGCTCGCTGGTAAAGGCAGGCTCATGTGTCTTCGGCGGTACCCATGTACCGGTGATCGCCGGTCCTTGTGCCATCGAATCGGAAGAACAGTTTTTGGAGTGCGCACAATTGGTGAAGCAATATGGGGCCACAATGCTGCGCGGCGGAGCCTATAAACCGCGCACTTCACCCTATGCCTTTCAAGGGTTGGCCAAAGAAGGACTCCGCATCCTATCCGAAGCGAAACGATTTACCGGCCTGCCTGTAGTCACGGAAGTGGTTAATCCCCGCGACCTGGACGACGTGGCTGAACACGCGGACATGCTGCAGATCGGGGCGCGCAACATGCAGAACTTTACATTGCTGCATGAGGCCGGTTTGGCCCGTAAGCCGATTCTGCTGAAGCGAGGGTTGTCGGCAACCGTCAATGAGTTGCTCATGGCTGCCGAGTACATCATTTCGGCGGGCAACGATCAGGTAGTATTGTGTGAACGCGGAATTCGCACCTATGAAACCGAGACGCGCAATACCCTTGATCTCAGCGCTATCGCGGCTATACATCACCTTTCGCACCTACCGGTAATAGCTGATCCTTCGCACGGCACAGGTAAATGGCGTTATGTCACTCCCATGTCGTTGGCGGCTGTCGCTGTGGGGGCCGATGGATTGCTGGTGGAAGTACACCCGCGTCCGGAAGAGGCCTTGTCCGATGGAGCGCAAAGCCTGCGGCCACAGGTTTTTGCCGATATGATGGCCAAGCTGAAGCCCATAGCCGCCGCAGTGGGACGGGAGGTATGACATGGGCAGACCAAAGGTGGCGGTTGTCGGCGTAGGTCTTATCGGCGGATCCTTAGGTATGGCCTGGCGGCGCGCCGACGCGGCGGAAGTAATAGGCGTGTTCAGGCGGGAAGAAAGCATCGCAGAAAGCTTGGCCGTCGGCGCGATCGACCGGGGGACCACCAATTTGGCTGAGGCGGCGCAGGAAGCGGACGTGTTGGTGCTTTGCACGCCGGTGCGACAAATCGTGCCGCTAGGGTTGCAAGCGGCACAGTATATGAAACCCGGTGCGATCATCACCGATGTCGGCAGTACCAAATCCGATATCTGTCGGCAGTTTTGGACCGAATTACCGGACGGCGTCACCTTCATAGGAGGTCATCCTATGGCCGGTTCGGAACTGACAGGCGTAGCTGCGGCTGATCCTTATTTATTTGAAAATGCGGTCTATTGTTTAACTCCTCCGGCAGGGATGACCGCGGAGGCGCCGCCATGGCGTTTGGCGCTGCAGTTGGTAGAGGCGACCGGAGCTCGCAGTTTGCAGTTAACGCCAGAGATGCATGATTTAATAGTGGCGGCAGTGAGCCACGTTCCTCACCTGACAGCCGCGGCGTTGGTGAATACGGTCGCTGCGCAGGATGCAGGAGAAGGCTGCGTTCTACAGCTCGCCGCAGGCGGCTTTCGTGACACGACACGCATTGCGGGCGGATCAGAGACGGTGTGGCGCGACATCTGTATGACCAATCAAACGGCCATTTTGCAGGTGTTGCGCCTGTTGCAGTCTGAACTCCGGCGCTTTGAACAGGCTATCGCCGCAGCGGACGAAAACGGTTTGGAGAGCCTGTTGGCGCAGGCACGGGAAGCACGGGCGGCGATTCCGGCTAAAAAGCGCGGGCTCATTAGTGCGGTCCACGAACTGACCGTGATGATCGTCGACGCTCCTGGGTCCATACATCGCGTGACGGGGTTGTTGGCTGAAGCAGGCCTGAACATCCTGGACATTGAGATCATGCGAGTGCGAGAAGGAGAGGGAGGTACTCTCAGACTGGCATTGGCCGGGGAAGAGGCAGTTGCGCAAGCTTTGCGGATTCTGGAGGCAGCCGATTACACATGTAGAAGGCGCTGAGTATGGGGGAGTTAGGGTGACTAAGCGAGGCATCGTGGTGGCCATCGACGGCCCGGCAGGCGCCGGAAAGAGCACGGTGGCCAAGGCAGTAGCCAAACGGCTGAGGTATGTGCACATCGATACGGGCGCAATGTATCGGGCGCTTACCTTTAAGCTGCTGCAAGCGGGAGTGGATATTTCGGTAGAAGAGCGAGTAGAGCAGGCGATAGCCGATTATCGTATCGATATGATGGCAGAAGGTGACACTTTCCGGGTGCTGGTCAATGACGAGGATGTAACCGGACACCTGCGTGATGCGGCGGTTACTGCCGCAGTGGCTACCGTTTCCGGATATCGGGCCGTCCGCGAACTCCTGTTTACCGAGCAACGTCGCCTCGCACGACAAGGCGGCGTGGTTATGGATGGCCGCGATATCGGTACCGTTGTATTTCCCCAGGCGGAAGTGAAGATATTCCTCACGGCTCAGCTGGAAGAACGAGCGCGGCGGCGCCAAATTGAATTGGCAGATAGAGGAATTTTGCGCGATCGAACGAATATTGTTCAGGAGATCGCCGCTCGGGACGAAGCAGATCGTCGCCGACCCGTATCGCCCTTAGTACAGGCGCCTGATGCCGTGCTCATAGATACCACCGCTCTCTCGCTCGACGCAGTGATTGAGCGTGTGTTGGCGCTTTGTCAATCGCGGATGCCCGAATAAACCCGGGATCATCCGCCTGGGAGGTTGCATTTTGCGCTTTTACCGATTTTGCCGCGGGCTTGTAAACATTTTCTTACGTACATATTTTCGCATGTCGGTTGAAGGAGCTGAGCACATCCCTACCGAAGGTGGTTTTGTGCTCGCCGGAAATCACATGAGTTATCTGGACCCTTTTGTGATGGGTGTAGGATGTAGCCGCCAAGTGTACTTCATGGCGAAGGCTGAAATCTTTAAGATTCCCGTTATTAAGCAGGTTGCCGTTCGTCTGGGGGCTTTTCCCGTACGCAGAGGAGGCGCAGACCGGCAAGCTATTCGCAAAGGTCTGGATATATTAATGCGTGGCGATGTTCTTGGGGTGTTTCCTGAAGGCACACGCAATCGCTCGGATACCGGTGAATTGCTTACCCCACAAGGCGGCGCCGCCATGTTGGCGCTCAAGGCCGATGTACCCGTAGTGCCGGCGGCCATCTGGGGTACCGATAGAGTGGACGGTTGGCTGCATTTTCCCAAGCCTGTACGCATCGGCGTACGATTTGGGGCACCGATATATTTTACAAAGGTCGATAAAGTCAATCATGAAATAGTAGCGTCAGCCAGTGCAAGAATCATAGAGGCCATTGAGGCTATGATACCGAAACGGAAGAAACGTTAAAATTTCCTTTGTGAATCCAACTGATTTGCTTTATTAGGAAGGAGTCCGCCTCTAAAGGACGAATAGGAAGCAGGAATGTAACATTTTTTATGACTCAGGCGCATACTACGCGTGGGTGCCCGAGTGAGATCTCGGAAATGAGCAACAACCGGACAAAGTTTTTTAGGTAAGGTTTAGGGGGTAATGAACGAACATGACTGATGTACGCGACGAACTTGAGAAGGAAGCAGAAGTCACTACAGCAGGCGAAAGCCAAGATGTAGTACAAGAAAGCCAAATCGCCGAAGCTCCTGCGGAAGCGGATGTAGCTCCCACAGGCGAACCTCCCGCAGAGGGTGTGAGCGACGAAGACGCTGGCGACACCGCTTCCGGGCAGTACGACGAGGCTTTTCCCGCTTTAGAAGCCGGCAGTATCGTAAAAGGCCGCGTCATTCTGGTAAGCGAGGACGAAGTAATGGTCGATGTCGGGTACAAGTCAGAGGGTCGTATCCCCCTGGCAGAACTGGGCCTGCGTAGCGGACAAAAACCATCGGACGTCGTCAATGTCGATGACGAGATCGATGTTATGGTGCTGCAAGTCGAAGAAGATGCAGAGGGTAGCGTAGTCTTGTCCAGAAGGCGTGCTCTCAGCCGCGTTGTCTGGGAGAAGCTGGAAGCTGCCAAAGAAGCGGACGAATCCATAGAAGCCACCGTCACCGGACGTATTAAGGGCGGATTACTGGTTGACGTCGGTGTGCGCGGATTCGTTCCTGCCTCTCATGTGTCTCGCGGCTATGTGGAAGACCTTGAGAAGTATGTCGGGCAGACTTTGCTCTTTAAGATTATTGAAATCGACAAGCAGCGCAACAATGTCGTGCTCTCGCATAAGCTGGTCCTCGAGGAAGAGTACGCTCGCGCCAAGGAAGCAACCTTTGCCGATCTCACCGAGGGTACCATTGTGCAGGGAACCGTGCGCAGAATCACCGACTTCGGCGCATTTGTGGATATCGGTTCAGGCGTTGAAGGACTCCTCCATGTCAGTGAAATGGCGTGGAGCCGGGTCAAACATCCGTCGGATGTCGTCAATGAAGGTGATGTTATTGACGTCATGGTCCTTAAGGTAGATCGCGAGAACGAACGCATCTCCTTGTCACTGAAAGAGACCACACCCGATCCTTGGGAGACCGTAGGTCAGAAGTTCGTGGTTGGTGAAATTGTAGAAGGCGAAGTTACCCGGGTGGTGGACTTCGGCGCTTTCGTCAAACTGGCGGACGGTATTGAAGGCTTGGTCCATATTTCGCAACTGGCGGATTATCGCGTCAACGCCGCCGGCGATGTAGTATCACCGGGCGACGTCGTAACCGCTAAGATTGTGTCCCTGGACGAGCGGGCACGCCGCATTGGTCTCTCCATACGCGAAGCTCTCCCCAAGACCGAGCGGGAGCCCAAAGAGAACAAAGAAACCAAAGCGGCGAAGGGGAGCAGGGGTAAGGCACGGGAACCGGAACAGACCACTTTCGGCGATGCCGGACAAGAGACCATCGGTGATCGTTTCCCCGGTCTGTCCGCATATATCGAGGAGAATCAGGACGACGACGAACAAGACGAGCAATAGGTCGTCAGTCTGGAATAATAGTAAAAAAGCAACCCGGACACCAGTTGGTGTCCGGGTTGACTTTTTTGTTGGCTAACCTTGCGTTTCCCTGGTAAAGCTAAATCATATCAAGGCTAAAAGGGAGGATGTGACGTCTTTGTCGTTCGGATTGATCCTTCTGTTTGTGTTAACAGTAGCAGTCTACTTTGGTTTTGCAGAGCGGATACTAGATCGAATGCGCCTTACGGACACGCAGGCGATACTCTTTCTGGCGCTAATGATCTTGGGTAGTTTCGTTTCTATCTCCATACCCGCCGGACAAGCGCAGGTGTCGATAAACCTAGGGGGGTTTGCTGTCCCACTGGCCATTGCCGTGTACCTCATTGTAAAAGCTGGTACCACCTGGGAACGTGTGCGCTCCCTGCTGGCAGCCGTAGGTACCAGCGCCGCTATTTGGGGGATCGCGTCCATCACCGATTTTGGACCAGAAGGTGGGCAAACCGGATTTATCGACTCCCTTTGGCTATATAGTCTTATCGGCGGCTTAGTGGCCTACGTTTTGGGTCGTTCTCGGCGTGCTGCCTTTGTGGCGGGAACGCTGGGCATCATCTTAGCGGATCTGGTCTACCTTACTCAGGTGTTACTGCGCGGTTTACCCAGCACGGTCGCTTTAGGCGGCGCGGGCGTACTCGACGCGACGGTGTTAGCAGGCGTAATTGCTGTCGGGTTAGCGGAATTGATTGGCGAATCGCGGGAGCGCATCCAAGGTGGTCCGGAACTAGGCGCTGATCGGCCTCTTGCATTACGTGTCGATGAAGGCGTTGCGGATGAAGCTGAGAGCAATAAGTTCGGATCTGATGACGGAGGTGATCGCTCATGAAGATATGCCGTCTGTGGTTGGTATGCTTGAGTCTGGTCTTCCTGATGGGAAAGGCCGAAGCCCAGATCGCAGAGGAGTGGGGTGAACGTCCGGACGGCGGGTACTACCGCATAGTGGACTTAGATGGCAGGTTTATAACAGAGACGGCTTGGGACATCGGCAAAGGTGACTTGTACATCGCTGAGGACAACAGTCGTTACATCATAGACCGCTTCGATGGCGATACGGTTTATGCACGCTATGACGGCAAGGAGAAAATGCCTGACGTCACTCCTAAGGGGGGCCTTGCGGCATTCTTGGAGTGGGCTGTGAGCGCCGTCGGCGGCGCCAAGAACAAACAGAATAAGAACACTGTGGCGATCTATCACACTCACAGCGCCGAATCGTATAAACCCACCAGTGGCACGGAGTCTAAGACACCGCGCGGGGATATCTATGAAGTGGGAAAAGCTTTAGCCGAAGCACTGGAAAAAGAAGGCTACAACGTTGATTATTCCCAGGATGTCTTTTTACCCCATGACGGGCAAGCTTATGTTCGCTCCCGTCGGGTAGCTGCAGAGTTCGCCAAAGCACGGCCACAAACCATTCTAGACGTGCACCGTGATGCAATTCCTGATCCGAATTCGTATCGCGCTACCGTTAATGGCGAGCAGATGTCACAGATCCGTTTGGTCGTCGGTAAACAAAATCAGAACCGTGATGCCAATTTGGCCTATGCCAAACGGATTAAAGCTGTTGCCGACGAGGAGTATCCGGGATTAATCAAAGGGATATTTCATGCGCGAGGCAACTACAACCAGGATATAGGCCCGCGTACCATATTGCTGGAGTTCGGTACGCACACCACCACCTTGGAGGAAGCAAAGAAATCGGCTGAGCTGATGGCTAAGGTGCTGCCGATTGCGGCAGGCATGGCTCCTGGTACCGCCGAGGCCGCGGAAAAAGAGATTGGTTCCGGCGCTATGCGTACGTTTTGGTGGGTTTTAGGCATCGCTCTAGTCGGCATTGTCGGTTTTGCCTTACTCAACAAAGAGGGATTACGCGGCTTGTTAGGTGCCAAAGTCGGTGGGAGTTTGGGCTCTCAGGGCGAAGCCGGTGAAAAACAGTCGACTGATGAAGAGTAAAAGTGATTTGATCGTCTGTCGTAGATGGCGTGGCACCTTGCCGCTGTCCGGGGAGTGAGGCTATGAATTCGGTACCTGTCGTGGTGCTTTCCATCCTTACAGGTACTTGGGCGCGCATTTACCTGTTACGGATCGACTATCGCATCTATCCGAGCTATCCGCAAGGCTACGTCATCCATGTGATGCTCGGTGCGATCGCTGCTTTCTTAGGAGCGGTAGCCGTACCGGCGATTATCAGCAAGGATTACCAGGCAGCCACATTTCTGGCTTTGGCTGCTACGCAATTCCGTGAAATACGCACCTTGGAACGAGAGACGCTGAGCAATATGGAAGCTACGGAGTTGGTCCCCCGCGGAAAGGCGTACATCGAAGGAATTGCCCGAGTTTTTGAGGCGCGCAATTACCTCGCCTTATTAACGGCTTTACTAACCTCGCTTACAGCTTATCTTACACCTGGCGCCACTGCCGTTAAGTTTGGGTGCGCACTGATTTTCGGCGCACTTTTGCCGGTGCTGATCAGACCGGTCGTACAAGGACAAGTGATCGGCGATGTGGCGGATGTAGAGATAGCACCTATTGAGTTTGACGGGCCGATGCTGATTGTAGCTGATGTACGCATCATGAATATTGGATTGGAAACGGTACGCCAGGTGTATCGGAAACAAGGTCTAGGGGTGATCATCAAACCGAGAAACCCTAATGCCACAGCTACCTTGGCCAATGTAGGGCAGCGCCAAGCTATCGCCCATGATGCCGCAGGTCAACTAGGCATTCACAAGGATATTGACGAACCGGATTATACGCCGCTCGTACGACGTCAGATATCGACCGGGTGCGTAGTGATGGCGATCGTCCCTTCCGAACCTCAGCCTGAAGCCTTGTTAACGGCGGTGCGCAACGTGCCTATTCTGGAGGGCGCTCGCAAAAAACCCTTGGCCTCTCGTGCCGGGCGTCTGGTCGATTAGGCGGATTAGCATCCGAGCAATTGAACATAGAGGGGAAATGCAGAGTGGAGATTGATATTAAGCATAATATCGTCGCGGCCATCACCATGCATACCCAGAAGGTAGAAGGCGGCGTACCTATTTTTTATGTGAAGGATAAAGAGGAGTTGGTCAAGGTGGCTACATATATCGCCAAAGCTACCTTGGGGATGGTGCATGATCTCGACAACGGCACCTATATCGTAGTAAAACACTAGCGGACGGCGTGCGCATCGGATGGCAGGCCGGCGCTCCTGTCATCGGCCTATTTCTTGCGGGAAAGGTATGGTATGCTATCAAGATCATTTACGATGATTACGGCGGCGCCCATTCCACTCAAGTTGCCGCGGCGATACATTTAGGCGTGCTGAAGCCTGAGCGTACGCCGACCAATGAGGAGTTACTTGCTTTGCCGTTATTTGATCGTATTACGAAAGAGCACCACGGGTGTCTCATCTTTGTAGGTGTCGATAGCGAAGGGCACAGTATCTATGTACTAGGGCGCGGACCGTCCGCCGTAACGGTGGAACGGGCTTTAGCCGGCGGTATTGCCCTGGTAGGAGGAGATCCTGGTAGCATCCGTTTCTTTAATACTCTGCCCACAGTGAATTGGTGGATGCGCATCGGCGGTTTTCTTTCACGTGCGCTTGGATGGATACCCATAGGCCGGCCGTTGGTACTCTACGGTACACGCAAAGCATTTCCCCAGCTGGTGCGGTTTGTAACGGAGGTGAAGGAAGCTGTGCGGCAACATGCGGAACAACCGGGCATTACGGCCTCTGACGGTAGCGATATCGGTGTGGTGGCCGAACGCGCAGTTAAGCGCGGGTTGCTGCCGGAATTACCCTCGGGCGTTCTGATGATAAACGCAAAAACGGAGAAAGAGGAGTCGTGATAGGTTAGGGAGAATTCGCCTCTAACGGCAATCAGGAGGCGGCATATGCAAGAAAGAGCGTGCCATGGCGCAGTAGTGGCCGGAGTAGCGGATAGTTCGATCGCAGCAGAGGTCGGGATCACCCCGGGAGACCGGATCGTATATGTAGACGGCCGGACGATGGAGGACCTTATTGACTATAAGTTTCTCACCAGCGCAGAGAACCTTACTATCACCGTACTGAAGCCGAATGGTGACGTATGGGAGATCGAGATTGAGAAAGAGTACGATGATGATTTAGGTATAGAGTTTACGGCGGCTACCTTTGATGCCATGCGGCGTTGCGCGAACCGCTGCATATTCTGCTTTATCGATCAAAACCCAACTCATTTGCGCGAGTCGCTATATGAGTATGACGATGATTACCGGCTATCGTTTCTCTACGGGCAGTTCATTACTTTGACCAATTTACGCGAACGGGATTGGCAACGCATCGCGCAGCTCCGTCTTTCTCCTTTATATGTATCGGTGCACGCGATGGAACCTGAATTGCGCGCCAAGATGCTGCAATCGCCGCGGGCCGCTCATATCGTAGAACACCTGGATTTCTTCAAAAAGCACGGTATACAAATTCATGCCCAGGTGGTCCTTTGTCCCGACATAAACGATGGTGAGCATCTGACCTACACCATTACGCAGTTAGCCGGTTTTTACCCTACAGTACAATCGGTAGCCATTGTACCGGCCGGAATCACCCGGTTTCGCGCAGGATTACCGACGCTCCGTCCTCTAGAAAAGGCCGAGGCAAAGAGGCTTGTTGAGAGCGTAGAGCAATGGCAGGCAGAGTATGTCCATACACTGGGTACCCGCTTTGTCTGGTCGGCTGACGAAATTTATGTGCAGCACGATCTGCCGTTACCTGATCGTGACATTTACGAGTCTCTCCCACAGGCTGAGAATGGAGTGGGGCTTACACGCCTCTTTCTACAAGAAACGCAGACAACCCTCGCTGATATGGCAAGAAGGGCGCCTATCGATAAGAACGTAAGTATAATAACCGGCGTACTCGGCGCCAAAGTATTGCGTAACTTGGTGGACCAGCTGCAAAGTCTCGGCGCGCCGGTCAGGATGCATATCGTCAATAACAAATTCTTTGGTGAAAGTATTACCGCCACAGGGTTGGTTACCGGAGGAGATATCATCAACCAACTGGCCGGACAACCGCTGGGCGATGAAGTGGTAATTCCTGAAGTGATGGTACGACGTCACGGGGCTGCGGTGTTTCTAGACGGAATCTCCGTATCGCAATTAGAGAGTGCGCTAGGGGTGCCTGTTCGCGTGTTAGTCGGTGCACGAGAATTAATCGATCATTTGTTCGTGTAAGAAAATGGTATAGTGAAGAAGCATTGGTTGCAGCACGGAGTTTGGAGTGAGCGTCATGCAACAGAAGCCAGTTATTGCCATCGTAGGCAGACCCAATGTGGGTAAGTCGGAGCTCTTTAACCGAATGGCCGGTGAGCGCATCTCTATTGTGGAAAATCAACCGGGCGTTACCCGGGATCGTATTTACGCAGAGTGTATGTGGCTAAATCGCCCGTACATGCTCATCGACACCGGAGGCATCTTACTCGGTGATACGGGAGATATAGAGGCGGCAACGCTGTATCAGGCCAGGCTCGCTATAGAAGAAGCCGATATCATCATCTTCGTGGTGGATGTGAAAGACGGGGTTACCTCTGCCGACCGGGAAGTAGCCCAAGTGTTAAGGCAAACGCAAAAACCGGTTCTTTTGGTGGTCAATAAGGTGGATAACCTCAAGCTTGAGGCGGACAGTTACGAGTTCTATAGCTTAGGCATCGGCGACCCTATTACCGTTTCAGCCACGCATGGTCGCGGAATAGGAGATATGCTCGATGCCGCATTCAGTCACCTTCCCGAGCAACCGGCGCAGTTGGAGGAAGATGAACGTATCCGGGTGGCGGTAATCGGTAGACCCAATGTAGGTAAGTCTTCTCTCATCAACTCCATCTTGGGACGCGAGCGCGTCATCGTCAGCAATATTCCCGGCACCACGCGCGATGCGATCGACACCGATTTCAGCCGAGGCGACACTCATTTCACACTAATTGATACGGCGGGTATACGGCGCCGTGCCAAGGTAGACGAAGCAGTCGAGCATTATAGCGTGCTCCGAGCTCTTAAGGCCATCGATCGCAGCGACGTCTGTCTGGTCATCATAGACGCAACCGAGGGCGTTACCGAACAAGATGCCCGAATTGCGGGCAATGCCCATGAAGCCGGACGAGCATGTGTAATTGTAGTAAACAAGTGGGATTTGGTGGAAAAAGACAGCAACACCATGAAAGCGTACGATGCACGTATTCGGCAGGATCTGCGTTTTATGCAGTATGCACCTATCGTCTACATCTCTGCGCTCACGGGGAAACGTGTACAGGACGTGCTTGATCTCATTGAGTATGTGGCTCAGCAACATGCCTTGAGAGTGCCGACCGGACGCCTTAATGAGGTGATACATGAAGCCGTCGCTTTGCGGGAACCTCCACACGACAAAGGCGTGCGCCTGCGCATTATGTATGGCGCACAGGTGAGCGTTAAGCCGCCTACCATAGTACTCTTCGTTAACCGCCCCGATTTGATGCACTTCTCGTACGAGCGCTATTTGGAAAACCAGTTGCGCGCCGCATTCGGTTTTGTCGGTACGCCTTTACGCATCAAGGTCCGCTCAACCAGAGACGAAGGCTATTGAGGAAATTTCCATAATGTGGATGTGAAGCGAGAGTGGGATCTGGCGAACGTCAGCACTCTCGCTTCGTTTTGTTTTTACGCATGCGGCAAGCTGTACGCATAATGAGGACCGGGCGTCCATATACATGTATCACTTTACGAGGTATGCCCACATTCTGCCTGGGGGGAATGGGGTGACCGACGCACGTGTAGTACCAAGGAGGGACGCTTGGTGGAGAAGTTCGACATCTTCCGGGATATTACGGAGCGGACCGGAGGTAGCGTATATATCGGCGTCGTCGGGCCGGTTCGCACCGGGAAATCAACGTTTATTAAGCGATTTATGGATCTGTTGGTGGTACCGAATATCAAGGATGTGCATGAGAAAGAGCGCACTCAGGATGAGCTGCCGCAAAGCGGCGCAGGAAAGCAGATTATGACCACGCAGCCGCACTTTGTGCCCGATGAACCCGTCACCTTGACCATGCAGGACAACGTGACGTTTCACGTGCGATTGGTCGATTGCGTAGGCTACCCGGTTAAGGGCGCTAAGGGCTTCGCCGATGAGGAAGGTCCCCGGATGGTGCGTACGCCCTGGTTTGAACAACCGATCCCCTTTGCGGAAGCAGCGGAGATCGGCACGCGCAAGGTGGTGGCTGAGCATTCAACCATCGGCTTGGTTGTGGTAACGGACGGTACTATTACCGACATATCGAGAGAGGCTTATGTTGCTGCTGAAGAACGTGTGATCAATGAGCTGAAGGAACTGGGGAAACCGTTCTTGGTGATCCTCAATTCGACGCAGCCTGAAAGCCGGTCTGCCCAGGAACTGGCTTTGGCGTTGGAAAAGAAGTACGGTGTCGCCGTAGTACCTGTCAACTGTCTTGAAATGACTCAGGTAGATATCCTAGGTTTACTGCACGAAGTGCTCTTTGAGTTCCCAGTACGTGAAATCGGCGTACGCTTGCCGGCATGGGTGCAAGAGCTGGAGCAGGGACATCGGCTACAAGAAGCGTTTCTGCAGGCTGCTGCCGAAGCTGTCGAGCCGATCCGGCGGTTGCGCGACATCGATGATGCGCTGCAAGCGCTCTCCTCAGCTGAGCATATCGCCAGCGTCAAGCTGGTCGACATGGAATTGGGCACGGGTAGGGCAACATTACAGATGACCGTGGAAGAAGGCTTGTTCTACGAGGTATTGCAAGAGACCACCGGTTTCGAGATTACCGGCGACCATCATCTGTTGCGCCTGATGACCGAATTGGCATTGGCTAAACGCGAGTATGACAAAGTGGCGGAAGCATTAGAACAGGTGGATAAACATGGTTATGGCATTGTGGCGCCCGCATTGGAAGATATCACTTTCGACGAACCTGAGATCATCCACAAGGGTGGTCAGTTTGGGGTTAAGCTAAGGGCGAGCGCGCCGTCGATTCATATGGTGCGTGCAAATATCATGACGGAAGTGACGCCGTTTGTAGGTACCGAGAAGCAAGGTGAAGAACTAGCACGCTTCCTTACCGAGGAGTACGAGAAGGACCCCAACAAGGTTTGGAACTCAGACTTTCTGGGCAAGTCGCTGCAGGATCTCATTCGTGAAGGCATTCAAAGCAAACTGACGCGGATGCCGGACAATGCGCAGCATAAGTTACAAGATACGCTGACCAAGATTGTGAACGAGGGTAGTGGAGGGTTGATCTGTATCATACTGTAACCTGACGGCGTACGGCGGTTATGCGTGCCTTGTCGCCGAAATCGCTCACTGTTCGGAGTGATACCGGCTGGGAACTAAAGAACAAAGGCCTCCCTTATGGATAGCTATTGTATGCCAAGGCTCTCCATCCCCCCGGAAGCACCAGTGCGTCAGGCTTCACCGACGCCTTGGTGCTTACTTACTTATGTGCAGGGAATGGCGTAGGCGAGATGTGCAAAAATGGGCGTTGTGCGGCAAAATCCGCACGGTTTTGGCATATTCACGCCCACTCCTGGTAAGGCTATGAGCGTATGGCATGGCAGAAGTGTGGGTTTTGGGTGCAAAATGCATATCCCCGGGAGAGGTCCGCAAACAAAATGATCACCATGGCAATGACCTGAGGAGCCGGCAAGTTCGGCGGCTTTCAAACGACGGCAATGGTGGTAGTGGTTCGCATTCGTTCGCCAAAGCTATGAAGAAGGAGTGGGCAGATGAATAAAGCTGAACTGATTGATGATGTTGCTCAACGCGCCAATATGACGAAAAAGGCTGCCGCCGCCGGCGTCGACGCTATGCTTGACTGCATTAGTCGCGCTTTGGCGGAAGGTGATAAGGTACAATTGACAGGTTTCGGCACATTTGAGGTGCGTCAGCGAGACGAACGGCGTGGTCGCAATCCGCAGACCGGTGAGGAAATCATCATTCCAGCTCGCGCTTCTGCTGTGTTTCGGCCCGGTAAGTTGCTCAAGGATGCTGTGAAGTAGTTTCAACGTAAGAGAAATATCCTTGTCAAGCCCGATCAACTGGTTGTGAATACCGGCTGAGTCGGGCTTTTGTTGTCCTTAGCGGATAGCGTTTTGCGCGCCGGTTATGACGCAAACGTGGTTTTTCTGCCGGAAGACCTGCGACTCACTTCCTATGATTTACCTGATCTGCTGATGTGTGCTATAATATCAACTTAGTTATGCACATGCGGAGGGAAAGCCTTTGGACCCTATTAAAGTCGGGCTGTTAGGCTTGGGAAATGTTGGTAGCGGCGTGTGGGAGATACTCCAACGCAACAGCGAGCAAATTGCACGGCGGGCCGCCGGTAGCTTGGAGGTAGCGGGGGTATTGGTGCGCTCAATCGACAAACCGCGGCAGGTTGTCGTACCGCGGTCTTTGTTGACAACCGACGCCTGGTCGTTGATAAACGACCCGGAGATTCCCATCATTGTCGAAACGATTGGATGCAGCGGCGGCACCACGGAACCGGCCCGCAGTTATATCATCGCGGCGCTGAAAGCCGGTAAGCATGTTGTTACAGCCAATAAGGAAGTCTTGGCCAAACACGCCAACGAGTTGTATGCGGCCTTGGCTGAAGGCCGGGGCGGCTTATACTTCGAAGCGGCAGTGGCAGGCGGTATTCCCATCATTAAGGCCTTTAAGGAGTCGTTGGCGGCAAACAAGACGCAAACCCTTATGGGTATCATCAATGGGACGACCAACTATATGTTGACCCGCATGGCTAACGAAAGTTTGTCGTTTGCGGATGTCCTGGCTGATGCGCAGCGGTTGGGCTATGCGGAACCGGATCCTACGTCGGATGTGGAAGGCGACGATGCTGCCTATAAGCTGGCCATTTTGGCTTCAATCGCATTCGAGGCCGATATCGACGTGAACCAAGTGTATCGTGAGGGGATCACCAAGATCACTCCCGAGGATTTGGCGTATGCCGAGCAACTGGGCTTTGTGGTTAAGCTGTTGGCTATCGCCAAATCCGATGGTGATGCTATTGAGGCTCGCGTGCATCCAACCATGATTCCGGCTAAACATCCCCTGGCGAGCGTAAATGATGTTTTTAACGCTGTGTTTGTACAAGGCGATGCCGTAGGCGACCTGATGTTTTACGGGCGAGGCGCAGGCTCCCTCCCCACCGGCAGCGCGGTAGTGGCGGATTGTATAGACGCCGCCCACAATATTCGCCGCGGCGTAAGTGCTCCTCGGAACGGTCATCGCGAGCCAAGCAAATTGAAATCCATTACGGAAACATCCTCCCGGTATTACATCAATCTCCGTGTAGTTGATCGCCCGGGCGTATTAGCGACAATTGCGGCAGTCTTCGGCGAATCGAACGTAAGTATAGAGTCTATGATCCAAAAAGGTCAGAAGCAAGATCCGGTCACCTTAGCGTTTGTTACTCACCAAGTGATCGAGCGCGACCTACAAGCCGCTCTTGACCGCATTAAGGACCTGCCTGTGGTGCGAGAGATTTATAACGTCATTCGAGTTGAAGGTGAAGCATAATGGCATGGCGAGGCCTCATTGAGGAGTACCGACAATATTTGCCCGTAAGCGAAAAAACACCGGTGGTCACACTGCAGGAAGGAAACACGCCTTTGGTTCCAGCTGTGAACTTGGCCAAGGCGATCGACTTTCCAGGCCGGCTCTATTTTAAGTATGAAGGATTAAACCCGACAGGTTCGTTTAAGGACCGCGGCATGACTATGGCCGTATCCAAGGCGGTAGAGCAAGGATCTAAGGCGATCATGTGCGCCTCTACAGGCAACACGTCGGCGTCTGCAGCTGCTTATGCCGCTCGTGCCGGAATATCCGCCATTGTTCTCATTCCTGAAGGTTCCATCGCAATGGGGAAACTGAGCCAAGCCGTCATGCATGGCAGCAAAGTGCTGGCTATTAGAGGCAACTTTGATGCTGCGCTGCAATTGGTACGCAAATTGACCGATGAGTATCCCATCACTTTAGTGAACTCCATCAACCCGTTTCGTATAGAGGGGCAGAAAACGGCTGCTTTCGAGATTGTGGACACGTTGGGTGAAGCGCCGGATTACCTGGCCATTCCCGTCGGCAACGCCGGTAATATTACGGCTTATTGGCAGGGATTCAAAGAGTACCGGGCAGCAGGAAAAAGCACGCGTACACCTAAGATGATCGGGTTTCAAGCGGCCGGGGCAGCGCCCATCGTTGCAGGACATCCCATTGAGGATCCGCAGACCTTGGCTACCGCGATCAAAATCGGCAATCCGGCCAGTTGGGAAAAAGCGGTTGCGGCACGGGACGAATCAGGTGGGCTGATAGAGGCGATCACTGACGATCAGATTGTGGAAGCCTACAAACTGTTGGCTCGCTATGAAGGCGTCTTTTGCGAACCGGCTTCGGCAGCTTCGGTTGCCGGCGTAATTCAGCTGAGTCGCCGCGGTTTTTTTACAGGCCGACCTACGGTAGTCTGCGTACTTACAGGTCATGGTTTGAAAGATCCGGATAGAGCTATTGCCGAGTCTGCGGAACCCGTGATTCTGGATGCAACCATGGCGGCAGTTGAGAAAGCCGTTCTGGCAGAGTTGTAGAGACACGTTGAGGCGGCGAAAATCCTATGAATATTGCACTGGAAGTACCGGCGAGCGTAGCCAACTTCGGCCCCGGTTTCGATGCCTTAGGCATGGCTGTCGCGCTGTATAATCGTTACAGTTTTACCATCAGCGATCAACCGGGTGTCAGTATCAAGATCTCGGGTGAAGGCGCAGACCTGTTGCCAAAAAATGATCAACATTTGGTCTATCGCGCATATACTGCGACCTTAAGGCGCTTGGGGCGCGAGGCGCCGCCGGGATTCCACCTCAGGCAGCATAATCAAGTGCCTTTTGCCGGGGGCTTAGGCAACAGTGCGACTGCTGTGGCAGCCGGCGTGCTGGCGGCGAATGCGGTGGCGGGAGAACCTTTAAGCGCCCAACAGTTGCTGCACGCGGCGACCGTCATTGAAGGTCATCCCGACAACGTGGTGCCTGCCTTGGTGGGCGGCCTTGTCACCTGCGTGTTTGATACGAATCAGGTAACCTACATCAGTATACCATTACCTGATCCGTGTTACGTTGTACTCACCGTACCTGCTTTTACGGTAAATACCGCGCTGGCGCGACAGGTGCTGCCTAGTCATGTACCTCTTGCTGATGCTGCTCACAACGTGAGTCGCGTCAGTCTACTGGTGGCTGCGCTGTGTACGGGGCAGTTGCAGATGTTGGCCCAAGCCATGCAAGATAAATTACATCAACCGTATAGATCGCACCTGATTCCCGGCTTGCAAGAGGTATGCCTTGCAGCAGTAGATGCAGGCGCATTAGGTGCAGCCTTGGCGGGAGCCGGCCCTACGGTTATGGCATTGACCACAGATGCCGCAGATGCCGATTCCATTGGTGAGGCGATGACGGCGGCTTTTGCGGCGGCAGGCGTATCGGCGCGGTACCTTGTGACGATGCCTTGCAACAAAGGTGCTTCCGTAGTGACGATGGCACGCGAGCATTAGTAGTACACACTTTGAACAGCTTCGATGGGGGAGACATATGCGCGTTCTAGTGCAGAAGTATGGCGGTAGTTCGGTCAAAGACGCCGAGCGGATAAAAGCAGTTGCCGAACGTGTTGTAAAGGCATACAAGGATGGGTGGAGCGTCATCACGGTGGTTTCAGCCATGGGTGACACCACGGACGAGCTCATTGCTAAAGCAAAGCAGGTGAACAGCAAACCTGCGCGCCGAGAGATGGATATGCTGCTTTCAACGGGAGAGCAGGTCTCCATCGCCCTTTTGGCGATGGCCATCGAAGCGCTGGGCGCTCCGGTCATCTCGCTGACGGGACAGCAGGTCGGCATCCTTACTGATGACGTACACACGAAGGCTCGCATAAAGCATGTGGACACCAAGCGACTCCAAGAAGAGCTTAATGCGGGACGGATCGTCATCGTGGCCGGTTTTCAAGGTGTCAACAGCCGGAATGACATCACCACCTTAGGACGAGGCGGTTCTGATACGACGGCTGTCGCACTGGCTGCGGCAATCCAGGCGGAAGTCTGCGAAATTTATACTGACGTAGACGGAGTCTACACGGCGGATCCGCGTATTGTATCCACCGCGCGCAAGCTCACCGACATCTCCTATGGGGAGATGCTGGAGATGGCCAGCTTGGGAGCTTTGGTGTTACAGCCTCGCGCAGTGGAATTTGCCGCGATGAACCAAGTACGTCTCTGTGTGCGCAATAGCTATAATTATCATCCGGGCACCCTTGTACAGGAGGAACGCCAAGTGGAAAAAGACATGCTGGTAGTAGGTGTGGCTCACGATACAAACGTCGCAAAGGTTGCTATTCTCAGTGTTCCCGACCGCCCCGGCGTGGCCTACAACATATTCTCTCGCCTGGCAGTAGAGGGAATCAACGTCGATATGATCGTCCAGACCAATAAGGAGCTGAACGTAACCGATATGGTTTTCTCGACCAGTCGCGACGACGTGGTCAGAGTCAGGGAAATAGCTGAGGCTGTTGCGCAGGATCTGGGAGCCGGTGATGTATTGATCGACGACACCGTAGCTAAGATCTCGATTGTCGGTGCGGGAATGGTGAGCAATCCGGGGGTTGCGGCACGTATGTTCGAAGCGCTTGCGGAAGAAGACATCAATATCCAGGTGATCAGCACCTCTGAGATCAAGGTGTCTTGCTTGATCGCCGAAGAGCACATTAAGCGTGCGGCACAAGCCTTACACAGAAAGTTCCAACTCGATGCGGTAAAGTCGATGGAAGCATAGAGGGCATAGCCGGCCGTCCACCAGGCTGTAGATTTTAGCACTTAAAATCCGTGCGTGCTCTTGTGCTTTACTTGCGATTGTGGTATCCTAATGTTTGCTGGTAGCAATCAAATCTATCAGCAACATATTTCGGGCTGTGGCGCAGTTTGGTTTAGCGCGCTTGACTGGGGGTCAAGAGGTCGCAAGTTCGAATCTTGTCAGCCCGACCACAAAACCCGCATGGCTAAAGGCTATGCGGGTTTTTGTCCTACCGTCCATAGATCGACCATACCGGGCGTCCGGCAAGCTCGCATCATACCCGCCCGACCAGCTACGCTCTTCTGATGCATGTTCAGATGAGCGTTTTGTTTTTAAGTCAATCCGCTAAACATCAAGCAGGTGGGATGCCTTTCGATTGCGAACATGAATGTAGCACCATAACCGTGTAATTGGCACCAACTGATCATCACCATCAAATCACTGGGAGTGAGATGAGCAATGTCCCTCTTCGACGCACGTTTCGCGTATCAAGGTCAGCTGCTGCCGGAGCGACCCGGCATGGCTGATTTGGATGCAGTTTTCCACGACTACGAAGCCATGCTGTTTTCCATCATGTCCGTATTGGCTGATCGATATGAACGTCACCCCGAATATCCTTATATCGATATGAAGATCGATGTACTTACGGGCAAGGATTTTGCCGTCACCGACATCTACGGCGGTCCGCAAAGCGTTTATGGCTGGATACAAGGCCGAGGCTTGGAAGCGGTGGTAGCACACTGTCAATGGTTGCGGACGCATCCGCATTTGGCGCAAGGCTCGGACTTGCTCCCTCGTTTGGAAAGCGTCATTACTCATGTACTGGCTGCGCTACGTCGCATAAGGGATAAGAATAACGGCCATATATTCTTTCTAATGCATCCGGACGGCAAGCCGTTCACCATAGATACTACCGGTACCGCGATACCAATTCGGTGGTCGGACCAAATCTATGCATATAGCGATCTCTTCTGTGCCAAAGGCATGTATGCGGCCGCTAGATACCTGCAACGGCAAGACGTGGAAGCCGAGGCATTGGAGTACTGTGAGGCGGTCAACCGAGCCATCCTGGAGAACCGTTTTGCCGTAATGGAACGGGCCGTTGATCCGGAGAGCGGTCCGCAGCCACCGCCTACAGGACAGCAACAGCAAGGTCCCTACATGATTCAACTGGGCACGGCGGCGCTCATTGTGAGCAGCAGCGGCGCACCGGACTGGATTGAAAAAGGTCTGCAGTTGTTGGAGCACGTCATCTCCACCCATGTTAATCTCAATAACAAGGCACCGTTTCTACTTCCTGCCGATTTTTGGGAAGTAGCCACGGCAGAAGGGTTACCCTACGAGGAGAACGGCGTAATATTGTCCAACCCGGGCCACTGTATTGAGTGTACAGGCTTAGGTCTGCGCTTTACCCATGCGGCCAAACGGAGCGGGGCTTGTACCCCTGTTCAGCAGCGGCGCATCAAGGATCTGGAGGACATATTGCCTCAAATCCTCGTTCGCAATTTCCACAACGGCTTTGATCACGAGATGGGCGGCTTACATGAGTTTATCGACTTGAACACCAGAAAACCGCAGATCGCGCGCATGCCATGGTGGAGCCTGCCCGAAACGATTCGTGCGGCTGCCTTTGCCGCCCAAGTCGCGGCCGCATCGGAGCTCAAGGAAGAGATCCTCCGCATTCTAAGCGCGGCGCATAATGCCTTCGTTCAACACTATGTCCGCAAAGATCTGTTCCTTATGGCCTACCGGGTTCGCTCCGCCGCAGGTGAACCAATAGATGATTTATTATCTACGGCAGACGCAGATCCGGGTTATCATACCGGCGCCAGCATCTTAGACTTCTTAAGCTGGGTGGAGTCGGCGGAGCAATCAGATCAGGCTTAGGGATTCGGCGCTTGTTTTTCTTGCGTCGTCGGTCGGTTGTCATGGTATCATGAGTAATGGCTGTACTGTCTGACATTGCTGGAGAGTAGGAGGAGGGATAATCATGCATAAGGCCATCTATATTGGTACCGATTGTGGCGCAACAACGTCCAAAGTGGGCGGAGTGTGGGAAGATGGCACCGCTATTTCCACACAACTTATTCAGCGACCTACCAATTCACACTTGGGACCCCACGCCGTGGTTGAGAGTTGGATTGCCGCTGCGGACGGCTTTTTGCAAACCAACGGTCTCAGTTGGGATCAGGTGCAGGGCGTAGGCTTGGCTATTCCAGGTCCCTACCGCAGTTATGGTGTTCTTGATCGTTCGGCGAATTTGCCGGAAAGCTTTGCCGGATTTGATGTGCACAAAGCATATGATGAGGCTCTACGAAAGCGCACGGGACGTACTGTTCCGCTGGTCGTGGGTAATGACGGCAACTTCGGCGGCGTGGCGGAAGCGCAACGGGTACGAGGTGCCGGTAAGGGCAGCGTCGTCATGTTGGCACCGGGCTCAGGGCTGGGCGGAGCCTATATCGACAGCAATGGCCTGCCGCTCGACGGCGATCATCTGGCCGGTATGGAAGTGGGGCATATGCCCGCACCTCTGCATTTGTTGAACGTTAATCCTTATCCATGCGGTTGTGGGCGCACCTGGGGATGTTTTGAGGTGTATACATCGTTATCCGGGTTACCCTACTTACTGGCGGACAAACTGGCGGATTACCCGGACCACGAGCTCGCCCAATCTCAGATGGCGCCAAAAGAACGCGCCTTGACGCTGCGCGGTCTAGCGCAAAAAGGTGATGCGCTTGCTCAAGAGCTGTTCGACTTGCAGGCTAAAGCGATGGGTTTACATATCGTGAACCTGGCTATGGCGCTCGACCCGCAGTATGTCGTCATCGGCGGAGGTTTGATGGATCCGGGGGCTACCACCGAGGAGTTCCGCTCCCGATATATGCGTATTATCAGGGATACTGCGGCTCCACTCCTCTGGCAGGCGCAACGAGACAGTATACAAATTGTCCCGGCCACGTTGGGGGACCTGTCACAGGCCATCGGGGCGGCGCTCGTCTCCCTCTATACACAAGCAGGTTAAGCATTTGGGTAAGCCTTGGGAAATGTGGTGCGTGCTTTTTCGCTGCGTATAAATGACGGCGGATTGGTATGTCGTGTCGAGTAACTGATTCTCATATAGCCTCCATAGGCGCCACAAGGGAGTACGGAACGTTTGGCAAAGTATAAAATGGT
>DUQB01000158.1 GCA_012838035.1 Bacillota bacterium | reverse complement strand
CGCGCCGCCGACACGGCGCAACTTCCCTGCTTCGACGCCCATCCGGAGGGTCCTGCTTGTTTAGATAGTATAAGTAACCTTTTTCTTGAACATCGGAGCAACAACCGACCGAGCACCTTGCTTAGACCACAGTCTCACTACGGACAGCCGATCCTCAAAACCCTTTACCCAACCTGTTTTGCTTTAACGCTGTTAAACCCGATGCGCTTCAAGTTTAGCTTATTTGGGGCTGCTCATCCGGTTCATCGACTGGAAAAGACAGGAAAGGAGGTACTCCGGAGGCATAGCGCCTGATCGCCTGGCGCAGCCTGCGTTATCCGGAAGGCTTGGTATTGTCGTTCCCCCAATACGTCAAACCGGCTGTAATAAATTTGTCAATTGAAAAAAGCTCAGGCTCAAACGAATTTTATCGTAGCTCTCTTACGTATCTGTAAGCACTTATAAAAGTACACACATTGTTTACACGAGCCGGCAGGAGGACCGCTATGCTTGGCTAATTCTTCCACATGCAACATAAAACCTGGAAATAGGAGGCCTTTCGATGAAAAAGTTCTGGATCGTTTTAGCCTTGGTGTTCGCGGTCGGTTCCTCATGTTTTGCAGCTCAAAGCATCAGCATCGGCGGCGGCGTAACTAAGGGCGGTTTGGTTTACACGTATAGTGCCGGAGACTACGAGAAGTCTTCGAATCTTGGATTCTATGCAAATGCGGCAGGCACTTTTCAAATCGGGAACATTCCAATTGCCATAGCCGGATCGTACAGTAGCTTCAGCGCTGAAAACCTCACCTATTACTTCGAAGTGGGGGGCGTAGAGATGGACGAAGATGTTGAGGATACCTATAACTCAAGCAGCTTGCTGAAGGTTTTTGCAGGTTACACGCTGCCGAACATAACCGTTTCATTCGGTGGCGGTTTTGTCTCCCAATACGGGTATTGGGACTACAACTATCCGGATGAGCCGGACCCCGAGAGCATCAGACTAACCGGATTCGCATTGGCGGCCTTCGGTTCCGTACCCATCGTGGATAAGGCTCAAATCGGCGCCCAGTTGTTCTATGTCCCAAAAGCGAAAGTATTGTACACCAATCCTGGTGACGAAGACGAAGCCTCCGGTTACGGCTTCGGTTTTGAGGTAAGCGGTTCCTACCAGGTAATCCCCATGCTCGCTTTAGAGGCCGGTTATCAGAGCTTCACCTCTACCATTAAATGGGACACGGAAGTCGACGATAATCCTACCATGGCAACCAGCAGCATCTTTGCCGGTGTAAAGTTCACCTTCTAAATAGGGTTCAAATCTGGTTGCGCTGGTTCTACTTATGGCGACGCTGTGCTGATATCGGCACAGCGTCACCTTTTTATCTATGACGGTGCAAATCAGCTCAGCGCGTCATATCACTTCCAGGTGGTCGCTGTATAACGTCTCCTGTACATGATGATGGGGTTCCGTCTGATACCAGAATGCCGTCGACGCGATGTCGTCCTGCAAGGGTAGATAGCGTCTGCCCGAACGCCACCCTAAGGCTTGGATGGTTACGTGTAGATCCTTTGTGAAGCGGATGGGATCCATAATGTGCCACCGGTACATGCCGAAGCGTTGTTGACTGCGATAGAGTCCGTCCGGTTTAATAACCTGGCACAATCCCAAGAACGGCGTAGAGTATTGTCCATACTCCCCTTTGGGATACTCAAAGTTCCAAGCCCCGCCGAAATAATCTTCCGTACCGGTACCGCAGATGGTGGGATACTCCTGATCGCCATCGATATAAAACTTGATTTCGCCCTCTCCCCACCAGTTATTGTTGTTGACGCCCCAAGCCATGTATGTGCCCACGTAGTGACCTTGGCCCACGGCCTTGCTCACCAAGGTGTGGACATCCTTGTACGGCAAGGGGTTATTCCGACGCCATTCGGCGTGGAAATAAGCGGCGCTATCGGGAACCGCCGTAAGGGCATACGTGATCTGATAGTACAGCGTGACGGGCTCTGCGCTGAGGTTTTCGATGGTGATGCGGGCCGCCTTTCGAAAGGGCATTTCCCAATAGGAGTTAAAGCCGCCGTTCGGGTTTGCCGCAATGGGCAACGAACTGACCGGTGCCAGTGAACACCAGCCGTTGCAGAAGAAATCCCCGTAGGGTACCGCAATAGAAGGCTGCTCTTCATCATCCCAATAGAAGCGGAGAACCAGCGACCGCCAGGCTGCGGCTCCACAGGTCATCCAAATGTGCTGAATTACTCCCGGTCCCGAAATCTCCGCCAGAACAGTCACTTTGCCCGGTTCTAAGCGGATACTGGGCGATACCTTCCAACCGACGCCCAGCTCGCGGGCGCAGTGTTCGCCGGTACCTGTAGTGGCCATGGCGCCTTTTCCCTTTTCGCCGGTGGGGTTCTCCGCGCTGATGGAGCGCGTCTCAGCGCAGGAAAGAAGAGAAAGCCTGCCGAGTCCCATACCGAAGCCGTTGAAGTTTGTCATTATTGGATCCTCCCTGTATCTAATTATTCCAGTGTGATGGACGACCCACGTAGCCTAAGTCAGCCGGCGTTTCCGGCATATTCATCGGATCAGCTTATGGCTATGGCAGCTCCACCTGATTTTGACGTATACCAGGCGCCGGACGTAGTCGCAACTCACAGGCGTGTCGCTGTGAACTCAATACTCGACCAGGCCTGTCACGGCTACCTCCGGCTATCAACATCACCTGCGCACCGTCTTTGTCCTGCCGGCGGCGAAGGCTCCGGCACGGCCGGAAAGTAGCCTGTTTCGCTCAGCACCTGCGGAGTAGAGTGTTGAATTAACAGGCATACTGGCTGCTATATCACCATATTGGCGCTTGTCAATTCTTTTCGCTGTTTTGCTTCCGTAACCTTTTTACTAAAGTAGAAAAACCTAAAGCACAACAACTGCATTGGGCGATAGCATTCCACCGCTCGCAGCCCTACCGGCCGGGTATCGGCCTGAGCAAGAGAATATCTTGCATCTCGGCAGTCCCACCGACATGGGCCGTCCTCATCAAGTTGCCTGCCGGGAAAACCCGGCGCATTTACATCCCCCACCAGCCCATACGTCCCACAGACAACGCCCAGGACTTTGCGCCTCTGCGCACAAACACGCCTACCTGCGCTTTTAGTCGCTATTCCCACACAGGTTCGTCGCAGTCCGACAAAAAAATGCAAGTACCTGCAGGATCAAACCGAAATAAGTTGAAGCCAATACCTAATATGTATCGCAGTGCTGCGCTTTGTCTGACCCACATTTCCTCTATCACCTACTTTAGATTTAACTCGTTTTGCATGGTTGGTTGTTGATAAACTACGAGAAATACTGGTGAACTGCTCAGGTGTCTAAGAATAGGAGAGCGATGCTCGGTAGCATTTAGTATGATGAGGCCTGCATATTTGCCGACAGATTCCGGGATAGGTTGCTCCGGCAAGGAGGATCATGCGGGTAACCACCTTTCCCGTTGTGGCCGCGATGTCAACGTTAATCGAGCACGCTCCACTTCCAGCGGTATTGGAGAGTGTGGATCCATATGGCAGCAAAAATACTGCTCGCGAGCAACGTGGTATCGGATATAGAGCTGATTAGGAAGGCCTTGCCCAACCACGAAATTCTCACCGCCGGCGACCACCTGGAAACGTTGCGCCTGGTGGAATTGCATGAAGGCCTCGCCCTGGTCATTTTGGACCTGAACCTCCCGCATATCAACGGTTTGCAGGTGCTGGACATTCTGCGTACCGATAAACGTTACAGATGTATACCCACTATGATCATCACCGACGGTGGTGATCCGGAGGCTGAAGTTGCGGCGTTACGTAAGGGCGCCATCGACTACCTACGCAAACCGTTACGTCTCGACACTATGGGGGTACGGATCAATACCCAACTCGAATTACTCCGCATGCTGCGGCAAAAAGAGTACGAATTCCTTATCCACGGCATTACATACGAAACCATCTTCGGTCAGGCGCCGATCGGCATAGCGATCTCCTTCGACAGTGAACCCCGTAGCCCCGACGAAAATAGAGATATGGTCGTTAACGCGATGTTCGAACAGATCGTCGGCAGATCGCAGGCCGAACTCGCTCGGTTAGGCTGGGCGCAAATTACGCATCCCGACGATTTGCAGGAAGAACTTGCCAAGTTTCAGTTGCTTAGAGAAGGCAAGATTCCTAGCTATAGCCTGGAGAAACGCTTTATTAAGCCGGATGGTACATACGTGTGGGTGTCCATGGTGGCGGCGCCGCTGTCGTCATCCGCATCGTCCCGGTTCAAACACATCTGCGTAATCCAAGACATTACACAGCGCAAGTTGACGCAGAGCGCCCTCATCGAGAGTGAACGCAGCAAAGCCGTGCTGCTTTCCCATCTGCCCGGCATGGCCTATCGCTGCAAAAATGATGCGCGCTGGACCATGGAGTATGTTTCCGCAGGCTGCTTCAAACTAACCGGATACCAGCCCGAACAGCTTCTGTATAATCGGGAGATCGACTACGAGTCCGTCATCTCGCCGGAGTATCGTCCTCTACTGCGGGAAGAGTGGACACGGGTTTTGGCTAACAAGGACTCTTTTAAGTATGAATACGAGATTATCACGGCGACCGGTGAGCGCAAGTGGGTGTTGGAGATGGGAGAAGGCATCTTTAATGCCGATGGCGAACTGGAAGCGCTGGAAGGGCTTATTCTGGACATCTCCGACCGCAAAAGTATAGAAGACCAGTTGTTATACAACAGCTCCCACGATATGGTCACCGGTCTGTTAAACCGGAGAAGTCTTCTTGAGATCTTAGAACAGGACGCCCAGGGACCGACACCCCGCAAGCGCGCGCTGATAGGCGTCAACTTGGGTACCATGCACCTACTGAGCCTGCGCTATGGTTATCACTACAGTCAGGAGCTTTTTAAACAGATTGCATGTGCGTTGGAGCGGTATTGCAACGACACACGCCTATTGTTCTGCATCCACGAGTTTCGCTTTATCTTCTATGTTACCGATTACGCAGGCAAGGACGACCTGGCGACGCTATGCCATGCCATGGCGCAAAGCATAGGCGGCATCCTGAGCGGCGAAAGAATCGACGGCGGCATCGCCGTGCTGGAAATCGATGCGACATGCCCGCCGAACGTGGAAGAATTATTGAAGGACCTGCTGATCACGTCGGAGAAAGCTATCAACATTTATGAGACGGATATCGGCATCTGTTTCTTCAACAAGGTGCTTGAGGAGCAAATCCTCCGCGAGGAGACCATCAGTCGGGAACTGACGGAGATCGCCGCCGGTGAAAAACCGGAGCGTCTGTTCTTGCATTATCAACCTATTCTGGATATCAGAACGAATGAGATCTGCAGTTTTGAAGCGTTGGCCAGACTAAACAGCGATCATCACGGGCTGGTTTCACCAGCGGAGTTCATTCCCATTGCAGAGAAAACCAAACTTATCGTCCCGCTAGGTTACCAACTGGCTCGACAAGCTTTTCAGTTTCTAAATACGCTCAAGCAGCACGGGTACGATAATATCAGCGTAGCATTCAACCTTTCTGCTTATCAGTTACTAAAACACGATTTCGTCGAAACGCTGTTACAGATTATCGCGGAAACGCAGGCGAATCCGAAAAACATTGAGTTGGAGATTACCGAAACCGTGTTTGCCTCGAACTATCAAGAGATCAATAAGATCGTAAAGGAACTGCAATCCCACGGCATCAGAATCAGCATAGACGATTTCGGCACCGGATACTCGTCTTTGGCACGCCAAAGCGAACTGAATGCGGATATTCTAAAAATCGACCGCTATTTCATTGAAAAACTGTTGTGGTTGCGCAGCGACAAAGCCATTACCAGTGATATCATAGAAATAGGCCATAAATTAGGACATGATGTGGTCGCCGAAGGCGTTGAGCGGGAAGAGCAGCTCGAGTACTTAAGTAGATATTGCTGCGATAAAATGCAGGGTTATTTGCTAAGCACGCCGCTGAACGCCGATCAGGCTTTAAGTTTTCTCAATAGCCGCTTTAGCATCCGGCCGTAGCTATGGCTGCAAACGCCACCCTCCTCGCCGGCCGGGTTTCTACGGGCGTTTTGCAGGCCTTTGGTCCTAGCACCATAAACAGGCCTAAGAACAAAGTCCCATATAGCGTCCAACGGACGCCGCAACGGTAACCACTCGCAAACCGATAAGAAGCCGCATGACGCTGATGGATACAGCTGGTCCGGAGGTGCGGACCATCGCCTGAAAATACTCAAACCAATTGCCGTCATTAGAAGGAAGTGTCGCTGTAAATGGAAGCTCATACTAGGCGTACCTCCATTAGGTCCACCCTCATACGGGTGTTTATGATCACCATGCTCATCTCGATCGGCGGCGTCACATTATTGCTCTTCAGCAGATGGTACGGCTCAACGGAACATACCATGCAGAATCTCGCCAACGACATTAACGAGCGCATTTACCAAGACATAGCGGCGTTTTTATATGCACCCGACCATTTTAGTAAGCTGACGAAGATGGTTATAGAGAACGACGTGCTTGATCTATCGAATGTACCGCAGCGAGATCGTTTTTTCGTCAGCATAATGGCGACCTATGAGCATGATGTTTACAGTTTCAGCTTCGGTACGGCCAACGGTGAGTATTACGGCGCTCGCAAAAACCAGGACGATGAGATTGAAATCTACCGAAACAATGCGAGTACGCAAGGTCATTCTTGGTACTACTCCGTCAACGAGGATCTGACTGCAGGCGAGGTTGTCGTCGACGCCGGACCTTTTGATCCGCGCAGCAGAGCTTGGTACCAGATAGCCGCCGAGCGACAAAGACCAACTTTTTCCCCGGTTTACGCCCACTTTGTCATGAACGATCTGACGGTATCGGCAGCGCAACCGGTCTATGACCGCACCGGCCGATTACAGGGCGTAGTGGGAACGCATATGTTGCTCAACAATATCAACACCCACCTGCGTGATGCCGTGCGTAAGTACGACGGGTTAGCCGTAATTGTGGAAAAAGACACGCACTTCCTCATTGCCAACACGTTAGATTTAGAAAACTTCACTGTTCAATCCGACGGCACGATAAAACGTAACAGCATTACCGATACCCTGAACCCGGATCTCATCAAAGCATTGGAGCATTATCAGGCGAACAACGCATCTGCGTTTAAAATAGAGGGCGAAGACGATGCTCTCTTTTTCAATGTAAGAGAGTTACATGCAGAAGGCTTGGATTGGCTTGTGTTGTCGGCCATTCCTGCCCAGGTGCTGATGTCCGATGTGATTTCCAGTATGAAGTGGGCGGCGCTTCTCGCTATCCTAGCCATAGGGCTGTTTACCTTGATGTTTCATCTCATAGCCGAGCGACTTGCGCAGCCGATAAACGGTTTGTTGCAAGCGGCGGCGGCCTTGGCCTCCGGCGATTTGTCGTCACGGGCTCCCGTAGTGAGAAACGACGAGATCGGCTCCGTTTCCCAGAGCCTCAATAAAGTGGCGGATAAAATGCAGGATCTCATTAACAACTTGGAGTCCAGAGTACGAGAACGTACCGACAAATTGACTTTAGTGAATAAAGCCCTGGAGGAAAAGTCGGAGCAATTGCGGCTTTTACTGGATTCCACCGCTGAAGCGATCTACGGTATCGACATGCAGGGAAACTGCACATTCTGCAACACTAGTTGCATCCAGTTGCTGGGATACGAGAGCGAAGACGAGTTGCTCGGGCATACCATGCACAACATGATTCATCACAGTCGCGCCGACGGTACGCCCATCTCTGATCAAGAATGTAAGATCTATAAGTCCATCTGGGAAAACAAAGGCATTGCGGCCGACGACGAGGTCTTTTGGCGCGCCGACGGTTCGTGGTTCGCCGTGGAATACCGCTCCTACCCGCAGGTAAGAGCAGGTCAAGTGGTCGGCGGCGTGGTGACCTTTGTGGATATCACCGAGCGCAAACAGCGAGAAGAGAGAATTAGGTATCTGAGCTATCATGATTCCTTAACCGGGTTGTATAACAGAAGACGCTTCGACGAAGAACGCAAAGCACTCGATGTTCCGGATAATCTGCCTCTATCCATCATCTTTGTGGATCTGAACGGCCTGAAGCTGACCAACGACATCTTCGGTCACGATGCCGGCGATGAATTGATCAAGCAGACGGCTAAGATACTGCAACAGTCGTGCCGCGGGCGCGATGTATTAGCCCGCATCGGCGGCGACGAATTCGTCATGCTGCTCCCCAATACCGATGCGGCCACAGCCCGGCAGATGCTCCTGCAACTGCGCGAGCGGTTCGCCGTCGCCAGTATCGAAATGATCGACTGTGGCGTTTCGCTCGGTTTTGACACTAAAACGCATCCGGATCAGCCCCTGACCGAGGTGATGGCCAACGCCGAAAGCGCGATGTACAAGGATAAAACGCTCACCCGGCTGTCGACGAATGTAGCCAATGCCATCATTGAATCGCTGCATATGCGCAGTGAAAGGGAAAAAGAACACTCCATCACGGTGAGCCGCTTATGTGGTGAGATGGGCGCGGCGCTGAACCTGTCCGAACCGGAGATAGACCAGTTGCAGCGGGCCGGCTTTTTGCACGATATCGGCAAGATCACGCTGGATGAACACATTCTCCATAAAGAATCGCTGAATGAGGAAGAGTACCGGATAATGCAGCAGCATGCGGCTACCGGTTACCGGATTCTCAATCTCTTCGACGATACGCTCGATTTGGCCGAACCCGTCTATGGGCACCACGAGCATTGGGACGGCACCGGGTATCCGCGGAGACTGAAGGGTACGCAGATACCGCTAATGGCACGCATTATCTCTATTGCCGAAACCTACGAGCGGGTGTTGAACCGCGGTAACCTGCCTTTAGCTGAGCGAAAGCGCATCGCGCTGGGAGAAATCAGGAAGGGAAGCGGAAAACAGTTTGACCCGGAGCTCGCTGAGCTGTTCGTAAAGATGCTGACGGAGTAGAGGGAATGCGCTGCAAACAGCGAAAGAGTTCAGCGTCACTTGTACCGGAACATGCTGCCTGCGCCGACGCGCATCATGTCGGCGCTACTCGTATACGTTTAGAGGGTTCTCGGAAACTAACCCCATCGCTAGGTTGACAAATGTCCCAAACGGCGGAAGGACGAACGGTTTTCTTAAAAAGTGTACGCATTAAGGTCTCAAAGAGAGCCATTAACAACGATGGATCT
>DUQB01000157.1 GCA_012838035.1 Bacillota bacterium | reverse complement strand
GCGAACAGGATGAGATAGGTAGTCTTTGGCTGCTTGTAACTAAATACGGCAGACAACTACGCTCATTGCTTGGAAATATGGGGACTAAAGGACTGTCTGTGGGTCCCCGAGACATAGTAGGAAAGAAGCTGGAGAAAGCCAAGAGACTGAGTTTGCAGGTCATGCGGATGTTGCAGGAATAGTGGAGTTAATAGAAGCGGTGGAAAAGGCGCTTTGAGTATCCGTCATTTTCATAGCTGCTCATAGGTGAAGTGCGTCGAATGTTCCACGTGGAACATACCTCAGAGTCGCGTGCCCTTCAGGGGCGCATGCGCGAGCTGATTATAGGCTACGGGGGCCAAGATACCATCAGACATCCACATTCTATAGGGAACGTTGCTCTTTAACAGACAGATATCGGTTAGGCGTCTGAGTGTTCCACGTTGAACATCGAGGATATGACCAAGTGAATACCTCTGTCTCAGATGCTATGGTTTCCTAAACGCATAGCCGGCAGCTTTTTATAGTAGATATACAGTTGTTCCACGTGGAACATCGCGCGTTGAGAATACAGGGATCTGCCTTTCTGCGTTCAAAAGTAGGCGTATATGCTCCATTCATGGCAAATATCCATATGAGAAAAAACACATCGGTTCAACCTACGCCCATACGAGCTCGGTTTAGGCAATGTTCGGCACGTATACAATTCCCGCCCCATACCGCTAGTTGCGAGATGCCCAGGGAGTTAAAAGCTGTTGCTTGTGGCGGGCGGTTCTCTAGTGTAGACTGCATGTGTATGTAAGAAAGAGGGATTATTATGACCAAACCATACCTGTTGTTTGATGCCGGCGGCACCTTGGTATACCCTAATCCGGAGATTGCCGTACCATTGTGCGCGGAGCATGGGGTTAAGACGACTGCAGAGCGGTTCATGGCGGACTTCTACACAGTCATCCATCAACTCGATCTCGAATTGTACTTGGAAACCGACACCACAGGGGCGCCTTCACTGGAGTCCAGGTTCTTCATTCAGTCAGGTATCGAACCCGCTTTAGCCGCACAATTAGCGCAAGAAGCCGCACGGCGCGCTTTGCCGAACGGTTTCTGGACTTATAGCAAACCGGTCATAGCTGAGGCGTTGGAGCAGCTCAAGGCGGCAGGATACCGCATGTCCGTCATATCCAACTCCGACGGCACGGTAGCCGCGCAGTTGGCTGCTTTGGGTTATGACCGCTTCTTTGAGGCTATTTTCGATTCCGGCGCGGTAGGAGTGGAAAAACCCGACCCGCGATTCTTCAACCATGCTCTGTCCAAGCTGGAACTGGATCCAAGCGATTGCATCTACATCGGCGATATCGTTTCCATAGACCTGTTCGGCGCCAACGGCGTGGGTATGGCCGCCGTGCATATCGACCCCTACGGTAAGTATACGGACTGGCCGGGTTATCACGTTACCGGCGTACCCGATTACGCTAATCAACTCATCAGCGGCGCACTGCGCATGGACAACCCGCATCTGCATGCATTGGCCGGTTATAAAAAACCGCAATTAGGCGCGTAACCCCCATACGCATACGATAGAGACGGCGCGGCCCTATCAAGACCTTGCGGGTCGCGTCGTCTGAGAGTTGTTGCGGCTCTCTTTGCTGCGACATTCTAATCTAGACAGGGCTGCATATACGTGGTTGCCGCTACCTGCGACAACCACAGTTCGCAAAGACACGTTTCCACTGCCGTACTGATGGTCTTTGCCATGTTCATCACCAGGCTCAGCCTTGTGTTCTGCAGCACGAAGTATTCCATAAACCCACCGACGTTGACGACGCCGACAATATGTATATCACCCACCGTAGGCAGCCGCTTGTTTACGCCTGTCCCCGGCTTTAGCGCACCAGGTTTCACACTGATATAACCTACGTTCTCCGTTTTGCCCAAGCACGCATCAATGGCGATTACAGGGCGCTGGTTCGCTTGTTCGGATACGACTGCCACCACCTCGGTGAGGTTTGCGGCATGTACAGGCTCATCCAGAGTACCAAAGACGGTGATAGTCGTATCTTTGAATGCTTTTTGCAGGGAGGTGCCGATAAGCGGACCTAAGGCGTCGCCGGTGGAACGATCCGTACCGATACAAACGAGTACAGGTGGAATACCTGGCGTTGAAATGTGCAACATGTGTTCGTACAGGGATCGGGAGAGAAGCAAAGGTGCGGATTCATGATCCACATGAACACGGTTCAGGTGCCGGGCAGGTATCATGCTCCCGGAGAATGAAGGCCACACATATACCACCTCAGCGTCATAAATACAAGCCTATAGGCAGTATATGAACATCGGGTACCTTCCATTCCGGAAACTGCGCGGCTTCATCCGGATAAGAAGCGATGAAGCAGGCACATGTAACGAAGAAATTCGAACAATTAACCAGATATTAAAGAAGCCGGAGGGAGGTCGGTTCGGATTATGCAGGACAGCGCTCTGATTGTGTGGAATAATAACAGACTCTGCGTATGCAGTACATAATTTGGGGCCACACGACAGAGGTGAGGCAATGGCCACTGCCCGGGTGTCTCGTTACATCACTAACCGTATACCTGAACGCAGTCAACTGATCATCCTCTTTACGCTCCTGTTCTTCATTCTAGGAGTAGCTTTGAGCGTGCGGCTGGCTGCGCCTGCCGGGCATGTGTTACCGAGCGTACGGATTGCAGGCATCTCGGTAGGCGGTATGCAGCCGGCTGAGGTTGCTCAACTATTGGAAACCAAGCTGTCCAGGCAAATCAGTAACCCGATTCGACTGCGATGGGATGGCGGCAGCGAATTCATATATCCGAGTGATATCGGGCTGGAACCTGATATCGACGCCATGGTGACGCAAGCGATGCAGGTCGGTCGCCAAGGTGGTCTCCTGCACAGAGCCTTAACGCGTTTGTTGCGCAAAGAGGAATGGTATCACATTCCTCTGCAGTTAGAAGGCGAGGAAAACCTGCGCGACCTACTCAACCGTCTCCGTGCCAAAATCGACCGACCGCCGGTAAATGCCGGTTTCACCGTGAGTGCCGACGGGAACTTGCGTCCCATCCCGGAAAAGGCGGGCTTACTCACCGACATAGATCGGCTTTATCAGTTGGTTATCGGCGTACTCACCGAGTCTGAGCGGACCGTCACGGTGCCTGTAGAATTCACCGAACCGGAGGTTACGCATAGTAAACTGCAAGCGCTGGGTATTCGTACGGTGGTGGCCAGCGCGGAAACGACCTTTGACCCGAGCAATTTTAACCGCACTGAAAACCTGCGCATTGGCGCCAAGGCGCTGGACGGCGCGGTGTTGGCGCCGGGAGAGATGTTTTCGTTCAACAAACGCGTCGGACCTCGCGCAGAGCACTTAGGATACAAAGAGGCGCCGGTCGTTATTGATGGAGAGCTGGTACCGGATATCGGCGGTGGAATCTGTCAAGTATCCACTACTCTCTATCATGCGGTACTGAAGGCCGGATTGCAGGTTAATGCGCGCAGCCCGCACTCCATACCGTCCACCTATGTACCTTTAGGTTTGGATGCCGCCGTGGTCTACGACTATACCGATTTTCGCTTTACCAACAATACGGAACAGTATCTCTACATCAGCGCCTGGTTGGACGACGATACGATGCATGTGATGCTGCTGGGCTTACACCCAGCGCCGAAAACTCGCCTGGTATCGAATATTGAGGAAGTGCTGCCCATACCTAAACAAGAGATCCTCGATCCGGAACTGCCATTAGGTATGCGTGTGGTAGAAAAAGAAGGCGCAAAGGGTTATATTGTTACTACATGGCGAGTTATTGAGGACAATGGAAGAGAGCAGTGGCAGAAGATTACCAGCACTACCTACAAGCCTCGACCGGAGGTACAACGTGTGGGAACCGCGATTGAGCGGCCGCCGACACCTGTGTCTGCAGTATCTCAGTCACTGTAAATACTGTCACCGGTAGGTGATGGGTTCACGCGGAGGGAGCTTTTTGATGGCAAGATATGCATTTCTACGGGGCGAGTTCGTGCCGATGGAGCAGGCTAAAATCGGTATAAGCACCCACGCCTTCCTGTATGGGACAGCCTGTTTTGAGGGGATCCGCGGCTATTGGTCGGCGAAGGAAGAGGAACTGTTTGTTTTTCGCCTGCGCGAACATTATCAGCGCTTGCTCGACTCATGTAAAATCATGCGGATCACTCCGAAGTACTCACTGGACGAACTCTGTGATATAACGATACAGGTATTAGCCAAATGCGGCGATCGTACGGATGTTTACATTCGCCCGGTCTACTATAAATCCAGCGAAACCATCGGTGTTAAGCTGACGGGCTTGGAGGACGACTTCCTCGTATTCGCCGTACCATTCGGCGAGTACCTCGACATATCCAAAGGTTTGCGCTGTCGCGTTTCTTCCTGGCTTCACTCTGAGGATAATGCCATTCCTACACGGGCTAAAATCAACGGCGTTTACATCAACCCGGCATTGGCGAAAACCGAAGCGCTTGATGACGGCTATGACGAAGCCATTTTCCTCTCTAAATCGGGCCACGTGGCCGAAGGCAGCGCGGAAAACTTTTTTATGGTACGCCAAGGTCGCCTGATCACGCCGCCGGTTACTACCGGCCTACTGGAAGGCATCACTCGCAATACGGTTATGGAGCTGGCGGAAGATTTGGGCATCCCTGTCGTCGAGCGGCTGATCGATCGTTCAGAGCTCTATCTGTGTGACGAAGCCTTCCTTACCGGTACGGGCGCTCAAATTTCTCCCATTGTGGAAGTCGATCACCGACCGGTCGGCGACGGCAAGATCGGACCTATCTCGGCGAAATTGCAACAGCTCTACTTCCAGGTGGTTAAGGGAGAAGTACCTCGGTACCGTCATTGGTGTACGCCGGTGTACAAAAAGTAGTACCGCCAACGTATCTAACGAAGAGCAGCACATGAACGCAGTAAGTTGAAGCGCGCCTCGTTATCCGGCGCGCTTATTTTATGTATGCCGTATCTTCGTAGGCAGGCATACCCACAGGTGTAGGCGATCGCCTAACCAAAGCGAGGGCAATAGGCGGACGACGCCACGCGGCATACCGGCGTCGCTTGGTTCAAGAGAACCACCACAGGTAGCCTAAGCAACTTCATGGGGCGCTAACTGCGGTGGTTCATACCTGTGAGATCCGTCGCGTATCAGACATGAGCACCTGTCGGTTCCTCATATAGTTGCTTAGCGTCGTCTTACTATCACGAGCATCGTACGCCTCTTGCGCTTTAATATGGGATTTAGCACGGGTCTCAGGATGCCTGCAAGAAAATGCACAAACAAGACATGGCCTCCTTTTCTTGGTATGATGAGCATACTTGACGGGCGGAACCAACAGTCGGGCTCGGCCGATACGCTCACCATATCGCTGTTGGGGCGAATCTCCGGCCGCCATGCGGCGTTCGTACCGTTCTTCCTGCATAGCGAATATCTCGTCGGCGGCAGGAGGACCCCTTCCAATGTAAAATGATTAGGCTAGGAATGAATCGCCATGCATTATATACCGAGATAGTAAAAGCGGTGCGTAACGTTTGCCTATCGGCGCAGGATTCCGCATGGCCGATGCCCAATACAGGGGTAAAACTCGGATTACTTTCTCCAGCTCATGTTTTAGTTGAGCACTACCATAAACAGAGGCGCGCCATGCGCAACAGCCATCGCAGAAGGGGGTCCACACCATGTCTAAACGCACGCCGCTCTACGAGGCCCATGTAGCGGCCGGGGCACGGATGATCGAATTTGCGGGTTGGGAAATGCCGGTGCAGTATACGGGTGTTCTGGAGGAGCACAAGACCGTGCGCCGGTATGCCGGGCTCTTTGACTTATCACATATGGGTGAGCTTTTTATCTCCGGTCCCGACGCGCTAGAGGCGTTGCAGTATCTTACAACCAACGACGCGGCCAAAATAGACGTCGGACAGGCGCAATACTCGTTGCTTTGTCTTCCTACCGGCGGCATCGTCGACGACATCGTAATCTATCGGTTGGAAGACGGTTACATGGTTGTCGTCAACGCGGCGAACAGCGACAAAGATGTGGAGTGGATACAAAGCCGGCTGCGCGGTGACGTCACTTTTGAGAATCGCAGCGCGAATACGGCGCTGTTGGCCGTGCAAGGTCCATTGGCCGCTGAGATACTGGCTAAGCTCACGACGACGGATCTGGACGCCCTCTATAGTTTTGAGGCCTGCCGCGGGCAAGTCGCCGGTGTTGATGCCATTATCTCGCGCACCGGCTACACGGGCGAAGATGGTTTCGAGCTCTATTTCGACGACCAATATGCGGTGCAGCTGTGGACGGAGTTACTCCGAGTAGGTACTCCGTTGGGTATGGCGCCTGTAGGACTCGGGGCTCGCGACACGCTGCGCCTAGAAGCAAAGCTGTCGTTATACGGCAATGACCTGGATGAGAATACTACGCCTTTGGAAGCCGGTTTGAGTTATTTCGTCCGGTTTGAGAAAGAGGAGTTCATCGGCAGAGAAGCCCTACTAGAACAGAAGGCCGAGGGAATACGGCGCAAACTGGTCGGGTTTGTCATGCAGGAACGCGGCATTCCCAGACATGGTTACCCGCTGCTTTCGGCCAGCGGCGAAAAAGTAGGCGTCGTGACCAGCGGCTCGGTTTCTCCCTCGACGGGAAAAGAGATTGGCCTGGGCTATGTGCAAAGTGAATTGGCCGTCCCGGGGGAGACCATCTATGTGGAGATGCGCGGTAAGGCCAGAGCCGCCGAAATCATCAAAGGACGTTTTGTTGCGGCAAAAACCCGGCGTCGTCCTTAAGCGGGCGTATTAAGTGGACAGCGAGCTACCGCCTATCTTCAGTACATCAATGGCCTAGCTTAGCGCTGTTGTTTTGGTAACAACCATCTTATCACTTCACAAGGAGGACGTATCCATGTATCCGGTAGAGCTGCGGTACACCAAAGAACACGAATGGGTAAAAGTCGAGGATGGTAACAAAGTGCGCGTCGGTATTACCGATTTTGCGCAAAGCGAATTAGGCGACGTCGTGTTTGTCGAATTGCCCGATCTGGATTTGGAAGTGGAGACGGGCGACAACCTGGCGGTAGTGGAATCGGTCAAAGCTGTTTCGGATATCTACGCCCCAATCAGTGGTATCGTCGCGGAAGTCAACGATAAGCTCTCCGATAGCCCGGAACTGGTAAATCAAGATCCTTACGGTCAAGGGTGGATAGCGATACTGGAAATTCAGGATGCGAGCCAAATCGGCGCATTGCTTACCGCTGAGCAGTACGAGGCCTATATAGAAGAAAGCAAGTAAGGCGCCGTGCCCGTATAACGCGCTGCGCCACCATTGCGTGCCCGGCATGCCGGGCATGTCGGTTTTCGAGCAAGTTGCGTGTTATACGAACCTTCGGTTGAAGAAACAGTAGGGAGGCGAAGCATGTGAGTTATATTCCTACTACCGATGCCGAGCGGCAGCGGATGCTGGCGGAAATAGGCGTCAAGTCGGTAGATGATCTCTTTGCGGAGATTCCATCCGCAGCGCGGCTAAGACAACCGCTAAACCTACCGGCAGGGTGCAGCGAGGCGGAAGTGTTCAGTCACCTCAAAACATTGGCGGCCCAAAACGCCGATTTAGATACGTACGCCTGCTTTATGGGCGGCGGCGTATACGACCACCTTATTCCGGCAGCTTTGACAGATATCGTGAGCAGAAATGAGTTCGTCACGGCTTATACGCCCTACCAGCCTGAAGTAAGTCAGGGCGTGCTGCAAAGCATTTACGAATTCCAAAGCCTCATATGCCTACTCACGCAGATGGATGTAGCCAACGCCTCGGTTTATGACGGCGCTTCGGCTTGTGCGGAAGCAGCTCTGCTGGCGTGTAATCAAACCAGACGCGGTACGATCCTCATGGCCGAAGGTCTACATCCCGAGTACCGAGCCGTGGTGCAAACCTATTTAGAGCAGCAGGATTTGAAAACAGTCATCGTACCCATGCAGAATGGGACTATCAACATCGAGGCGTTGAGCGATCTCCTGACGTCCGAGGTAGCCGGCGTCATCGTGCAACATCCCAACTTCTTCGGCAATCTGGAAGCTGTATACGACATAGGCAAGGCCGTTCATGCCGCCGGCGCCATCTATATCGCCTGTGTAGATCCCATTTCGTTGGGAGTATTGGCGCCGCCGGGAGCCTACGATGCGGATATCGCCGTAGGGGACGGTCAATCCTTAGGTAACCAGCCCAGCTTCGGCGGTCCGTCGTTTGGTTTCATGGCTGTAAAAGAAGCGCTGCTGCGCCGCTTGCCTGGGCGTATCGCCGGGGAAACGATAGATCACAGCGGTCGGCGCGGCTTTGTGCTTACCTTGCAAACGCGAGAGCAACATATTCGCAGAGAGCGAGCCGCCTCCAATATCTGTACCAACCAGGCGCTCAACGCGCTTTGCGCTACGGTCTACTTATCTCTTCTAGGTAAGCAAGGCTTGGCCGCGGTGGCCAACCAATGCCTGCAGAAGGCGCATTACGCGCAAAAACAGCTGTGCGCCTTGCCCGGTTGGCGGGCGGCATTCTCGCAGGCGTCCTTCTACCAGGAGTTTACCTTAGAGTGCGATCACGATATCGACGCGGTAAACCAACGGTTATTGGAGCACAAGATCATCGGCGGGCTACCATTGGCCCGGTTTGACCAGCGTTACGCCAACCTCGCTCTGTTTTGCGTTACTGAAGCACGGACACGCAGTGAAATCGACCGCTTGGTTGACGTACTGCGCACGTTATAAGGGAGGGAGCCGTCAGATGATTACACGCGAGGTACCTCTCATCTTTACAGCCGGCGCCCCGGGCCGTACCGGGTATATGCCTCCGGCGTCGGATGTACAAGAGGAATCTGTAGATACATTGATACCGGCAGCTTATTTGCGCGACGAGGCGCCGCCTCTGCCGGAGTTGTCAGAACTGGAAGTCGTGCGTCATTTCATCAATCTCAGTCGCTTGAACCACGCAGTTGACGTCGGGTTCTATCCCTTAGGATCCTGTACGATGAAGTACAACCCTAAGGTGAACGAAGCCGCCGCAGCGCTCCCCGGCTTCGCGCGTATTCATCCGTATCAGCCGGAAGAGAGCGTGCAAGGCGCATTGGCCATGATGTGGCATCTAGGCCGGTATCTGTGCGAGATTTCCGGGTTACACGCCGCTTCGCTGCAGCCTGCGGCCGGAGCGCAAGGCGAACTGGCCGGTTTGATGGTGATCAAAGCCTACCACGAAGCACAGGGCGCCGGACAGCAACGCCGCGAGGTCATTGTCCCCGACTCCGCGCACGGCACGAATCCGGCCAGCGCAGCCATGTGCGGCTACAAGGTGATCACGGTGCCTTCCGACTCCCAAGGCGGCATGGACTTAGAGGCGCTGCAGGCCGCAGTAGGGCCGGCCACCGCCGGACTGATGCTCACAAACCCCAACACGCTGGGACTGTTTGACGCAAACATCGTGGAGATTGCTCGTATCGTCCATGAAGCGGGCGGCCTGCTCTATTACGACGGCGCCAACGCCAACGCCATCTTAGGCATTTCTCGACCGGGTGAAATGGGCTTCGACGTAGTCCACTTCAACCTGCATAAAACCTTCTCCACGCCTCACGGCGGCGGCGGACCGGGAGCGGGCCCCATCGTCGTCTGCAAGGAATTGGAGCCGTTCCTGCCCGTTCCTGTGGTTGTTAAAAAGGCTGACGATACCTACGCCCTCGACTACGACAGGCCGCAGTCGGTCGGTCGCGTCCGCTCCTTCTACGGCAATTTCGGCGTATTAGTCCGTGCCTATACGTATATCCGCCGGCTGGGCCCGGACGGTCTGAAGCAGGTGAGTGAAACGGCCGTGTTGCACGCCAACTACCTGCTCAGCAAGTTGAAACCTTACTTCGACCTGCCCTACGATCGTGTCTGCATGCACGAATTCGTGCTATCGGGCAAAAGGCAGAAGGCCAAAGGCGTGCGGACGCTGGATATCGCCAAACGAATGCTCGATTTCGGCATTCACGCGCCTACGGTGTACTTCCCGCTCATCGTCGACGAGGCGCTGATGATTGAGCCTACGGAGACGGAGACCTTGGAAACGCTCGACGCATTCGTGGAAGTGATGACAACGATCGCGCGGGAAGTTGAGGAGAATCCGGAGGTAGTCAAAGAAGCACCACATCATACGCCGGTGGGTCGTTTGGATGAGACCCGGGCGGCACGACAACCCAACCTCCGCTGGCGTCCTTCCTGATGACCGGCGAGAGTTGGCGCCTGTTGCGGCATGAAGCGGCGCCGGGCGCTTGGAACATGGCTGTCGATGAAGTGCTGTTGGAAGAAGCGATCAAGGGCGCCGGACCGGTTTTGCGGTTCTATTCCTGGCGCCCTTATGCCCTCTCGTTGGGCCATTTCCAGGCGGGAACCGTCGTCGATCGGGCGAGCTGCGCCCAAGCGGGGGTCGATGTGGTGCGCAGACCTACCGGGGGCCGTGCCGTGTTACACGCCGACGAAGTGACCTACAGTATCATATTGCCGTCCACGCATCCGATTGCCCAGCTGGGCGTCATCGCTTCATACCAGGCGCTCAGCCGCGGATTGACGTTGGGCTTAGCTCATCTCGGCATAGAGGCGCAGTTGGCGCGTATGGAACATGCGCCGGCACCATTGTCGGCGGCAACGTCGGAAATGGGCGCGCAAGCGGCTTGTTTTGATGCGCCGTCTTGGTATGAATTGCTGGCCAAGGGACGCAAGTTGGTGGGGAGCGCGCAAGTGCGTCGCAGCGGCGCGTTGCTGCAACATGGTTCCATTCCGCTTACTCTGGTACCGCAGGATCTGTACCGGTTACTCAGCTTTAGCAACCAGGCTGTGCGTGAGCGGGCTCAGCAAGCGTTTGCCGCCAAGGCTGCCGGTCTGCGCGATGTAACCTCGCAAAGGTTGACTGTCGACAGTGTGGTCGATGCGCTCATCAACGGCTTCCGTCAGGCCATGGCGTGTATCATGCAAGCCGATGAGTTGACGCCCGCGGAATTGGTACGTGCGCAAGAGCTGGAGCGCAAACACGCCGATCCGGACTGGTTATGGCGGCGGAGCAAAGTATAAGGAGGAGCCGTTTGGCTGTTCATATTGCATTTCTCGGCCCTGCAGGCACGTTTACCGAGG
>DUQB01000156.1 GCA_012838035.1 Bacillota bacterium | reverse complement strand
GGTGAGGTTTCTCCCCCATATCACACTTCCAGGTCAACACGGGAGAGAAACATGCCTCAATACACGGCGACCATCGGCCGACTTCCAGGAGCGTCTCTCTCGCATGCCGTCTGCCTAATAGCTTATTTCATACCAAAAGGAGTCTTGTCATGTCCTCGATGAGCACGCATGAGCGAATGAACCGTATTTATTCTCACAAGGAAGCCGATAGAGCTCCCATTATCGATACTCCTTGGAAGGCTACTCTGGAGCGTTGGCGCAGAGAGGGCTTGCCGGAGGGAATGGATTATCAGGAGTACTTCGATATAGATAAGCTGGTAGCCATTAAAGTAGATAATAGTCCTCAGTACGAAGCCAAGGTGTTGGAGCAAACCGAGGAGTACACCATAGAGACAACCACCTGGGGCGCCACCATGCGTAACTGGCGTCATGCCGGCGGGGTACCCGAGTTTCTCGGCTTTACCATAGTTGATCGTCCCACTTGGGAAGCTGCCAAGACGCGCATGCAGCCTTCTCCAAATCGTATCAATTGGCGCCAACTGGAGAAGAGCTATGCCAAATGGCGCAGTCAAGGAGCATGGATTCGTGCCCGCCTCTTCTTCGGCTTTGATGTCACGCATTCTTGGATCATCGGCACTGAGCGAGTGCTCTTGGCAATGGCCGAAGACCCTGATTGGTTACAAGATATCTGGAAAACCCAACTTGACCTGGACCTTATGCTACTTGAGCAGATTTTAGCGGCCGGATACGAGTTCGATGAGATTTATTGGCCGGACGACATGGGATATAAAGGTACGCAGTTCTTCTCGGTTAGTATGTATAGGGATCTACTAAAGCCGTTCCATAAACGAGCCGTGGACTGGGCTCACGCCCGCGGCATCAAGGTTTGTCTGCACTCCTGCGGCAATGTAAATCCCTTTGTACCCGAGTTTGTAGAAATGGGCATCGATATGCTTAATCCACTAGAGGTCAAAGCAGGTATGGATCCATTAGCACTCAAAGCAGCGTATGGTGATCGCATCGCGTTCCACGGCGGGCTCAACGCTGTGTTGTATTCCCATCCCGAGCAACTTTGGGAGGAGATGCGCAAGGTCGTCCCGATCATGAAAACCAATGGTGGCTACATTATCGGCACAGACCATTCCGTACCCGACGATGTGTCGCTAGACCAGTTCCAGTATTTTGTCGACCTTGCCAAGGCGCTCGGTAAATACTAAACCTCTAGTACTACGCTACAGGACCTGTTATTTTACGGCCCGGTTCCATCTCTCGTGCACAAACAGGCTATGGCGTTGCTCGGGGGAAGTGTTTCTGACGCTTTCCTGGGTAGCGTTTTCGTCATACCAGGTGAAAATAAACGTGGTAAATAGGCGCTGAATGTTAGTGTATAGCCCCTGCAATTCAGCGCCTAGTCGTTCCATCCATCGGCTGACCAAAAATCAGTCTGCCAACATCGCGTCCAGCTCCGGCAAACTAAACCGAACGCTCACTACCGACGGCCTTTGATTTGGCGCCAACGGCACATACGTAGTGGATACCAGCGTACCGTCCGGCAGCACCTCCAACCCCGCATAGCCCGTATCCCAGTCTTGGCGCAGATTCTGCAGAATGCGTACCCGGTAATCTCCGTCGCGCAAGTTCACTAAATCGTCATAAGTACCCACCCAGGCTACAAAATCCGCATAGGTCGGACTCCCTATCTGCCTATCTCTAAAGGTGATGACCAATCGGCCGTCCGGAGCATACTTCGGCATATGTCGATCGCCTGTCAGCACATCCGGTAATTCTACAGGCTGACTCCACGTCTTACCCTCATCATTACTGACGATCAACATGGAGTTGAACTTGCGCGTGTTCTCTCTGATCAAGACCGCCAGCTGCTTGCCGTCCGGCGACACAATCAAAGCAGGCTCAGTCAGCTGCGCTTGCGGATAATAGGCAATGGTTCTTTGCGCACTCCAGGTTTGTCCGCCGTCGCTGGATATGCTCTGCTCAATGCGCCCATCCAACTGGAACACGGTAAGATAACGACTGCCGGATAGCGGGACCACGGTATTAGGCGCGACAGGCGTCCAGATGCCGCTGGACCTGAGTTCAGTCCATGTCTTACCGCCATCCGTTGAGATGGACTGATGAAGATCATTGGACCCTCGTCCGGGCAGATCGGCTTCGTTAACCCGAGCCATGTTGTTGAACATAATCAGCCTCTCTACACCTTCCGGGTCAGTCAGCCTAAAGATCGTCGGTACGTTGGCCGTACGCCCCCAGCTTTCCGGCACAACCAGCCTATCGCTCCATGTTTTGCCCTGGTCGTCACTGCGTCGTAATACCGTCGGCCCACCATGTCCCAACGGATAAACCGCGAAGATCGTACGTCCGTCCGCCATAAGCACCGTATCCGGATGACCCAGATACTGCCCGGGCACATGATCGACAATTGAGCGTCGCTGATACTCCGTAGATATATCAATGACGGGAATAGGGCTCTGCCATGGTTCAGGCAGCTTAGCGAACTCGTGCGTACCGCTTGGCGCGTTGATGTTCCACCCTGGTCGAGGCGCTATCTCCCAGGTGAATTCTACACGCACATCGTTGTTTTGCAGGTTCGAGACAGCAAACGTGAACGGCAACGAAACGGCGCCCGCTTCGTCCATCTCCAGGATTTGATTCCAGGCCTTTGGTTGTTGCGCATAGGGCTGCCATGCGCCGTTTTGCAGCAAACTGATGTTAGCGTTCAATTGCAGCGGCAAACCTTGAATGGATGTGTCCGTGGTTATCTGCGCTCGACCAGTAATTGAGTGGTCAACATAGCTGACTGATTCGATCGTAGCCTTCAGTGAGCCGGCAAATACGTCATACCGACGTTGCCCGCCCAGCGGCCACACCGTACCGTTCTGCACATACTCCAGCTCTATATCAACAGGTCCTACCGGTAAAACATGAGTAGATACCGGAATGGGTTCAGTCTCTTTCCCTGCCTGCCCCGTCCACAGAATGTACTCTTCTCCTCCGGCGTCGGCCGCCAGACGATATGTTGCATCCGCTGGTTGCCCGCTTTGCAGGTACAAAAGCGCCGCGGCGCCATTGGTTAGCGTACGAGAACCGACGCCGGCGGTAGCAGTGCTCAACACCCAGGCTGTTCCGACGGGAACGAAATACGGCGCGGCCTTTATGAGCGCCACTGCGCTTGAAGCAACCGGTTGCGCCGCCAAAGGCAGCGGCGCCTGCTGTGGTGCTATACGCAAGTCTTCAGCATAAATACCGACGCGGCCTTGAGTTATATCAACCAAGGAAATGGAGAGCAGACCCACATCGGCAGCGTAACTGAGCGTCACTTCGTATTCCCGCCCAGCTTCGGGAGGCTCAACGGCCAGTACGACAAGTCCCTGTTCCTCCGACAGTTTTTCAACCGGCAGTTTGAACCATTCCCCGGCAAACAAGCTGGTTGAACCATGTAACTCGAGCCGCCACAGCGCAAATCCCCAAGCGTTAGCCACTCTGTTCCATACCACGCGCAGCAAATTCGGCTCCGCTACAGTTCCGACGCCCAAGATATCGAGACTGTCTTCGGCACTGATGTCGGACGCAGAGAGAGATACTCGACTAACCACCGTGATCGCTTGCTCATGAGCCGCCGCGCTGCCGGCAACGCTTAGGAACAAGAGACAGATCAGCGCAAATACGAATGACATAGCCCGTTTCAACATGGAAAACTCCTTCTCTCACTGGTGGCATGATCTAGTCGTTTTTTGAGACCTACCACGATAACCTCGCATAGCAGCAACCTTAATCAGGTAAGGCGCCTCGCCAACCGGCCTCCAGTTTCTCAGCCAATGTGCGAACCAACTGCGCATGCTCAGGTCGCCCCACTATATTCACCGTTTCACCAGGATCAGTCCGATAGTCGTAAAGCTCAGCGGCAACGGTTCGGCCGCTTGTTCGTTCTATCCACGCCGTATATCTATAACGGTCTACGCGCATAGAATAGCCCATCACATCAATGTCAGGCGCATCCTTGCGCTGCCCCGGCGCTCCCGGATAACGCGGGAACTGGCTAAAAGCAGCATCTTTCCATACAGGTGATTCGTCCGCTGTCGCTTCCAACAGAGGTCTGAGACTAATCCCTTCCAAGTTCGCAGGTTGATCTATGCCGCACAGGTCGCACAGCGTCGGATAGATGTCGACAAACTCTACCAACTCGTGCCGGATTATGCCGCGTTGAGGCATCCAAGGCGCCTTAACCATCAGAGGCACACGTGTATCGAGTTCGAAGTTGGTGGTTTTACCCCACAGATCGTGCTCCCCCAAGTGCCAACCGTGATCGCCCCATAACACCACCACGGTGTTTTCACTCAGGCCTAGCGTGTCGAGGTGTTTCAGCACTTTGCCGATTTGCGCATCGGTGTAACTCATTGCGGCGTAGTAACCATGGATCAGCTCCCGCGCTTTCATCTCATCCAGTGGTCCCACGTCCGGAATATCGGTGTATCCTCGTAGTTCCAACCATTGATGCAAGGCGATATCCGGGCAATCCGCCGGTCTGAATGGGTTCTCGGGCAAAGGAATCTCGTCGCGGCGGTATAAGTCCCAGTACTTCTTCGGTGCGCTAAAAGGCAAATGCGGTCGACGGAATCCTACCGCCAAGAAAAATGGCTGCTGATAAATCGTATTTAGGATAGCGACGGCAGACTCCGCCACTCTGCCGTCAATGTAAGCCGTATCGGGCACATCAACGCACTCGGTGGCCGCAGCCTTGCCGCGTTGCCGGTAGACGGCGATGTTCTCCGGAAGCACATACTTACCATGACACGCCCCGGTCACCGCCAAGGTTTCAGGCACCGACCAGGAAACCGGATCCTGCGCTGTTTTTGGATCGTGGTAAATCTTACCCACGCATTGAGTATGGTAACCATGGGCCTTAAACTGCTGCGGTAAGGTTACTACATCGGGGAGTGTTGAGCGGAAATGCGTCTTTAAATCCCATACTCGAATGGTGTCGGGACGCAGCCCCGTCATTACGGATGCCCGCGACGGATTGCAGACCGCCTGCTGACAGTAGGCTCGATCAAAGAGAACGCCTTCTGCCGCTAAAGCGTCCAAATGCGGTGATATAGCAACTCGATCACCGTAACAACCCAAGTTGGGCCTTAGATCATCAACTGCAATAAAAAGTACGTTTGGTCGGTCAATCGCCATGGATCACACCTCTACTCGCGGCCTTCTCATTTGTCGTACCGATAGTTGACACACCCCAACGACTGAACTCGTTCGGTTATTCCCCACCTTCTCGTAACACGTCGCTACTTAGCCGTTTGACCAACACCAGTTGTTGGACATGTGATATTTCTATAGCTAGAACCTAAATCCTCCACGGCTGGAAGAATTTCTCCATGCAGTGTCGATTAGGTCTACATACCCCCAAGAAGTGTTTATATCCGGCAATTGCCCAAGGTGTTACCACAGCAGGAAAATGTAAATCAAAGCGGAAACATATGACCTATGACGCCTATATGTGCACCAAAGTAGCCTTGTAAGAGCAGATACGAAAGGATGAATCCCTCTATGCTGCCTGGTTGCAATATTCTACTGATCGTCGCCGATCAATTACGAGCGGATGCTTTGGGCTGTTATGGCAATCAGATTTGCCGGACGCCGCACCTCGACAATTTAGCCGCATCCGGCGCCCAACTGACGGACTGCATGGTTACTCAGCCGACATGCACTCCAAGCAGAGCTTCCATCCTTTCGGGCTGCTATCCCTCAACACTACGCAGTCGAATGGTGGGTTGCACAACTCCCGACGATCCTCGCTTCCTGCCCAGGCTACTATCGAATGCCGGATATCGTACCGCCTCAATAGGCAAGATCCATCTGGCACCGCAAAAAAGAGAGCCGGAACTGGTAGCGCAGACACAAGGAAGCAACGGCGATTATGACTACTACGGTTTTCAAGAAGTCGATTTGGTGAACGGGCATGGCATGAATTGTTTTGGTCCAGGATACACGGCATGGTTAAGTCGCCGTTGGCCGGATCATGCCCAACAGCGCGCAGCCACGCAGCCTCTATCTCCCGGAATAAACAATGCTTCCGGCTCTTTACGTACGCAAACATGGACACTACCTGCCGAAGCCCATGCCGGAGAGTACATAGCCCAACAAGCTGGCGCATGGCTACGCAACGCAGCGGTTGATCCCAAAAGACAACCGTTTTTTCTACATGTGTCATTCCCCGATCCCCATGCGCCTTTTGTCGTGCCGGAGCCCTATGCACACATGTATGAGCCAGACGGCATGCCTGATCCGTTACCTCCCGTTACGTACACGTCGGACCCCACGCCTTTGCAGCTTGATGCCTATTTCGGCGCATGCAGCCACTTGGAAAACGGCCGCACCAGTGATCGTGTCATTGGTACGCCCCCGGATAATTACGCCCGTTATTCAGCTGCGGATTGGAAAGCCGCAAAGGCTATTTACTACGGAATGATCACCTTGCTGGACGATCAGATCGGCCGCATTTTGCAAGTGCTGGCAGATACCCGATTGGACGATAACACCATCGTCGTATTCCTTGCCGATCATGGCGAATATATGGGTGATCATGGTTTCGCCGGCAAAGGGTTCCTTTACCAGAGCGCGATCCAAACGCCGCTCATTTTGCGTGGTCCGGGTATTAGAGCCGGAGCGCGACTCGCCGGAATAGCGTCGACGGTAGATATTGCTCCCACCTTACTTGACCTGATCGGAGTGCCGGAACCAGCCGGCCTCAATGGCGTATCTATGGCGAAAGCGCTCGTTGCGGGAGGCCCTCTTCCCCGCACTGCCGCTTTGACGGAGAACGACGATGATTTCGTCCCTATGAAAGCACGCGCCTTAACTACTTCAGACTGGAAGTGCGTTTGGTATTGCGGCGAGGCCCTAGGTGAGCTTTATCATCGCAAAAACGATCCCCACGAACTGCGCAATCTTTGGCAAGACGAGGCTTATCAACAGGTGAAGACGGAGTTGCTGCAACGGCTGCTTGAGGAGGTCGTATGCGCCCTCGACGTATCGAATGGGCGCGTGCAGGCGCCAAGAGCGCCCGTACCCAAGTGGCTGCCCAAAATGGGATAGAGCAACAACACCTGCCTGCCGTCAAGCTGAAGCGGATGCGCGGATTAGCGGCAGCGTTATCAAACGCCTACCTCCGTTATGGGTATGGCTTTTACAACCACAACTCGACACGAGGCCTTTGACTGCGGCAAGTCACGGAACAAAAGCACGCCAAGTGCTATGATGCGATGTTTGCAGCGCTCGGCACGAATGAGGCCAATGGTTACTCTTCCGCCGGTGCGGCGGGGGTATGACAAATCCTTGCTCAACCGTTCTTGGCTGAATCCGGATGAACGTACTGTACAAAAGGCAACCATAGTCTTTAGGCAACGCCGTCCGCTGAATACCCGCGACTTCCGCTTGCAGAAAATCTCCCCTTGCTCTTAATTGTCATGGACAACACGCTTCTGCCATTGCGTGAGAAGAAAGAGCAGCCTCACTCTTTGACTATGATGGCTGTAATTCGCTTTGCTTAAGGTGATTGTACGCAGGAATCGAGTTGCATTCTGAAGAACCTTTTTGTTAACAAATCATGCTCAGGCGAGTATACACGGAAATTGCTTCAGAGGGTTCTCGGAAACTAACCCCATCGCTAGGTTGACAAATGTCCCAAACGGCGGAAGGACGAACGGTTTTCTTAAAAAGTGTACGCATTAAGGTCTCAAAGAGAGCCATTAACAACGATGGATCT
>DUQB01000155.1 GCA_012838035.1 Bacillota bacterium | reverse complement strand
ATATTACCTACCTCCTAACCAACGAGCGTCTGAAATTTTTCTACCTGTACGCAATCATCGACCGAGTGAGTCGCAAGGTGGTCGCCTGGATCCGGGTTGTGGACAAAACGACGCAGCAGGTGTTGTACAGCAAAGGCTTTAGCGTGCCGACCTGCGACGCCGCCATATATGCTTCAGACGGGGCAAGCAGCCCGAATTATCTGCCGGTCGGCACCGTTTGGAGCGTGGGCGTATACGAACAACAAAGAGCCTTTATGGAACAGAGCCTCTTTGAAACCCGCGACGCTCCAGCTTATATCCGCCTCAATGCGGACTGGAGTCCGATTCGGGTATCTTGGCGGTAGCGCCCCTAAACACGCGCTTCTTTTCTGCCTATCCGCCGGCTGTAATCGAAGACGGGGAAGCCTATACGTTCGTGGTGTATCCCGACCTCCACGTAGAACAGCCGAATTACGCAAAAATGCTTACGCGCATGAACGGTTGGGTGGCGGAGAACGCGGCTCGGCTCAACATCGCCGGCATAATTCAAGTGGGCGATATTACATCACATAATATGACCATTGAGTGGGCCCATGCCCCGGCCGACGCGGTGGTAGCATGGGCGGATGCGATTGTGCGGCGGTATCCCGATCACAAGGTCATCTATGTCACTCACTGTTATCTGACGCGGTTTGGGCGACCGGCCGATTATCCCACCGAGGAGGCCGTAGGCAGCTTGGCCAATACGGGGGGTGGAGCTTTGGGAAAAGCTGGTGAGCAGACACGCCAACAGCTTTATGGTCCTGAGCGGCCACGTATGGCCCGATGCGCCGACCGTGCCGTATCGCGTGGAACGCGGCTATGTCGGCCAATACGTGTACGAGCTGTTGTTTGATTATCAGAACCAGCCTAATATCGGTAACGGCTACTTCGGCTTGTTAACCTTCCATCCCGACCACACCCTGGAGGTACGCGTTTACTCGCCCTATCTGGAAGAGTATGCGAATGCCAGGGATGAAGTAGGCTTTACCAGTTACATCAAGATCAAGTTACCCGCTCCGGCCTTGTAGTTTTGGCAGTAAGAACTTAATACACATATTACTGAGGTGCGTTGTGAAGACAGTTAATCATGAAGTCGACTTTTGCGTAGTAGGAGGTGGTCTGGCCGGTATATGCGCCGCCATTGCCGCCGCCAGGCATAATGCTCGGGTGTTGTTAATGCAGGATCGCCCCGTTCTGGGAGGTAATGCCTCTTCGGAAATTAGAATGTGGGTATGTGGCGCTCGCGGTCCAAACAACCGGGAAATAGGCATTCTAGAGGAAATTGCTTTAGAAAACATCTATCGCAACCCCATGCAAAACTACTCCCTTTGGGATAGCGTTCTTTACGAAAAAGTGCGTTTTGAACCCAACATCACGTTGCTGCTGAATTGCGCTTGTACCGATTTGCGGATGGACGGTAATCGCATTGTTTCCGTGCGCGGTTACCAAACCACCACTCAAACGTGGCACGAGGTTAACGCCGCGCTGTTTGCCGATTGCTCCGGCGATAGCGTATTAGCCCCCTTAAGCGGCGCAGAGTTTCGCGTTGGTCGGGAAGCCGCATCCGAGTTCGGCGAAGACATCCAACCGGCAGAAGCCGATAGACGTACCATGGGCATGAGCCTGTTGATCCAAGCGCGCGAAACCCACAAACCCCAACCATTTACTCCGCCCAGCTGGGCTTATGTCTATGAAAGCGACGCGGATCTGCCTTACCGCGATCACGACCTAAGGAAGTATGTCACCAATTTCTGGTGGATCGAGCTGGGCGGCGAACAAGACTCCATCTACGATACGGAGGAAATACGCGACGAGTTGCTGAAAGTAGCCTTTGGCGTATGGGATCACATCAAAAACCGGGGCGATCACGGCGCGGAAAATTGGGCGCTCGATTGGGTAGGGTTCCTGCCCGGCAAACGAGAAAGCCGCCGTTATGTCGGCGACCACATCATTACGCAACACGACGTGCGCGCCGGCGGGCCTTTCGAGGATATCGCGGCCTATGGCGGCTGGAGTATGGACGACCATCACCCGGGAGGGATGAACTGGTCGGGTAAACCCACCATATTTCATCCGTCACCTTCACCGTTCGGCATTCCGTATCGTGCGTTGTACTCGCGCAACATAGAAAACCTGTTTTTTGCCGGGCGGAATATCAGCACCACGCATGCGGCGCTCAGCGCCACGCGCGTCATGGGCACCTGCGCCATATGTGGTCAAGCCGTAGGTACCGCGGCAGCCATTGCGACGGTGCATGGGTTAACGCCGCGACAGGTATACGCGCAGCAACTCGCCGAATTACAACAGACGTTGATGGACGATGACGCTTGGTTGCCCGGGCTAAGGCGCGTCATGCCCGTTCTAACTCAAGAGGCCGACCTCACTGCATCCCAGGATGATCCGGAAGTCTTACGCAGCGGTATTGATCGTCCCATCGGCGATGTCTACAACGGCTGGAAAGGTCCGTTAAACGCAACCGTGCAATACACATTCGCCGTGCCTCGGAGAATTGAGGCGGCGCGGTTCATCTTCGACAGCAATTTGAACCGGCGAGGGCACAATCAACGTGCTAGTTATCCGCTGGATCAAGAGCCCATCGCGGTACCAGCGAGTCTTGTCCGAGCGTTTCGCTTGGAGGCGCTGGACGAAGTCGGACAATGGCATGCCGTAGCGCGTGTCGAAAACAACTACCAACGCCTTGTGCGAGTAAAGCTGCATGTAACAACAACGTCTTTGCGGTTTGTACCGGAGGCAACTTGGGGCGCCGAAACCGCTCACCTTTTTGCCTTCGATGTCCGTTAGGAGGCAGACACTGATGAATCAGCGAGAACGGCTCTTTGCTTTTTTGAACAATGAACCGGTAGACCGCGTGCCGATATGGCTGCTTTTCCCGTACCATCGTATCGGCTGCTATGTCGATGTGCACAACCTGGATTGTTATCGGCGGATTGTGGATGTGGCCATGGATAAAACGGTCTGGCTTAACCGCCGGCCCGGCAGGGCGCCGTTGTACACCCCGGATGTGAAGATATGGAACGAAGAAGAGACAGTCAACGGCGCACATATCTTCCGCCGCAACATCGCGTATAAAGACTGTCACCTAATCCGCGAGGTGCGTACAGGCCCGGACGGGAAATCGATTAAGCCCTACCTTACCAGTGAGGAAGACCTGGATATTCTGCTCAGCATCCCTATAGAGTTGGATGAAAAGGCGCTCTACAAGGCGTTGGATGCTCAGGCGGTCGCCTATAGGCGGGAAATGGCGGAGTTCCCCACTCATTTGGGGGCGATGATGAATGCGTTAGGTGAGCCGATCGGCTCCATCTACGGCATGTCGGACCTATCGGAGATGCCCATTTGGTCCATTACCGCGCCCGAGAAGGTCGAAGCCTTACTCGATCGGTATATGATGCGGCACCGTCTTATTTACCGTTATTTCTTGGAAAACGATCTGGGTGACGTTTACTTCATGGTGGGATCGGAGCTGGCCTCGCCGCCTATGGTGAGCCGAGCCACCTTCCAGCGTTGGATTGTGCCGTATGCTCAAGAACTCATCGCCATGGCGCACAGCTATGGCAAGAAGGTCATTCAGCACTACCACGGGCAAATCAAGGAGATTCTTCCCGACTTTCTCACCATGGGGCCAGATGCGCTGCATGTGATCGAAGCGCCGCCTATCGGCAACTGTACGCATACGGAAGCCTTCGACATTGTGGGAGACAAAATCGGGCTCATCGGCAACATCCAGTACGACGACTTCCGGGCTCTTACTCCGGAAGAAATGGATAAGGCCGTGTATGAGTGTTTGGAAGAGTGCCGCGGTCGTCGCTTTATGCTTTCACCTACCGCCGGCCCATATGAAGAGTACATTAGCGAACAGATGCAGGCAAACTACATTCAATTTATCCAGAGTGGATGGAAATACGGCGCCATGTAGCTAAATAAGGCGCTTATGATTTGGTTGCGTACTATTTCGGAGGACTAGATATGGCAAGCTATCGGGATGGTCGTGTAAATAGGAACTTGGTGCCTTCCGAACCTGGAATTACTCCCAGTTACTGGTGCACCTGGGCGGCGCAGAACTATGCTTACGGGCAAGGTGCGGAGACGCTTGATTACCAGCTTCTAGAGGGAAAACAGGGCGCTTTGCTCGCCCGGAACGCCTTGAACGAGGAACAGCTTTTTGGGGAAAAAGGCTGGTTAAGAACGTTTTATCCGGGTGTACGCGGCGATTTGTTGGTTGTACTCGATGACGGCTGGGACGTACCGTTTGATATAGAGCAACAACCCGACTACTTCGGCTGTCTGGAGCTTTCCGTAGAGCGCTTTCCTTCGTTTACCGGCGAGCCGAGCGTCCGTTTAGCTCAGTTGAGCCGGGCTGTGCGCAATTTAGGGTGGAAGGGCCTTGGTTTGTGGGTTGCCGCGCAAGAAGCTGCCGGTGCTTGGAAACCGGGTATGACGCAGGAAGGTTACTGGCGAGAAAGACTGCGCTGGAGTCATGCCGCCGGCATAAAGTATTGGAAAGTGGATTGGGGCAAACATGCGGGCTCACCCGGATTCCGCCGTATGCTGACCGCTCTGGCCCGGCAGGAGGCCCCGGAGCTCATTATCGAACACATCAAAACCATTGGGCCTGAGAACGCAGCGGACGGCCGAGCGCCGCAGGAGTTCATCGAGCGCATCGCGGGCTTAAGCGCATTCGCCGCTGTGGTGCGCACCTATGACGTAACCGCGCCCCTTTCTATTCCGACTACGCTGGATCGAACCACCGGTTTGTTGGCGTCGGCGCCAGCATTCAACGGTTCGGGTCTGATCAACTGCGAAGATGAGCCTTACATTGCGGCGGCCCTGGGTTGCGCCATCGGCGTAATGCGTCATCCGCTGATAGGCCTCCGTCCGCAGGGAGACTTAGATCCCTTCTTCGGCGGGCCGCACTGCGCCAAACGTCGCCTGGATGAAGTAGTCCGTGCTGTGCGGTGGCAAAGGTCGGCGCCTGCATGCGGCTTTTCGGAGGGCGCTGTAGAAGTGGATGAACGGATTTTGTGGGATGAATGGACCTACAAGCAGGGAGAGACCTGGCGGACGAAACTGGTGGGAGAAAGGCTCAGGCAAGGGGCGCCCGCCCGAGTTGCTCGGGGGCTGCCGCTGCCGCAGGTTGCTGCGGAGGGAGAACCGCCGTATGTAGTCGCTTCACATCATCCCAACGGGGCTGTGGCAATAGCCGCATTACCCAGGACGTCGCCGGAACTCGGCTCTTATATGCCGGCAGCAGACGTGACCCTGGACTTGTCCGCCTTTGACTCTGTGGGACCGATAGGCGTATTCGGCCGATATCGGAGTCTGACGTTGCAGTATCCCCGTTCCCTCCGGAATGCTCGGGTGTGGGCGCAAGACCTGGCGGCAGATTGGTGTGTAGAGATCACTGCGGATGTTGAGCTGAGCGACAATCGGCTTTGTGTGCCGGGAAAAGTAATCTCTCACATAGGCATTGCGGGCGCCGCCTCAGGAGATCTTTCTGCGCCGGGTATGGTGCTGGTGGTGGAGTAACGGAAGCGATCCCTATCGGGGTCTAAATTATCGCTAACCTGGCCGGCGGGCCTATGCATTGTCACCAGAGTCGCCGGTCTTGTCGCGCTATAGGCGTTTATGCTTAAAGACGCCCGGTTGGTTGCCCGCAGGCACCATAGAAGTGAAGCCTGTCGGTGGTTGGTTAAGTCCGGACGGCAAAACCTGAATGGTGCACCAAGTATTTGCGGTACCCACTCCTGTGGGTAATCAATCCATCTCCATTATGCAGTATAACTTGGGCGACGCGCAGATGACCTTTCCACCGCATACGACTGAAACAGAAATAGCGGGTTATCCGGCCTGCATTTCTTCGGACGAGTATACGCTTAGCATAGACACCGAGGGGGATATAGAGTCTGCTGCCATTAACAAAGCCGATCAGCTGACTGTCCTCGTACAGGAGGACGACGGCGAGATGACAGTAATTAGACTGAGTGGTGGTCAATCCGTTGATGTGCTCGTGCGCATCGCTGAGAGTATGCTGATGCCGATATCGCCGTGATGTGCGCAGCGATCACGATTGGCGTACTTGATGGGTTCTTGCGGCGACACAAACAATAAACGGCTTAGATTGTAACTGAACGGAATCAGCCTTAGTGGGCTTGTAGAAGCTCTGTATCACCTGCACGTTAACAGTCGGAACCGTAATCCTGCGCCGGTTCCGACTGTTTCGTCCGTGCATCGTTAATCGACCGCAACCTCTTCCTTCGCCGCAGCCAAATACCGCAGGATGCGGATCACTAAGTTTTTTGCATCCGGGTTGTCTGCATCGCTTAGGTTAAGCGCATCAAACCCCAGGTAAATCGTCCGACCGTTTTGCACCAAGCCGGCATTGACTGTTTCAGGATGCGCCGGCTGATCGCCCCGCAAGTTGTACCAAGCGCCCAGTACCTCTGCTCCCGGTAATACGCGTACGACAGGACCATCCATTTTCCAGAAGCGAGTAGTCGCCGGCAATCCCAATGTTGTGGCCAGTTCCTGGGGCACGTGCAATCGCGCCCGGGTCGGATAACCTATGCTCCAACCGATGTATTCGATGCCCAGAAGACTGCTCAATAGGCCATACTCGTAGTCTGTCGCGTCCTTCGCTTGGCAATCCGGTAACGCGGAGGCTTCCATGGCGGCGTCGCCCCATACCAACAAGGCTCCTCCGGCCTCTACATGAGCATGGAGCGCGGCGGCGTCATTCATACTGAGATATCGGCCGCCGGGAAGCACCACCAAACTGCCGGATGGTATGTCTTTAGCGGATGTCGCCACAGAAGAGGTTAGCCCGGCTTCTTTCATCCAGGTCTGCAGCACGGCGCTCACTTGCGCGGCATCGCTCCCTTGGCTGTTGAGCCATGTTGCGGCAGCGGGCGGTATCAGCACCACCCCTTGCGTTGCGGCTGCCCAGGTGGTAGGAAGCTGCGCCGCCGGAAGGGGCTCAGGTAACAACTCCAAGGTCGCAACCACTGCCATATGATCGGAACGTTCCGAGGCCATCGTCCGCACCGGATGACCTTGAGCCGGCTTCCAGTGGGCAGTGGCCCAGATCATATCGGCGCGGTTTACCGGCGCCTCCGCCGGCCACGTGGCTCCACCGGCTGCATACATACTCTCTTCGGGAGGATCCTTTTCCATTAAAGCGGCTTGCGCTAAAAAGCGAGCGGACACGTATGTGTCCAACATCCAATACCGCAGCGGGTGTAAAAACGACGAGTTAGGGAGCGCATTGAAATCGCCCATGAACACAGCCGGAAGTTGACTGCGCGCTGCGATGGCTGAGGCTTCGTCGGCCTGAGCTTGGCGCACGGCTTCGTTCCTGACCTCGAAATGGATCACGAACACGTCGATCAGCGTACCATTTATATCAACCGTGGCCTGTAACAGCGATTTGGCTTCAACGCCCGGCGCTGTGGGGAGCGGATACACTCTGTATGTAACGATGGGATAACGTGATAAAACTCCCAGACCGTAGTTGCCGCCCATATAGGGGAAGTGGGGCCCAAAGGCGTAGTAGAAGCCCAAATGCTCGGCGATGACGTTCAGTTGATCCACACGTCCCGAGCGGGTGGTTCTCTGGTCGACTTCCTGCAAGCCCACGATGTCGGCGCCGCTCTCCCGGATGATCGCGGCAATGCCGGGGAGGTCGAAACGGTTGTCGGTACCCTCGCCATGATGGATGTTAAATGTCATTACCTTGAGCGGCGCTGCTGCATCCGACAATCCGCAGGCGAGCACCGCCAAAAGGAGACACAAGACTGCGCATAATGCGGCTGTAACGGTTTTTCTCTCGTTCATCTCGGCTCCTCCGCAGACGAGGGCGCCGGAGCGCGTTCACTCCGGCGCGTCGTGAATTGCAGCATTACTCCCAGGTAGAAATCCAAAGATCGTAGCCGCCCACGTTGCCGGGACGGTTGATCGCCTCAAAAATCAACCATCTGTCGGATACGAAGGGCGCTTTTTCGGTAACCGCGGTGTTGACCTCCGTTACGTTGGCTACCGGCCCTTTATCGGTAAAGGCCATGAATATGTCGAAGTCGCCGACAGTGCCTTCCCGGTTGCTGCTGATATACAGACGGCCCTGGCTGTCTACCGATATATCCCATTCGTCTACCGGGCTGTTGACCGGAGCGCCAAGGTTCACCGGGGTCTGCCATACGCCGTTGATGCGCTCACTGCGCCAAATATCGCGCAGGCCGAGCGCTTTGCCGTTTCCATAGGTTCCGCGAGAAGTCACATAGGCTAAGGTTTCGTCTTCGCTCACCCAGATGTCCCATTCTTGCACCGGGGTGCTCAACTCGAGGACCACAACCGGTTCACCCCACTCTTGCTTGACCTCGTCCCACTCCGAACGGAAGAAATCGTAGTCCCTACCATTGGTGGTCATACGGGCGAAATACATCACTTTACCGTTTTGGACCACGCATGGTTGTATCTCGTTGGTCGGACCGTTAATCTTACCGGGTACCGGAACAGGAGCGCTCCACGCTTCGCCGTCCCAAGTCGATTGATATATATCATATTTCGGGCCGACGAAATACAACGTATTGCCGCTTACCCAAGGCATGCGGTCTTCCAATCTGTTGTTCTGCGACCAGTTGACCGGCTCGCTCCAAGCGGCCCAGGCGGGTAACGCTAAGAACAAACAAATCCCGATACACGCTGCCATTGCCATCCAACGCTTCACTTCGTATTCCTCCGTTTCTCTTAAGTTTATAGGTAGCTCTTTATAGCAACAGAACACCTACTGTACGCTGCCGACAGGTTCAACCGTCACTTTGCCCGCCAAGCGGACGGCAGCCAAAATCAGCGCGTCGATTAACGTGATCTGAGCTGCTCGCATCGTAAAGGGGTGGCCGGCGACTCTCAACGTCGGATTAGGCGTAATAAAGGCGATGTCAGCAGACTGAGCCAAAATGGAACTGGCGGTACCGGTTAGACAAATGACTCGGATACCCCGTAGCTGCGCCTGACGTACGGCGTCCAAAATGGTCGACCAACGCCCCGACTGGGATAGGACGATAACTAATCCGTTGCCGTCCAACATGGAAACGTGCAGCCTTAAGTCGGCCACGTCATTAGCGCTGCGCGCCGGCAAGCCTGCCAAATGACACTTGTGCTCTCCGCCGGCTGCGGCGAAATAGGAGTCGCCCCAGCCGATCCAAAGAATTGAGGAAGCTTTGGCTATCCACTCCGCTGCAGATGTGAACGCATGCGCGTCCACGGCTTGCAAACCGGCTTGCAATGCGGCTATTTGTAATTGAGTCGCCTCCACCAGACTGCTTGGTTTATCACCAGAGGCGATAGTCTGGAGCTCTTCCGCAGGTTTTGCGTTAGGCGAGCCGTCCGCTTGGAACAGCGCGTTACGAAACGTGGAAAAACCGCTGTACCCTAACAGGCGGGCGAAACGAATTACCGAGGCTCGGGACACGCCTACTGTCTCAGCCACAGCGTCGCAGTGGTGATTTAAAGGGAGCGGTTGGCCTGCGCCGAACGCATCTAAGTACCATTGCGCTAAACGGAGGTTGGCTCCTTTCAGGTTCGGCAGTAATTCCGCCATTCTGGCGAAAGGTGTTTTTGTCAGAGGAACCGCCTCCTTTACCATTTTTACGCCGGAGCGTTAATGATCGCCACCGAAACGCAACAACTACATTCAACGCCGTCACGGCGTTTCCTGCACGTATTTTTCATTACGATCGTCTTGAGTGCCTGGTTTTGGTTTGTTATGCTTAAGATAACGCTATTTCATGCACATTAATAGATGAACATTATGTTCATCCAGAGAGGGGAGTGGCTTTGTTGGTACGGTGTGCGCGTAGCTTGCAGGGTATTCGAGTAGTGTTGTTGACGTTGCTTGTCTGGGCATTACTGGTTTCATCCGTCACTGCGGCAGAAAAAAGCCGACTGCAATTTGCGATGTGGATCAGCAGCAGTACGGAAGTGGCTGATCAACTAGCCTTGCTCGATAGGTACATGGCTATGAACCCGGATGTGGAAATTGAGCTCATCTACCAAGGTTGGGCCGGCTATCACGATAAGTTGCTTACAATGGCGGCCGGCGGCATAGCGCCTGACGTAATGGTGCTTTCCCGCTTACATGTGCCGTCATTCGCCGAGGCCGGCATCATTCGACCGCTGGATGAATGGTACGATCAGGAACCGGAATCGCTGCGGAGTGACGTAATGGAAGTGATCTCCGGAACCTATAAGGGGAAGTTCTATGGCATCCCCATTTGGGGCGGCCCCACGGTGATCGAGTATAATGCGGATCTTTTTGAACAGGCAGGTTTGATACAACCCTACGAACTGGCAAAGCAAAAAACTTGGACTTGGGATCTGTTTGTGGAGTATGGGCGCAAGATCACGCGCGATACGAACGGCGACAGTTACCGTGACATATTCATGCATGCCAAACTGGGAACCCGTGCCGCCGACTGGTACATAAAAGTGCGCGGCCATGGAGCTGATATCCTCACGCCGGACGGCGAGGCGTATACCGACGTGAACAAACTTGAGCGCGGTCTGCAGTTTTACGCCGACATCGCTTGGGAACATCGTATTGCGCCGGTAGGGAGCGAAACATCTAATTTCACCCACGGTACCGAGGCTATGTACTTTACGTGGATTTCCGACGTGCCTAACCATATTAAGGGCGTCAGCAATGCATTCAGAGTGGAGTTGACCACGCCGCCGGCCGGACCTGCCGGTCTATTCACCCTGGTAGGCGGTTGCCCCATCGCCGTATCGAGCACAACGCCGCACGCTTATGAGGCCTACAAGTTCGCCAAATGGTATGCCATGGAGAGCGGACATTGGCAGCTGCGCGGCATACCGCCGTCCATGGATGATATGCGGCGGGAGTACCGCAGCTACTTAGGCGCCATGGTTTCATGGCCTGATGCCGTTGTGGAATCGATGACGGGCGCCATATCGATGGAGCCTGGAGTGGGAGAACACTTCAACGAGTTTAACTCCGCTTGGAATCCAATACTTTCCGAGGTTGCCAAAGGCAACATCGCGCCGCGGGAAGGAGCAATCCGCCTCATTGAGGTAACGCAAAGGATTCTCAGCGGTAACTAAGCAATGCTCATTTTGGAAGGAAGGATGGCTACAGCGCATTACGTCTTGTAGCCATCCTTTTCTATTTTTTGCTCAGCGACTGGGCATGCGGTTTTCAATGGCATT
>DUQB01000154.1 GCA_012838035.1 Bacillota bacterium | reverse complement strand
GCAGGTGAATGGACGCGCTACAACATCAATGTAAAAGAAACGGGTTTGTACGGTGTGGCGATGGTGCTCCCAGCAGGGCAGGCGGCGGCGCAGGCAGCTGTTTATGTAGACAATGCCGATCCCCAGCCGTTACAGGTACCCGGTACATCATCAGGCCCAGGCGCAATGAAGGTTCATGTCGGTACCATTCATCTGCCGGCCGGTTTCCATACCCTTACGCTTCGACTAGATGAGGGGACGGTGGCTCTATACAACCTGGAGTTCTACTCTGTGGCGAGCGATCCACCTTTTCTTACCGCCGCATTAACGGACGGTTTGCTTGATGTGTGGAGTTACTATGGCGCGCCGGGCTGGCAGGCGGATGCATCCGGTTACCGTTTGAGCGGTATAGGTAACGGTATGGTGATACTTGGTGAAAGCAGCTGGACAGACTACAGCGTGGAAATTGATGTAAAACTTGAAAGCGCTATGAGCGCTGGTACCGCCGGGTTGTTGCTGCGAGTACAAAATCCATCCTATTATGACGCGCAGGTGGTTGATTCACTGCAAGGTTACTACGTAGCTCTTAACGGACAGACACTGGTTCTGAGGAGACTGAATTACGATTCCCAAACGCTGCAGGAAGTCAACCTGCCGGTTGCGCCGGGGCAGTATGGTCGTTTACGCGTTGAGGTAACGGCCGGACAAATTAGAGCGTACTGGCAAGGCATGGAGCAGCCGCTGCTGGAGTATGTCGATCCCCAGGCCTTTATGTCAGGTGCCGTCGGTTTTCGTACGGACAGATCGGATGCCGTGTTTAAGAACTTGACCGTGCAATGCGCCTCCTGTTCTGTGTACGGGCAAATGCAGGTGGCCGATCAACGGGTATGGATTCTGCCGCAGATTGCGCAGTATCATCTCACTTTACCGTTTGGTACCTATACGGATTTGCCCATCACATTCCCTTCATTGAGCGGCGATGCGCCGGTGCATCTGCTTGATCCTCAGGCGCGTTTCCTGGTCACGCCGCCGGACACCCTTCCCGGTGTCGCCTATGTGCAGGTACTCGATAAAAGCAACACTGTTGTTCATACGATAGCGCTGCATCTGCAAATAGATACCATACCGCAGATTGCGGCCGTATTGGAGAATGCCGAGCAAAGCGGCGCGCTCTTACGTGTGGGCGGTGATGCCCTCTTTAGATTTGCCGGGGCGGAGGCCGGGTTGTTGCGCAGCAGCTGCTTGCAGCTGGAAGGGTTGGTCGACGGGGAGCCTATCCCCACGGTACCGCTCTATCAAGGCGTCGCCTTGCCGGAGACCTGGCTGTTGGATACGCTGCAATTTGCAGACGGCAGCTATGAGCTGGTGGCGCAGGTGGAAACTATCTACGGCACGACGGCGCAATCCTCCGTAAAGTTTATTGTGAAGAACTGGGAAGAGTTGGTCGATGATCTGCAGCCGCCTATTTCCAGCATGTTCTTCGGCGCAGTCTCTCGCGACAAAACCATCCGGCGTTCATCCGGTTGGCAGTATGTTGGCGACGATCCACAGGTGTTTGCCGCGGATTACGAACGGCTGGCCACCAGCACGAAACAAGAAGAGTACCTCATATGGGAGGTGCCTGAGTTACGGAGGTTTACGGCCGTCGTTTTCAGTCAGGACGAGACAATAGACGACGTTTTGGCTGTAGAGATCTCCGCCGATTTGGAACACTGGACTGCTCTAAATTTGATCGATCAGCAGCAAGGGGCGGTTGAGGGGTGGTATAAGCATCAGTTAAGCGCTACTGCGCCTGCGGACGACGAAGTGCAGTATGTGCGTTTGCGAGTGCTGGAGCAAGATGATCAAGAGCATACGATTCAGGTGGGTCAAGTGCGGCTTTTAATGCAGGTGAAATAACGTTGCAATAGACAGACGCCTCCCGGTCTGAGCCTTTAATCAGCCGGGGGGCGTTTTTAAGAGTGTTGCTAATCCAGAGTCAGGATTTTTTCGTATACGGCTTTGACTGCATCCATTTTGTGCTTATAGCCTTCTGTGGAAACAGCGACAATGTACCGGCCGAAATCATACTGCCCATGCGCCGGAATAGTAACCTGCTTCTGGGTCATCACGGTGATGTTCGATCCAAAGTTGACGAACTCCCCGAAGTTGGCGTCGTACACGAAGGCATATCCTTGCGGCGCATTACCGTAGTGGCCGACCCACGGCTCACTTGGTTCGTATGCCCTTCGTGCGCCGACGCCCGGTCCCAAATCGCCGATGCCGGGCACGTATGCGTATTGTCTACCGTCGTCGTTATCCATAACATCCCCTAACCATACCGTCAGATCTTCTGCGCGAGAATTGCTGATGGTCGTCAGCGCATGTACCCACTCTTCGTCGGGACGAATGCTGTATCTGGTACGTATGGTTACGCCGGGCGCTTCGGTGTATACGCCATCGGTTTCCACCACGACTTCTTCCGCGGTAACATAGACCACCTGGACGCGGGTGTTCTTCACTGTAGCAATTGCTCCAGAACCGTCCCAAATAGGGCGTTCCAAACTCAAGTAAGGCATGTTCATCCAGTCGATCCCGTCATCGACGCCTCTGACCGCCATATCGATCGGCTTCCCTAGGGTAACGCCCGAAAGCTGCGGGTCGTTGAACTCCTCGGCAATAATTATCGATAGTTTGTTGTTCCACATGACGATATCGCGGCTGCCGCCTTCCGCCAGCTTACCGCTGAGTTTACCGCCGTAACCCGCCCATACCTTCGTGTCTGCGGTGACGACGGTGGAGAAAGGCTCAATGGTATCGGCTATGCTAAATTGCAGTTCGTAGGTTTTTCCCGGTTCATCAGCTTCCACCGTCACGTAGCTTGTCGGTCGATTATAGGCGCTCTGCTTGACGGTGTATATGCCGGGGAGAACCTGGAAGACAAAACGCCTTCCCGCATCGGCATAGTCTGCGTTCAACTCCGTGCCGTCGTGCTCCAGAGTGACCAGCGCCGGCGTATTGGTGATGTGATCAGGCGGCGCATACCCCTGCAGCGTCACCACCGGCCACCGTTTCATGCTGGGGTTGTACGGCAAGGTGAACTGGTTGTCGCCGTCACGGTAATAGGCGTCGAGGTAGGGAGAATAGGTGGTTACCTCAATAACGCCGGCGGCGGGACGCACCTGCATAACCCTTAGGTAACCGGCTCCGCCCTGAGGGCGAAACTGGTAATTCGCCTCCAGTTGGTGTACCAGGTTGCCGTGTTTGGTGAAATCGGAACGGCGGCTGATACCGTCGCCGCCGACATGACCGCTGACGACCAGAGTGACGTTGGCGTTGATGCCGACCAATTCTTCCCATAGCTCCCGGCCTGTGTGGGAGTCGACACTGACCCCATAGGTTCCTGTCTGATTGAGTCGATTGTGATGCGTACCGTCACTGTAAAGATAGTTATGCGTCGTGATGATCACGTCATGATCCGGGTACTGCGCACAGATGTCATTAGCCCAATCCACAACCGCTTGCCGGGGCGCGAATTCTAAAGCGAACACTAAGTAGTTGCGTCCACCAGCACTGATGAGACCGTACACGTTTTCCGCTTTGCCCTCAGTG
>DUQB01000153.1 GCA_012838035.1 Bacillota bacterium | reverse complement strand
TTCCGTGACTACATGAATGAGCATCCGACGACCGCAAAGGAATACGAGAGTCTAAAGCTCGAACTATGGAAAAAGTACGAGCATGACAGAGACGCTTATACCGATGCAAAAGGGGATTTCATTCGAAAGTGGACAGCAGAAGCACACAAAGTATATGGTGACAGATACAGATGAATTACAATTTGTCGCAAAACCGGACATTGAAAGAAAATTCAGTTTAACCGTGAACATAAAATGATGCAAGGCACATATTACTGCGTGGCTTCAATGGGGACCTTTCACTCGAGACTGTCCGTTTGACTTGCCGGTTATGATCCTGAGATCTGCATTAAGCCGATCGACACCTAGATCCCTGGTAGATATTCTGGCCAACTGTGTTTATGGGTGCGGAATGAGGGAGCAAGTGAGGCGCAAGGCTTCATTACCACAAATTAAGGAGTGTTAATAAAATATCTCAAGAGTGATGTATTATGGCCGCCAAGTCATTATAATGTAGAGGGAGAATTGGTGGTAACATCACAAACTTGAGTAGGGGTGATTTGGGTGAAGACTCGTTTTATTTCCATAGCGCTTTTGTTGCTTTTTTACGTGACAAGCTTTATGGCGACGGAGGGCGCGCAGGTAAAGCCGGAAGTAGGTTTTCAGGCACCAAACGCCACGGTGCTTGATCTTCAGGGTAATCCAGTGCAAATCGCCTCATTGATCGAACAAAACAAAGTGACTTTGATCCACTTCTGGACTACTTGGTGCCCGTACTGTCAAAGGGAGATGCCGTACTTAAGGACCCTGTACGCGCAGTATAGCGACAAGGGGCTTGGTATTGCAGCCATCAGCTTTAATGAGAAACCGACTGTCGTGCGGAACTATGTGTCGAAAAATTCGCCGCAATTTCCCATCTACACCGACGAACCTATTGTTGCTCATAAAGCCTATCAGGTTTATGTGATACCGGTTACTTTTGTTGTTGGCCAAGATGGGATCATCCGACAGAAAATAGGACATCAGGCGACGTATGACACCTTTGAACGGGCTATAAAACCGTTTCTGGAGGATGAGTAATGGCCATGCTGCTCGGGGCATTTCTCGCCGGCATTCTTTCGTTCTTGTCCCCATGCGTAGTCTCCATAGCGCCGGGTTATCTCTGTTTTATTACAGGGATGTCGTTTTCGGAACTAAAAGACAGCACTGCATCTCGTAGCGTAATCATCAGAGGGACTCTAGCTTTTATCTTCGGATTCACCCTCGTGTTTGTTCTATTGGGTGTTATGACATCTTTTTTGGGTGGTTTCTTCCTTATTCACCGTAGGTTAATTGCGCAAATAGGTGGTGTGCTGCTAATCTTGTTCGGCTTGCATCAGGGCGGCTGGATACGGCTTCCGTTGTTGTATCAGGAGCGGCGTTTCGCTTATCGACCCGGTGTCGGCATTACCGGCGCTTTCGTTACCGGTTTGATCTTCTCGTTCGGTTGGACGCCGTGCGTAGGGCCGGTTTTAGGCTCTATTTTGGCTTTAGCCGGTAGCGAAGGTAAGCCCATACATGGGTTGACCCTGCTGCTGGTCTATTCGCTTGGGATGGCTATTCCCTTTGCTCTTCTGGCCTTGGGTTTCAACCGGATGCTCGCATACCTTAACCGCGCTAAACCGTATCTGAAGTATGTCGAACGGCTCACCGGGGCTGTGCTCGTTCTGATGGGCATTGCGCTGCTTACGGAGAAACTGAGTATGATCTCTACTTGGTTTATGCAAATTACAGGTGGTTGGAGCCCGGAGTTTTTGTTACCCCATTAGCGACGCCGATCACAGCTTGCAGACTTAATGAAGCGGGGGCTGTTCAGGCCCCCGCTAAGTACGTGCTGAATCCTTACCTATTTGTTAGGAGGGTTCAGACTCGATTCGTTGACGTTGAACGGATTTGTGGAGACTCCTGTGCTACTGCCCGTCAGACCCGACTGGAAGCCGGACCGAACGGCTGAGGTAGTTTGATCAATCAGGGATTGCTCGGCTGCGGCGATCATCCGGCGTACCATATGTCCGCCTACGGCGCCATTGAGGCGAGACGGAATGTCGCCCAAGTATCCCTGATAGTTCTGGATCCCAAGCTCAGCGGCAACCTCTTGTTTAAAGCGCTCAAGAGCTTGCTGTGCGCCGGTTACCAGGACGGTATTGCTCCTTTGTCCAGAAGCCATTGATTTGTCACCTCCCGTGAACATAGCATGCCACGTCACAAGCCTCGAATACAGGCAGATTCTGCATGTTATGTCACTCAGCCCTCATGTATATCAGGCGTCAATGGTAATCATAAGGTAACATATGCGGCATCTGATAGTGACAACCACGATATGTCTGCTATAATGAAACAGAATACTATACAAATGCCGCCGCTTATGCTTATGGCAGCGGTCATAACGACGGTTACCGGGCAGAAATGAGGTTTGTGTGTGAGCACTACGCTAGACATCAGGAATCTTCACGTCCAAGTAGAAGGCAAGGAGATCATTAAAGGGCTTTCCTTAACGGTACGCGGTGGGGAAGTCCACGCGATTATGGGTCCGAACGGTTCAGGAAAAAGTACGCTGGCCTATACTCTCACCGGTCACCCACGCTATGAAGTAACAGAGGGCTCAGTGACCCTTAATGGGCAGGACCTTCTCGCTATGGAAGCCGATGCCCGCTCGCGGGCCGGGATGTTTTTAGCATTTCAGTATCCTAGTGAAGTGCCGGGTGTTAGTGTGGCCAACTTCCTGCGTACTGCGATCAATGCACGGCGTGGTGAAGGCGACGAGATCTCCGTAATGGAATTCGCACGCAAATTACGTGCAAAAATGGCCATGCTGGAGATGGATGACGCTTTTGCCGGGCGGTATCTTAATGAAGGCTTCTCCGGTGGTGAGAAGAAGCGAAACGAAATCCTACAGATGGCTATGCTGGAGCCGAAAGTCGCGATTCTTGATGAAGCGGATTCCGGTTTGGATATTGATGCGTTGAAAATTGTCGCCAATGGGGTAAATCAACTGCGCAACCCCGAACTAGGCGTTATTGTGATCACACACTACCAGCGCATTCTGCGTTACCTAAAACCCGACGTAGTGCATGTGCTCATGAATGGTCAAATCGTGCATTCCGGCGGCGACGAATTGGCCGAAGCCCTGGAGGAGAAAGGCTACGACTGGATCAAAGAGGATGTTAATGGTCGCTAGTCACGCGTAGGGAACCAACAGGGGTTTTTTGCGCGCCCTCCGACATGCGGGTGGTAGGCTGAAACCCTATCGCATAGCCTAGGGGAAAGAGGTAGTAAGAATGCCTGGACAGTTACAGATCTCTGAGGATGGTATCAAGCGTCTGATCACTACCGCTCACGAACCAGACTGGTTCGCACAGCTGAGAGCAGAGGCCTTCGCATATGCGCAAAACGGGCCGTTACCGCATTGGGATAAACGGACGCGAGTCACGGATTTTCCCTGGCAATGGCCTCCGGCCGCGGGGCCGCAGGCCGTCGGCGATGAGCCGGTAGCCCATGTATCGCCACCGCCCTTCAATCAGGCGTAGTG
>DUQB01000152.1 GCA_012838035.1 Bacillota bacterium | reverse complement strand
TGTGATTTTGGTGCTCGATCTTTGTGTGGAGTTGTCAGGAAAGAGAACCTAGAAAGGTGGAGGAAAAAATCCACCTGCATCTAGGAAGTGGCTTTACATCGGAGACTAGCGTTTCCGAATAACTACGTGCTATTAAAGGAGGTACCATCAATGAGAGTTTCCAATCGGATGATGAAGGCGTTGATACTGTGTATCGCAGTTTTTGCGTTCAGTGGGCAGGCTATGGCGGCGGAAGGGAACTTGGCGGCGCAAAAAACTTATGTTTATGAGGCAAAACAGCCTGCCGCCAATTATCCTGATCCCGATGGAGTCAAGCTGACCGACGGCAAGCTAGCCGCTGCTGCCGTATATTACGATCCGGCGTGGGTGGGTGTTTGGGATATCGCGCCGATCGTCATCAATGTCGACTTGGGGAGTTCTCAGCTTATATCTGAGGTGCGTACCCACTTTTTGGCAGGTAATGCGGGTACCAAATATCCTGATATGATCTCCGTCAGCGTATCCGAAGACAATCTAAATTGGTCGGATACTATTTCGCTGAGCATCTTTGATCCGGTACCCAGCACCGGCACGATGCAGTGGTTCGCTATCTCCCAAATCAATCTCAAAGGCCGTTGGGTACGTCTTAGCTACAAACCGCCGACCGGAGGCGCAAACATATTTATCGATGAGATTGAGATTTACTAGGACGAATAGGTTCGCAGGCGATTGACAAGCGATAAAAGACGCCCTCAAGACACAGGGCGTCTTTATATGCTTCTCGGACCTAAATCGCAAGGGGTATGTGTTCTTCATTGCATTCACGCTACAAAAGTATGTCAGTCATTCCCGGCCTTCACCACAATGCGAGATTGCGGGGATCTCCTTGTGCCTCAGCATCTATGGACGGAGCCGGCCGCTCTAGCCTGCTAGGGTAGTCCGGCTGCCGCCTCCAGCCTTAGTCGTTCGCGCAACAGGACTTCAACTATGAGAAAATCTGTTGCGTCATCGATTTCCCAACTGCGTTCCTTTGGAATCAAGTACGGGCGGGTCACGCCGAAAAACCGATGTTTCGCCATTAGGAATCCGGCGATATCCATGGCGTAGACGGCTCCTACTTCCAGATACTGCGGCGCTCTTTGTTGGCGCATGGGGCGGTAGGTTTTGTCGTGACCGAGTGGTTCGACGTCCTGTTCGCCGTCTTGCCAAAGAAAATGATGCCACAATGTGGCGGTAAAGGCTGTGTCGGCAGCATTGAGAGTACGCACGGCGCCGTCGATATCATCCGCAAGTATCAGCGGCGAGGTGCATTGGAGAAATGCAAGGATACCTTTAGTAAGTCGAAGTTGTTCCAATGCATGCAGCAATGCGGCTTCTGAGGGTGCATGATCTCCGCTGATCTCTTTTGGTCTCCATACGACGTCAGCGCCATAGTCCCGGCTGACTTCCGCTATCTCGCCGTCATCTGTCGATACCACCACACGATCGACTGTTTCAGACTGTAGCGCGGCTGCGATGGTCCAGGCAATTAACGGTTTGCCGCACAGCATGCGCACATTTTTCCGTGGTAGGCCTTTGGATCCGCCCCTGGCAGGAATGATGGCACAGGTTTGCAAGAGCCCGACACCTCCTAAACAGGCTTTGTGTATTCAGGGGAGATGCTGGTTCATAGTACTCGCGTACTCCTAGGGACGTAACAGGAAGACGGTGCTATTTTGTCAAGCACCTCCATTCCGGCCGGCAACACATATCGACGGCAAAAGGCATATCATGGGATAGCTCTGAGTTCCTGGTCGGGTCGAAGGTAGGGGAATCCTGTGGAAGCGAGCGACGTGCGCATAGAACAAGAACCGCAAGTGAAAAAAAAGGTGGCTGTAATCGGTGGAGCCTCAACACGCAATGCGGCGCCGTTTAACGATCTGACCTGGGATATCTGGGCGTTTTCGAGTTTACGATCGCACACGCCGAGAATTACTCGTTGGTTTGAGATGCATGCGCTGGAGGATTTACAGGAGCAGTTGTTAGAAGACACGCCGCGGAGGTTATCTTACCGTAACTACCTCCGGTTTCTTCAGGAACTTGCTTGTCCGGTTTACATGCAGCGGGAATATGAGGAGATCCCCTATAGCGTCGAGTATCCGCTACAGGCGGCGCTGGCGGCATTTGGCAAATGCTTCTCCAGTACGGCGGCGTATCTGTTGGCTTTAGCCATCTTGGAGGGCTATCACGTCATCGGAGTATGGGGGATACACCTAACCGAAAAGACGGTCTACGCCCGTCAACGCCCCGGCGTTGAGTACCTGTTGGGCATGGCGCGACAACGTGGTATACAGGTGTGTTTGCCTAAGCGCAGCCCGTTGCGGATCCCGGCTCGGCCGACACTTCCCGAGACAGCGATTCTGTATGGGTATGATTGGCAAACCTCACAGGCTTGGTGGCGCACAAAGCGTCACAAAAATCGGCGATCCGACGTCGGAGATCAAAAGCGCGTTAAAACCTAATTCACATACTTTCTATATAAGGGTCAGGTGTTGTATGAACACGAATGCTAACACGCAAACAGAGCGCGGTGATCCGCCGGCAGTGCGCAAAGTGGCAATTGTGGGCGGAGGTCCGTCCCGTAGACGTGCGCCTTATCACGATCCCTCGTGGGAGATATGGGCTTTCTCCAGTCGTCTTTACAAGTACCCCAGAATTACGCGCTGGTTCGAATTGCATTCATTTGTCGATCTACGGCAACAGTTGGCGACCAGAAAGCCGGGAAGGAGGAGTTACGCCGGCTACATTCGTTTTTTGCGTCGCCTGACATGCCCGGTATACATGCAGAGGAAACATCCCCGTATTCCCAATAGCGTCGCCTATCCCATAGATGACGCGCTAAAAGCCTTTGGGCGCTGCTTTACCAGCACTGCTTCGTACTTAATCGCTTTAGCTGTTTTAGAGGGCTGTGATGTCATCGGATTATGGGGCATCGATGTGAAGCGCCGGGAGTATCTGAAGCAAAAGCCGGCCATCCGATATCTACTTAGTAGGGCGAAGCAAAGGGGAATTAGGGTGGTTTTTGCGCGGGGATGCGTTATTCGCACCTATAAGGTACCGCGGCGGGTATATACCCGTGTGCTGTATGCGTACGACTGGAAGTCTCGCTATGCGTGGTGGCGGTATAGGGTACGGCGTAGATACCGAAGGGGGAGTAGTTGACCAGTGTTCAACAGGCTTGGCGTCGTCGCTGGATAGGAGGTTTGAGACGTTTATGGGGAGCTCCGTCGGTATCCTCATGGATGGGTATGCGTTGAGGAAAGCGATCCAAGGCTACCAGGTACACGAGAGCATCAATATATACCGAGAGATAGCTATAGCAGAGGAAATCCCTATCGTCGTGTTTTCGGTGAACGGCATCAACTTGCGTCGTAACACGGTGCGAGGCTACATTCCTACCGGCGATGGGTGGGAGTCGGCAACCGCGCCTATTCCTAGGGTGATTCACAAAAGAGTGCTTTATAGCACGAGCCCGCCGTTGAATGTCCTCAGTCGACTGCGCAGCAGAGGGGTGGTGTTTGTAAATCCTTATCTTATGCAGAACAAATACGCCATTTATCAGCTCTTGGCCTGCGATGCGCAAGTTGCGCCGCACCTGCCGGCCACATGGGTCTATAGTTGGCGTCGCTTGGTCAGGTGTCTCGCTATGGGACATACTATGATTCTTAAGCCGATGATCGGGTCGGTTGGGCGGGGAGTCATGCGGATTGCTCCACGGGGAAAATACTCTGTTGAACTTGCAGGCAAGCATACACGGATGATGTCCTACAGCCACCTGCGCCGGTATCTGCATCAGCAGGTTCAACCCCGCAGATTCTTGCTGCAGCAGTATCTGAATCTGGCCAAAGTCAACGATAATCCCTTTGATCTGCGTGTACCCGTACAACGGGATGAGACCGGTGAGTGGACGGTGCCGGGCATGGTGGCGAAGATATCCGGAGTACATCCCTTTCTCACCAATCTAGCTCAAGGTGGAGCCGCCATACCTGGTGAAGCAGCCATAGCCGCGGCTTTTTCTCCGTCAGTCGCGGCCGATGTACGAATTAGTATCGAACCATTGGCGAAAAACGTGGCGAAGGCTATTGCCCGAGCATATCCCTCCGCAGCTGACCTGGGTCTTGATATTGGCCTGGACGTTGAAGCCAAACCGTGGCTCATTGAGGTAAACTCGCGGGATCAGCGCATTACGTTCTCGGAAGCCGGGTTGCATGATACGCATAAAACTTTATACAGAAATCCGCTCATGTATTGCGCCCGCTTAATCAAAGAGCGGACGTAGGGGTATTATTCATATCTGTCTCATCCCGCCTCTGATCTCCCTAGGTGAGCTTAGACCTGGGGAAAGGTTTCCAGACCAGAATGTTTTCCTCTTTCTTTACCTGCGATACCGGCTTGGATGGAGCCTGCTTGACTTCATCGTCAGGCACCGTAGCCGTAACTTGCGGTTTTTCCTCTTCCGTCTGTTCTTCCGCGCTTGTGGTGAACCCTCTTTCAGGATCGGCTTGCTGAGCTTCTGTGACAGTCGGAGCGGTAGGCTCTTCGCCTATCTCAAGGTCAACGGCTCCCCGATCGGCAGTAGCAATTGGTTCTGGTATCAGCTGATCGGCGCTGCTTTCTTCCACGCCGGTCTCGGTCACGTTATCCGGTTCTGAGGCGGTGTTAGGTGCCGCCTCAGCAACAAGGTCAATGTCATCAGGGGTAGGCTCCATTGGCTGTGATGGTGCGTTTGCAGGCATGTGTTGTGGGTTGGTAAAGTTGAGGTCAGTATCATGTTGCGTCACCGGTGGATCCTCCTTCTCCTCTGTTAGCGGCGGGGGTAACACCGCGGCATCACCAACAGCAACCTCGGGCTCAAGTTGAGCTTCCGGTTCGGGCATCGCTTCCAACAGCTCAAATGCAGCATCTGTCGGCCATTCAGGTTCCGGCCCTTCAAAGGGCTGTCCGGCGCGGGTGAAAGCGCCTTGCGCGCTCCCCAATTTCGGCTCGTATGCGCGTGCGCTATCTGAATGTCGGTCCATACTCCTGCGAGCAGGCGCCTGTCGCTTTACGGCGGGTTGTTGCATGCGCATCATTTCTTCCGCCGCTTCTCGAGCCCAGGCAGGCATTTGTGCTTCCGTATCATCGGGAACCTTCGTTACTGATAGGCGCTGCTTTTCCACATTCGGCCGTTCGCCCAAATTGCAGTTGCCGCATGGATCTTGCTGCCGATCGGGCATATCGTCACGTGTATGGCAGAAATGATTAATTTGGTCTGAGCCGGCACTGTTTGGCGAGAGTGCCCACACGTCGAACACGATGCGCATCGTATGACTGAAACGTTCATCAATGCCATTGAATGTATGCTCGTGTTCTACATCGACCACTTGCGCCCCCAATTTCGTGCAGTACACGGAATGGGGAATGGGTACTTCCGCATACCATGGGACTTTGGCGCCTTGTCCGCGTACCCGCTCTGAGCTATATAGGCGGTAATACACATAGATATCGATCTCTCCCCGCACCAACGCCAAATTGTCTTTCCTTGCGGCGGAGCAGGACGAGACCTGGTGTTTTATGGCGACTACCTCTGACGCTCCCGGGAGGTGGCCGCCACCTTCCAGACGTAACTCCATCCGCTCTCGCCAACCTTCATTCATCTTTGGTTGCGACATACTGACACCTCCATCGGGTCACAGTATCGCCAAGCACCGTCCCCACCCATATCTATGCCGGATCCCTCGGACGCATGCTTCAGCATCGCCATGCGCCTGGCCGTATACTAAGCCAAGTATCTGTAAACTATGGGCAACATTTACCAAACTCCCAGCTAGAGGTAGATATGGTAGGTGTGAAGAAACAATACGGCGGTGTGCAAGACAAGGAAATTTCTATCCGTAGAAGGAGGATGTATTTTGATCGCGAGAAAATGGTTTACGTTGTTTGTTCTTGTGTGTCTGATAGCAACAGGAGCAGTCTTGGGCGAGGCGGCCTCCTACCAATACGGTTACAGCTCGTTCGACACAGGAACAGGGAGCAACAACTGGTATAGCACGGGAAACGGCAACTCATGGTCGTTAAACTGGGGTTGGTACAAACCGCTGCCTAGTACGGGTACAAATCCCCCTACAAAGCCGGAAACGCCGAAACCACCGGTAGAAGAGCCGCAGGAACCACCAATAGCCGGTCTGACGGCTGAAGAGAGTGAAGCGATAAATCTGGTAAACGCGGCCCGAAAGGCAAACGGATTGCCACCTCTGCAAGTGAATATGGAGTTGGTGCGTCTGGCCCGCATCAAGGCGAAAGATATGGCGATGAACAGCTACTTCAACCATATCTCGCCCACACTGGGCTCTCCCTTTGATATGTTGCGTGCCGCCGGCATCAACTACAAGTGGGCAGGCGAGAACATTGCTCGTGCCGGTTCCGTAAAAGCAGCTCATAATGCTTATATGGACAGTCCCGGCCATCGGGCGAACATCCTAAACTCAGCCTACACCGAAATCGGTATCGGCATCTATCGTTCCGGTAAGACCATGTGGCAGAGCCAATTCTTCTTGCGAGCCAGGTAGAACCGGTGCAGGTGAAAGCGTACGTTTTTGTGCGCCTGATGCACATGCCGGTAGGGCGAGAAGCGAAACATCGCCCCCGGCAATAATTGAACGCATCATGAGTACAAAGAAACCCGAAATACGCATTTCGGGTTTCTTTGGTTTTTGAACACAATCAACATAGCCGGTATGACACCGGCTATGTTGACTGTTACCCGTAATGGAACGCCTGCCCAGCTTGGGCGAGTTAGTCGAGTTGCGGCGGGAACGGCGGCCAGAACTCGCCCCTTTCGCAAAGATCGGCCCATTCGGGACATCCTATCGGAGATATCTGTACGCACTCCGGTGGTTGCGGGCAGAAGCGCGCCCGTTCGATCTCCAATTGCACCATGAAGGTCACTTTGATCACGATGAACAGTCCGACCGAACACTCGATGTGATCGAGTTCTCCCTCAACCTCCCTTACATGACAGTTCAAGCAGCGCACTAGGTGGAAGAACTGCAGCTTCATACCCTGACGTGCGCCGCGCAGGCGAATGCGTTTCCGGAATTTGAAGGTGCGGCAGACGGTGTGATCATTACCTTCAGAATCCGTGTAGAGAACCTCCTGTTCCCATTCGAGCGTGAAGTCTACTTCACCGTCCCGGGGGATGCTGGGGTTGATAACGCGCACATCATTCACATCGCATGATACGACATTGGCAGGTTGAGGCCGCAGGTCGGTAAAGCGCACTGTGGGGCATTCACAAACGGTGCATTCGTCATACACCTTCTCTGCCATAATGCACTCAACCCGGAAGTCGTCATCTTGCGCTCCACCAATAGGCGGCATCTGGTCTGGGCGCTGATGCTGCCAATAATTCAGACCAAAGCTGTTGGTTTTGGCCATGGATTTCCTTTCCCTCCTTAGCGCAAAGCCTTTCGCCGCGGGAAGTCCTCACGGCAACGGTTTGCTTAACGGCTGATACACTATATGGAGTTACTGCTGAATTGGTGCGTAGTTCCTAGGAAACCGGTGTGAAGATCGCTCGCATTATGTGGGATTAGAGGGGGAGACTAAGCTATACGCATCGGTTTATTACGCCGGTCGGGCGGTTAGTCGCCTTACCGAGCGTCCGTATGTATATGCAGGCTGAGAGTGGATGATCCTAGCAATACGGAGGTAGGTAACCTATGGAGCACGGCAAATGGCGCACGGCGACCATCGCTAGTATTCTGCTGCTCATATTCACAGGCGCATGGGGACTGGCTCAGCATAATGCCAGAAGAGCCACCGAACGTACGCTGACGGCCAGATATCAAGAGCGCTTTTTCGAAGCGGTAAGTAACGTGGAGAACATCGAAGTACTGATTACCAAAGGCCTATTGGCTATTACCCCGGAGAGGTCCAACGGAGAACTATCAGTCTCCCTTTTCTCGGATTTGTGGCGACAGGCCTTTGCCGCGCAGGCTAATCTCAACCAGCTGCCATTGGTGCAGGGAACACTGATGCGCACCAGTAAGTTCCTGACGCAAATTGGAGATTTTGGGTATTATGCCGCCCGTAAAATCGGCGCCGGGGAACCTTTTAGTCAGGATGAACTCGCCATGATGCAAGAATTCAAACAAGAAGCCGCCGTGCTCAACAGCTCCTTACGTGAAGCTCAGGCTAAGGCGGCTCGGGGAATCATGCCTTGGTCGGATATTAGACAAAAGACTGATCGCGAGTTGGCTTGGCGTTCTCAAGAGATCGATGACGATGACTTTACTCGTCTGGAAAAGCAGGCTACGGAGTTCCCCACCATGATCTATGACGGGCCGTTTTCCGATCACATTTTGCAGCGCAAACCGAAAGGCCTGACCGGTGAAGAAGTAAGTGAAGCCAAAGCGGAAGTGATCGCTCTGGACTTTACCTCCTTAGAACCAAAGCAGGAGTATGTTGCGGAAACCGTGGGTAAGATCGACGGCGACATACCCGCTTACCAGATTCGGGTGCGCTCCGCCGGAAGCGACGTTGAGATCGCTCGGCTGGATATCAGCCAAAAGGGCGGTCATGTTGTGTGGATGATTAACGCGCGTGTGGTCGGCAAGTCTGTACTCAGCTTGGAAGAGGCCGGTCGTAAGGCAAAAGACTTCTTGGTTGCTCGAGGCTTCGAACACATCATCCCTACCTATGCGAATTACGCGGACGGCCGGGCGGTCATCCCGTTTGCGCCTTTGCAGGACAATGTCATCATCTACCCCGACCTGATAAAAGTCAGCGTGGCGCTGGATAATGGCGAAGTGGTGGGCTACGAAGCATTAGGTTACCTAATGAATCATCATACCCGCAACATACCTCGGCCTAAGATCACGGCAGACGAAGCCATGCGTGCCATCAGTCCACAAATTCAGATTGTCGGTGTGCCGCAACTGGCATTGATCCCGCTGGAAACGCTGGAAGAGGTCCTCGCATATGAGATCAAAGGGCAGATGGGCGACGCTTTCTTTGCCCATTATGTCGATGCGCAGACCGGTAAGCTGATCCGTATCTTGCAGATTGTCGATACGCCCGAAGGCCCCAAAATGCTATAGCCGCAAGACGGCGAGAATTCCTCCGCTGTTGCCGGCGGCAGGATGCATCGCCGCGTTTGCGCGCCCTCCTGCATCGTTGTGTCGGCGCATCAGTTTATCTACTGATTTTCCGCGCCGCACGGCTCATCCGTATCCTCAACTTTTTCCCTAGTGGACAAACGCGACACCGCGTCAGCGCAGCGCAGTTGTTATAGCAAGAGCGAGGCGAATCAAGGTAACGACTTACTCTTATGTAACAACATAGTAGGAGGCGCTAAGCTTTTCATGGTGAATAATACAATACTGTCGCCCAGAGTGATGCCTGGGCGGCGATGGGGTTATTCTACCCTGCGGTTATCTTTGCGAACCGCCGGGTAATTGTCTGCGCGCCTCTTTTCTCTGCGATAATACGCAGACCCCAAAGTGGTGCCGATGAATTATGCCCTCAACTGTTGCAAGCTGCAGTACGCTGCTCGTCTTTTTCCCGGACGTCGGTTTCGGCGGAAATATCGCCCAATGGGAGTCGCTTTGCGCGATAATAGATGCATGTTTAGTCATATGGCTCAGTAATTTGCGCTAGAATGTCGCAGACGCCCTTGTATCAGTGACGTCGTATGCATAAATTAGGCCTTTGGTATCGGTATGCTTCCGGCAGCAAAGCGCGTAAGCGAGCCCAAATGGCGCTGACGCCGCATGTCAAAACGCGGCATCTAAAGCCGGGGTTCGGCGCATCGCACACAGCGCCGGTCGGTTAAAGGGGAGTGTTTTCCTTGTCATTGTTCCATGCGATCATACTTGGTTTCGTCCAGGGAGTGACCGAATTCCTCCCTGTGTCGAGTTCCGGACACCTGGTGCTGTTACAACAATTGCTGCAGATTGAAGCAGCCAATCTCGCTTTCGATGTCGCTGTACATGTGGGTACCCTGGTGGCGGTCGTTGTCGCCCTATGGGACGACGTGGTCGTGCTCTTTGACGGCTTACAACTGCGGCGCACGCAACGAACCTTAGCCGGGAGACGCCTTATTAGGGTTATACTGGTGGGGAGCATACCTGCGGCGTTGGTCGGCCTTCTCTTGCAGGATTTCATCCGCGGTTTATTCTCTTCGGCATATGTGACAGGAATTATGCTGTTGGTGACCGGGCTCTTGCTCTATTTTGCCGAGAAGATGCGTAAGGGTGACATAACGATCCGTAGAGTAAGCTACGTTGATGCTCTTTTTGTCGGACTCGGGCAGGCGTTGGCCATATTACCCGGGTTGTCTCGTTCCGGTACCACAATCAGCGCCGGTTTGGCGCGCGGCATAGCGCGGTCTGATGCCGCACGGTTCTCATTCCTGCTTTCCATCCCGGCTATTGTAGGCGCCGCCATCCTTGAATTACCCGCACTGTTCAACAGCAGCGGTGGTATCGCTATTGCGCCGCTACTCGCGGGTATGGTAACGGCCGCGATTGCCGGGTATTTCGCCATTGTCCTGCTGGTGCGTTTCGTACAACGAGGTAATCTGCGGATATTCTCGTACTACACCTGGGTCGTTGGTGTTCTGGCGCTTCTCTTCACTTATCTGAACGGCTAGTCGAACGAGAGGTGACTATGGACGAATGGAAAAACCGAGCAACTTCCTGCGCGTATTGGATCTGCGGCAAGGCCCTGACGTCCGCGGCATACTCATCGTTTGCGGCGTTGCGATTCTGATCTGGTTTTTGGTAGGTCGGGTCGGTGATTGGACGCTGCCATATCGATTGCGTACCGTTGAAGCGCAGCGCGGGGTAGTTGAAGAACAATGGACAGGGCAGGGGTTGGTGGTACGAGACGAGTCAGTGGTGCATACGCCTGCTACAGGAAGGCTCACTTTATTCGTTGCTGAAGGGCAGCAAGTGCGCGTGGGCGACATTATCTGCGAGATCAACGCTGCAGGTGAAACAGGCGCCCTGCCTGTCAGTCTGGAGCAGATTGATGCGCAGATGGCTGCAGCCGATGAGGCCATTCGTGCCGCGCGGCGTGAAGGCGCACAACATCGCACACAGTTAAACGAACAGTTAGAAGAGCTACGCCATAAAATCAACGCTTTACAAGTCGAAGGCAAGTTTGAGGATGTCGCTAAGCTTGAGACGGAACAACGGACGATGGAGATGCGTTTGCGCATGGCCGCGGGGTCGGAGGCCAGAGCAGTGTTGGAAGCCGAATTGCGCAGACAGGAACTGCTGCGGCAACGGGAAAAGTTACTCGGACGAGATCAGTCCGACGTGTTCATTTTGCGTGCCGCTAGTCCCGGCGTCATAAGCTTTCAGTTCGATGGATTGGAAGAACTCATCCCCTTAGATACCCCGCTGCACGATGTCGCGGCGATGAGGCAAATCGCCGCCGGCAAGACGGCACAGTCCGGTGGAAGCCATGTTATTGCCGGCAGTCCGGTGTTTCGTCTGGTTAATAGTCATCGTTTCTACCTGTTCGTGTCGCTGACGAATACGGGCTCCCTTACCGTAGGTGAAACCGTGCGGGTGCAGCTGGCGAACATTGAGTTGCCGATGGTTATATCCCGGGTGGAAGAGAGAGTGGACAAGGTGCTGGCTCTCCTGATCAGTGACTCGTTGTTGCCCGAACTCCTAAACATTAGGTACACTAGTGTCAAGGTATCCCGTGGTACGCATCAAGGTGTGGTCATTCCTTTGGCCGGCATCATCTCTCAAAAAGAAAACCAAACGGGAGTATATCTCATGGTAGAGGGCAGACCTGTTTACAGGAGCATAAAGGTGCGAGGGCAAGACAGAAAACAGGCTGTTGTGGACGGGGTGCCGCTCGGCGCTAAAGTGGTTATCAATCCGAAACTGCTCGTCGGCGATTAGGTCATCTTGGTGTACAAGCCCTCTACCTACGCATAGGGAAGGACTTCATATGTCGTTATCTTATATTTCCACCGACGCTATTGCTCAAAACGTAGCTCATATCAAACAACGGATCGATCGTGCTTGTGAACGCAGTGGTCGTGATCCTGCAGACGTCACGTTGATTGCGGTAACCAAAACACAACCTGTAGAAGCTGTTAGGGCGGCTTTCCAGTGCGGCATCAGCCATATGGGGGAGAATCGGGTGCAAGAAGCGCAAGCGAAAATTCCGCTATTGCCTCAGCAAATCCATTGGCACCTAATCGGCTCTCTACAAACCAATAAGGTGAAACCCGCTCTCAACATGTTCACTTACATTCACTCCGTTGATCGCCCAAGATTAGTGGAAGCGCTGCGCAAACAGAAAATCGATACGCCTCCAGAGGTTTTAATGCAGGTGAATGTGGCTGAAGAGAGTAGCAAACATGGCGTAAGTATGTCTGATGCGGTAGAGTTGGCCAGGTTGATCAGTGCAGCCGGATTACGCATGGTCGGGCTGATGACGGTGGCGCCTTATGTAACGGATCCGGAAGAAGTGCGACCGGTATTTCGTCGTTTGCGGGAGCTGTTCATGCGCTTGCAGGACATAGACTTGCCGGGAGCGCAGTTGCGTCACCTTTCTATGGGGATGAGCGGAGACTTTGAGGTGGCGATAGAAGAAGGAGCCACCATGGTTAGGGTTGGAACGGCCATCTTTGGGGAGCGGAAGTAGACAGACACAGCGGTGTCCCTGGTACACTCGCATTTGAGGAGGTTATGGCAGTGGGTGAGCGTTTTCTCGACCGAGTGCTCCATTTTATGGGGATTCAAGATGAAGAAGAACTGGAAGACGACGAACTGGCGGCGACCGAAGACGACTTAGAGCCTAGCGACAGCCGTTTTGCGCAGTCTGAAGATGAGTCGCGCCAGGGACGAGTCATCAATATGCCCAGCAAAGAATCCCGCAGACGCTCC
>DUQB01000021.1 GCA_012838035.1 Bacillota bacterium | reverse complement strand
CTGTAAAATGATATCCGTAGAAATCTGCTCTGCCGCGCCCATAGAACATGGGCTCTAATGACTACACCGCTCCGTGCGTTTCTTCTCTGTCGCATCGTCCTTGGCGCACGCAGCTTTACTTTTCGCGTCTTTGCCGCCGCGCCCATCGTATAACAACACATAGCGACCGTCGTCGCGGATGATTTTGCGTTTCTCCACCGCTGCTCACCTCACCTCAGTCAATCTTGCTTCTGTTAAACACTGAAATTCGCAAACGAAACGATAAAACCAACGCCAAGCAGCATTCACAGAGACGGGTTTAGACAAGAAGCACTTCAATGCCTGCTTCTTGCAGTGCGGCCACTTCCTCGCGGTCGGCTTTAGCATCCGTAATGACAGTATCGACCGCGGATATGTCGGCTACGGCAGCCGCAGCCACTACGCCGATCTTACTGCTGTCGGCGAGCACGATCACCTGCTTGGCGGCCTTGATCATCGCCCGCTTTACCTCAGCTTCCTGCATGTTCACATTGGTAATACCTACTGTGGCGTTTACCCCATTGCAGCCCAGAAAGAGCTTATCCGCATGAATCTGGCTGAGAATAAGCGTGGCATAGGGGTTGACCAATGAATGCTGCAAGCGCCGCAACATGCCACCTGTAACCAGCACATCGATTTTGGCGTACTTCTCCAACTCCAAAGCAATATTCAGGCCGTTCGTCACTACCACCAAGTTTTCTTTGTGTTGCAACAGGCGTGCCATCTGGGTAAGCGTGGTTCCCACATCAAGAATGATCGTTTCGCCCGGTTGCACCATTTCGGCTGCGGCTGCCCCGATACGCCGCTTTTCAGCGACAAAACGAATCTCTTGCTCCGCAAAAGAACGTTCGGATTCGCCGTGTCGCACAAGGACCGCGCCGCCATGGTGTCGGACCAAGAACCCTTCTTCCTCCAACTGATTCAGATCGGTTCGGACAGTGACTTCACTGACCTGTAACAACTCACACAACTTCCTTACACGAACGGAACCATCCTCAAGCAATAACTGCTTGATTTTTTCCTGGCGTTCTATCGGTAGTAGTACCCCCATGATCTCGTTTCCCTCCCTGCGCGATAAACACTGTCTCATGTAGAGCATACCGACCGGCAAAGCAATACGCAAACTCCGTTTCAGCCCTCTTAAGGCCTCTATGCGGGTTAACCGGGTCCTCATATTGCGCTACTGCGATTTACGTTTGATTTCTTATATCTTGTTTTCCCTCCGTTTGAGCGCTGCGATACGCCGCCCACCCTTGCCTTGCCATCCAAATGCATTGTTTTATCTTTAGTCCCACATGGCAGGGATCAACCAAAGGAAAGCGAAAGTGCATACCTGGCACCTGCTCACACAGAGACGGAGGAGTCCGTATGCTATGCGACTATCATATACACCTCGTACCCGATTCTCATACACAGGCTTTGGTCATGAACGAGGCGCACCTGACGCGTTACATCGAATACGCCCTATCCAGAGGCGTAACTGAGATCGGCATCAGCGAACATTGCTACCGCTTTAACGAGTTTAAATCTATAGTGGAGCCGTTGGGTGAAGGCCCGGGCGCATATCGGGAAGTAAAGCAGTTTTTCAGTACCGCTTTTCTGGATCACCTGGGTGATTACGTCGCCTTTCTGCAAAAGATGCAACAAAAGGGGTACCCGGTTAAAATCGGCTTGGAAGTCGACTACATCGTTGGGCAAGAGGCGCAGATCGCAGCCGTCGTTCAGCAATACTCCTGGGACTATCTCATCGGCTCCGTACACTTTGTGGCCAAGTGGTCGGTGGACGCCAGTCCCGAATTAGGCTGGCCGGAATTGGACGTCGACCAAGTGTATAATGACTACTTCGCGACCTGGAATCAGGCTTGCGCGTCCGGCTTATTCACCAGCATGTCGCACCCTGACTTGGTTAAGAAATTCGGTCATGTTCCGCGGAACTCACCGGTAGCATTGTACAAAAGCGCAGCGCACGCCGCGGCAGCGGCCGGGGTCGCGGTGGAAGTGAGCAGTGCCGGGTTGCGCAAGCCGATCGGCGAGATATATCCGAGCATGGGCTTGCTAAAGGAGTTCTATGCCGCAGGCGTACCCATCACCCTTGGATCGGACGCACATGTAGCTGAGGATGTAGGTTTGCAGTTGGATGCGGCGGCGAATTGGGCTCGCGCCGCTGGATACATCCAGCATGCCCGCTTCGCGGCCGGAAAGTATGAACTAGTGCCCTTGGGATAGAAGTAGATGCTGATGGAGCTGTCGCTAATGCGTTCACAATGGGACAATCGTAGTCTATCAACTACGTCGAATGAGTAATCGTGCAAAGGAGGGCGCCCATGGCGGAATCATTCTGGGATAGCGAACAACTCATTGCGGAAGTACGAAAAAATAGTCGCGGCGAAGTGATCGCCATCAAGCTCGTAACGAAGAACAACCGCCGTTATGTGGACGTACGCAACTTCTATGTGGACAAGGACGGTGGGTTGGCGCCGGCTAAAGGCATTGCTTTGCCCATCGACTTAGCGGAGCAGGTGGCCATGCATATCAAAGATGCGGTGGCTATAGGACAGAGCGACTGAGTATCCATCCGCTTCCGACCATAGTCTGATTACAGGCGTAACCAGGGCGCTTGGCCGCCGGGTTCCGCCTTTCTTCATACATAGCCGAAATATGCTGGTCTGCGCGGTGTGGTCGTGTTATGTTTACTTGAGGATATCCATCATCTTTGCTTGCTGATAGAGAGAGGTTTGTTCGTTGGCTATCGTCGAATCGATTACGGTGCTGTTTCTAAAGAGCCCCTTATTGCTGCTTTTTGCCACATTAGGTCTAGGGCACGTCGTAGGTCGGATAAAGATAGGCTCATTCAGCTTAGGAGCATCCGCCATCTTGTTTGTGGGACTGGCATTAAGCGCTCTCCATCCCAATTTGATGCTGCCGGAGATGATCTATCAATTGGGATTGGTCTTTTTTGTGTATGCCGTCGGTTTGGCTTCAGGTCCGGCCTTTTTTGCTTCTTTCCGGCATAACGGCCTGCGCGACAGCCTCTTCGTCATAGCGATGTTGTGTTTGGCCACGGCGCTCACCTTGCTGTCGGCGCGCTTGATGAATTTGGCTGCGCCTATTGCCGCCGGTCTGTTCTCGGGTAGTTTAACCAATACCCCAGCCGTAGCCGGTGTGGTTGAGGCGCTGAAGGGGCAGGTAACCGGACTAACCGATGTACCAGGTTTGGAACGGATCCTGGCCCAACCTATCATCGGTTACAGCCTCACCTACCCTATCGGCGTAATCGGCGTAATCCTGTCCATCTACTACTTCTCACGTCTCTTCCGGGTTGATTTCGCAAAGGAACACGCAGCTTTGACGGATGGAAACCAACCCCAATATCCTGTCGCCGGCGAAATCTTCCTGGTGTCGGAGCATGCTTGCGTCGATCAGACGGTACAAGCCTTGGAAAGGCGGCAGATCTTCATTCAGCAGATTAGGCGCGGCGATAAGCTGATTGCCGTTGAGCCGGATACGGTACTGCAATTGGGCGATCTCGTTACGGTTGCCGCCGACCGGACGCCGGGTCACACCGTGCGCGAAGTCTTAGGCGATTCATTTAAAGAGCTTGCTGAGGTTGATCTGCCGGCAACCGCGTTAGGGATAAGCATCGGCTTGGTCGTCGGCCTTATTCCCATTCCCCTACCCGGAGGCATACGCTTCCACTTGGGTTTTGCCGGAGGACCTTTGTTGGTAGCGCTGGTGCTGGGAAACATGGGCAAATCCGGCCCCCTCCTTTGGCGGATGCCGCCCGGTATTAATCAAACATTGCGTCACCTGGGCATCTCGTTATTTTTAGCCGGTATTGGTACCCGCGCCGGGTATGCGTTCATCAGCACGCTGCAAGAATTAGGTCCGTTGGTAGTACTAACAGGTGCAGCAGTCACCTTCACCTACAGCGCACTAACCATAGTACTGGGATATAAGTTTCTAAAGATGCCGATGTCCGTGCTGAGCGGCCTTTTGGCCGGTATGCAAACGCAACCTGCCGCTTTAGTGTTCGCTGAGGAGAACGCTCGTTCAGATGCCCCCTATATCGGGTATGCTACAGCGTATCCCGTAGCCATGGTGGCGAAAATCATCTTAGCCCAAGTCCTGTTAAACCTGCTGATGTAACTGCTGTAACCAACAGGTCCGTGTTTCTTTCGGTCATAAAGAGTCCCCCATAGCCGAACAGCGGACGCCGACAGATGAAATATGATTCTACCAGGACATTTATCACGGGAATTTGGGACAACCGGATTACAATTTACCCTTGGTTCAGGATGTTCCGGCCACTATTATTTAGTTAGCCTAGCTAATATGTTGCCGGAAGGAGATCAGGAGCTTGAGAAGTCTGCACCGCAATTTATCTATTCTGTCTCATGCGCTTCACCGCATCGTGGTGCCGGAATCACTGCGGCATCCCGGCCCGCGGGGATTAAGCAAACAGCAGTATGAGCTGATGCACTATATCCGAAATCATCCTGCGACACATCCCGGCAAATTGGCCAAGGCTTTTGCCATCAGTGCTCCAACCGTCTCCACCATGCTGCAACGGCTAGAGCAGAAAGGGTATATCGAAAAGATACCGCATCCCGACGACCAGCGCGCAGTCAACATCAACATCACGCCAAGCGGTGCGGCACGGCTGGAGGCTGTGGAAGAAGAGAGACACGCTCTTATCGAGCGGTTATTGGAGCCCTTAACCCAACACGAGCTGGATACGCTTGGGGAGGGTGTCGCCGCGCTCATGCGCGCTATAGCGACAACGCAGGATCGTAATCTCATTTGCGTGCACTGCGATAATGTACGCAGCACGCGTTGCTTGGTAGTTCAGGGCTTAACATGCGCCCATGTGACGGAATCACTATGAATTTGCAGGTGATACAGCAGGTTTACAGACAAGCGATGTCGAAATTCTCAGTGATTCTATGTTTTTTATTGCACTACCGAGCACCGTTGTCTGCGCAATCCATTCTTTAGGAGGGTACTCAGCTTATGGGGATGTTTTGTTATCAGTGTCAGGAAGCATCCAAAGGTATCGGATGCACCATCCGCGGCGTATGCGGTAAAACGGAGGAAGTCGCCAACCTACAGGATCTGCTCGTCTACACGCTGAAAGGTATTGCAGACATCGTCATCAAGGGTAAGCTAAACGTTGCCGCACTGGGCGACGTAAATCCTGCGACTATTAAGTCACTTTTTATCACCATTACCAACGCCAACTTTGACGCTGATGCGATTGAGGAGAACATTAACCAGATGATCGGCATCAGGGATGATCTGCGCGCCAAAGCATCTGTAGATCAACTCCACGATGCCGCAACGTTCACCGTCTCCGATCGAGATAGCATGCTCGCAAAGGCTGCTTCCGTAGGTGTACTGGCTACTGAAGACGAAGACACCCGTTCTCTGCGCGAATTAATCATCTACGGTCTCAAAGGTATGGCCGCCTATGCCTACCATGCTCATGCCCTAGGTAAAGAGAAAAACGAGATCTATGCGTTTACGTATGAAGCTCTGGCAGCTACCCTCAACGATGCTCTTACCGTGGATGAACTGGTGACTCTCACTCTCAAAACCGGTGAGATAGGCGTCACT
>DUQB01000151.1 GCA_012838035.1 Bacillota bacterium | reverse complement strand
TGCCGTACTGATCATCCAGGCGAGTAAGATAGCGCCGGCGAAAATGAAGACGGAGTCCACCAAACGTGTCATGATATCCGGATCAAACATCATCACCAGGCCTAAAACAAGCATGACAACGCCGCCGATCAGCTTCAACCGTCGCCCTTGACTCTCCTGCAATCGGTTTATCCTGAGCGTAACGACCGCTACACAGAACACAGCCAGTTCATCCAGCAAAAAGACCAACAGGTACAACCCCAACAGCGCCATATAAGTCAAGGTCGAAACGTTGCCGGCGGCAATGATGTTCGCCCAGATGATGGGGAAGCCGGCGGTACAGGGCAGTTCCGCCAGAGATACCCCCGCAGCCATGAGCAGCGTTGTTACTACCAACGGCAAGAGCTTTTCTTCCTGCATGATTCTGCGAATGTTGCGGTAGATGCCCGGTTTATGCTTCTCTGAAATAGTAAGCGATACGCCCCTTTTGTACCAGAAGAAGTCCTTGATGTTGATTACGCCCCAAACGCCGGCTATAACGGCTACACCAATCTGTATCCACCGTACATAGCCTAAGATGGAGAAGGCGTTGACCAAGCCGATCAAGGCTAAGCCGTACGCCAAGGTAGTCGTCATAAGGAAGGTTAAGCCCACAATCAGCGTTTTCCGGCGTGAACCGGAGTTAAGCACAATACCCAACAGCAAAGTGAGCACCCAAAGTGAGCACGGATTGATGCCGTCAATAAATCCGATGATCAGCGTCACGAGCCAAAGCGAGCGTTGCTCCAAATCGAGCGTTCCGCCCCATGGTAAGTCCACTTCCGCTCCCATACGGGCATCTACGACTTCCACAGGCGCGGCAGCACCGGCGCTTAACGCTGCTATCACTTCTTCTATCGATGCGCTGACCTGTCTGTTATAACCCTGCCACACATAGGCATCAATGAAGGTAACCGGCACATTGGCAGCCGTAATACCGTGTTGCTCCGCGAGTTGAGCCAACAACGCGCGGTTTTCGGCATTGTGCTGAACCTCATAATCCAGGATCTCCAGCGGATAGCGCCTGGCCAAGTCAGCGAGGAAAAGCTCTTCTTGCGCGCAATACTGACAGCCTACCGTCCAAAAGAAACGTACGGTGATAGGCGACGAAACGGCTTCCTGCGCGACGGCGCCTAGGCAGCAGCCTACGAGCAGCCAAATGAATTGGACGATGATGATGAGGCGCTTCGCTATGCTTATAAACGGCAAGAATGCTCTCCTTTTCCGTATAGTACGGCCCTAATCGTCTTCCTACAATCTCATGTTCACTCAGGCTGTATACCGTGTCTTCCGTATATTACGAGCGAATCCCTTTCGACTCCTTTAAAGTGATCCGTATGTCGTCCCGGCAGCTTTGGGAATCGGCTCTAACGGACCCGCTTAACATAAAAATGATGTGCCATCCTACCATACTCCTCCAGGTAGGACGGCACACCTTCATTTCACCACATCACCTACGACACCATATACGGAGATCCGTTCGTGTATCCGCGCTAGGCCCCTTGCTGTACCTGC
>DUQB01000150.1 GCA_012838035.1 Bacillota bacterium | reverse complement strand
TGGAGTGCCTCTATGGATCCGGTGATCGCCGCCGTTAATGTGCGAGGTAAACATCAAGAACGAGGTGGCACGGTATTGAGCTTTGTACCGATTAGCATGGAAGACTTTGTGAAAAAGTATGTGGCCAGTAACCCTGGAAGCAAGCCGGCAGAGGTAAGAGAAAGGCTAAAGGCGGCACTCAAAGACTTCAACGCCGGAGTACCGTGCAGATGCGGCAACCCGATATGGGTGATTGGTTCAGCAGAAGTGGGGCGAGCCTGTTTCACATGCATCACTGGCGAGGCCATGCCCGATAGAGATTATGAAATCAGGGAAGCATGCATCAAGTAGGACGGCTAACAAGTACAGTCACCAGACGGCATGATGGGCTGGTACTTCGAATGATGCCTGCGATCGCTGCCGGTAATGCGCAACCCTTTTATACATACAACGGAAGGCTGTGAGGACACATGACAGATAGCCCGCATTTTTCACACCTACAAATTCCTAGCGATCAGATAGTACTTCAGTTTCTTGTGGTCCTGTGCGAGACTGATCCTCTCATATGGCGCCGTATTCAGGTCCCCAGCAACTACTCCTTCTGGGACCTCCATGTTGCGATACAAGATGCGATGGGCTGGAAGGACTATCACCTGCACGAATTTCAGGTTGCCCGCCCTGCCAAACTGAGGGGGAAACGGATTGAATTCATAGGGATCCCGGACAATACGGTTGACGACAGACAGTGGCGTCCTAGCTGGGAAGTGTGGCTAGCGGACTACTTTGATGGCGACGCGCAGCCTGTCGTCTATACCTATGACTTCGGGGACAACTGGCGGCATTTAGTGCACCTTGAGGACTTCGATGTGGTGGATCCGAAAAAATCATATCCACGTTGTATTGGTGGTGCGAGACGTTGCCCTCCTGAGGACTGTGGCGGGGTGTACGGATACAGGCAATTTCTTGAAGCCATTGCTGATCCAACGCATTCAGAGCACGAGAGTTATCTCGAGTGGGTTGGTGGATCTTTCGATCCGGATGATTTTGACCCCAACGAAGTCGTTTTTGCTGATCCCTATGACCGGTGGAGACAAGCTTTCTTAAGACACTAGAAAATGTCTTATCTATAAGAGCTGAGAGGAGCAGCTCCGGCAGATGCACAAGCAATGAAGCCGCCGTCTGCTCCACTCCATCCTCGTTCAAGAAAACTGTAAATCAACTACCTCTACATTAGCTACAAACCTTAGGGGACCTCTGTGGAGCAAAAGAAACCACAGATCACTCTTTCCTCAATTGAGAAGTGATGTCGTAATCATCTCGTTTTTCAGTGTTCTATTACGCTCACACGTACCCTCTTTCCCAGCTGACCTCCACTTGCGACTATGCGCAGCCGTATCCGGCACTATACCAATCCCTCAACCAACACTGTTTCAGAACTTTCCTGCATCTTACAGGGATTCCAGTTGGATAGTGGAATCTGTCCACCATCAGCGTGCCATCAATGGCCGCTGATTATCATCACCATTCCCAGCCTTGATGAAGAACGCCCAGCTTTTTAAGTCCTATCCAGTTTTGGACCACACTAGTGAACAACGAATCAAAAGGAGAGGCCATATGCCGAATCTGTTTCGCATCCACCCGATACACAACTGCAGTATGAGGCTTTGGTGGGCTATGGAGTGGGTAGTCGAGCCCGGCTGGCAACACGCCCGTTCGGTACGGCGCCCCTTGGTTGCTGTGTGGTACATCAAACAGGGTGTAATGGGTGCGAAAATCGATGGTTCCGAATGGCGTCTGGAGCCGAACACTTTGGTGCTGATTCCCGAGGATGTGGCCACCGGAGTGTGGAACGCCGGCAATGAGCAGCTGACTTACCTATCATTGGGCTGTGAGTTCTCCTATCGAGACGGTAGCCCGGTGCTGTGGGATGTGGGTCCGATCATCCGGCAATGTACTCCCACCACGCTCCTGCAGCTTTGGCATAACCTGGTATCATTGGCTGAGCAAGCAAAAGCCGGCGATGCAGCCCAGGATTGGCTGCAGCTGGATGCCCTGCTTCGTCTGTGGTGGGTGCAGATTGCCGAGATCACCGGCATCTCCTTCGATAGCCGGGCTCAGGTAGTGGATGAGCGTGTAGCACAGGCTATAGAATTAATGAATCAACAGCTGGATCAAAACATACGCCTGAGCGACCTGGCCGACGCGCTACACTTGAGCAGCAGCCATTTGCGAGAACTCTTTATCAAGTCTTTGGGCATACCGTTTCGGGAAGTACTGTCACAACTGCGGATGAAAAAGGCCAAGCACATGCTGCTGACCGAGAGGAAAACCGTCGAAGAGATCGCCATAGCCGTAGGCTACAACCATGCCAATCACTTCAGTCGGGCTTTTCATCGCTATGAAGGTGTTACGCCTTCGGAATACAGACAAGCCGTCAGGCGCCTCTGACGTAACCTTCCGTGATGATTTTACATACTAGCTTTTCGCGTCCGATTTACCGCGTATGGGGTACAGGTTGATGACGCTGTTCAGAGAAATGTGGTGTAGAAGCGGATGCCCACCTTGGTCTATCGGGAGGACTTGTTGTGATACCGGATACAGTTGACAGTACGCTGCAGATCGACGCGGACTTCCCTGGCGGTAACATCATAGTGGAGCGTATCGATGGCGACGACGTATATGTTCGACAAGACCTGCGCGATAACGCCATCTGGTGGTTCTACTGGTATTTTCGAGTAAGAGGCGCTGCCGGTCGCACCCTCACCTTCCACTTTGACGATGGTAAGGTGATCGGACTGCGTGGCCCGGCCGTCAGTACGGATGGCGGAGCGACATGGCAGTGGATGGGTGAACAGGCCGCTCTGGCCACCGCATTCACTTATACCTTCCCTCAGGACACTGAAGATGTGCGCTTTAGCTTCGGCATCCCCTACGCACAATCTAACCTGCATGAGTTCCTCAAGCCGTACCATGGCCATCCCCATCTCGTAGTTGAGACGCTATGCGAAACTGCAAAAGGTCGTGCGGTGGAATGTCTACGGTTGGGCCAGGTGGATGGCGAACCGGACTACCGTATTCTACTAACCAGTAGGCATCATGCCTGTGAGGCCATGGCCAACTACGTCCTGGAAGGGATGATGGCGGCCATCCTTCATCCCGAATCCCAATGGTTTCAGAACCATGTCGAATGCCTGGTCGTTCCCTTTATCGACAAAGACGGCGTAGAAGACGGCGACCAGGGAAAAGGCCGAAATCCGCACGATCACAACAGGGATTACTCCGGTGAGAGCATTTACCCCAGCACCAGAGTGTTGCGGGAAAAGGTACCTCAATGGGCAGGAGGACGCTTACAGATCGCCTTGGATTTACATTGTCCGTCCATCCGCGGCCGACGCATTCACCTTGTCGGTTCGGCCAATCCTCAGATTTGGCAGGAGCAGGTGCGGTTCTCGGAGATCCTTGAGCAACAGCAAACCGGTCCCCTTGTATACCACGCTGCCGACAACATCCCGTATGGCCAAGGTTGGAACACGGCGCAGAACTGGGTGCAAGGAGACAGCTGTAGCCGGTGGGCGGGGCAGATTCCCGGCATGCGGTTGAGTTCCGGCGTAGAGATACCCTATGCGGACCACCACGGGGTGGAGATGACGCCTGCCGCAGCCCGCGCGTTCGGAGCGGATCTGGTCAAGGCCATATGCTTTTATCTATCGTAAGACCTTAACCGGTTGCGGGGAAGCGGCCGTACCGAAAACTGGTGTTGCGAGACACCAGAGGAGGAGTTATCTATGAACTGCGAAAACACGGAAAAAACTTGCCATACGGCTGATCAGAGGCGACCTGACAGTGCCATAAACATCAGCGGGGTCTTTCCTCATCTGGCGGTGAAGGCTGAGCATCTGCCGGCTCGTACGGAAACGGGTATCGGCGCCCTGATGCCGTGGGCCAATCGCTTGTGGTTCGTCACTTATGTAGCTCATAAGTCCCGCTCAGGTGCAGGCACCGGCTTGTTCTACGTGGATGACAACCTCAACCTGGTGAAACATCCACAAAGCGTGGTAGGGACCTATGCCAACCGGATGATACACGCACCTTCGCATCAGTTGATCATCGGCCCCCACATTATCGATATTGAGGGTAATGTGCGCACGTTCACGGACCTTGTGGATATCCGTATCACGGCCACCGCCAAGCATCTGTTCGACCCGGACAACAAGGTGTACATGCTCGGCATGGAAGGCGAGCTCTTTGAAGCCGACGTCAACACGCTGGAGACCAAACAGATCGCCGATCTTACTAAAGAGCTCCAGATGGTGCAGCGTGGTGATGTCTACTATGCCCAGCCGCACTTCAAAGCCGCTTTCACCGGTCAGGGTCGGCTCATTGTCGGCAATAATACCTATGACGATGAAGATCATACAGGTTTGATCAACCGCGGACGCTTGGCTGAGTGGGACGGTGACCGCTGGGAGATTATCGACACTGCGCAGTACAACGAAGTGATGGGGCGCACGAGCATTGGGAAGGCGATCTTTGCCACCGGCCAGGACAGAGCGTCAGCCATCCTTCAGGTGCGCATCAACGAGAGATGGGAGAAATACCGGCTGCCCAAGGCTACCCATACTCAGGACCACACCGTCACCACTGAGTGGCCGCGCATCCGTGAAGTAGAATCCGAACGTTGGTTAATGGACGTCTGCGGCATGTTCTATGAGCTGCCTGCCATGCAGTATGCCGGAAAGGTGTGGGGGGTAAGACCCATCAGCACACATCTGCGGATTATTCCTGACTACTGTTCTTGGAACGGCATGCTCGTGATGGCTGGGGATCAGACCACGCCGATTAGAGATCACAATGCCTTCGTGGGGCAGCCTCAGGCAAACCTATGGTTTGGTAAAACCGATGATCTGTGGCAATGGGGAAAGCCCAAGGGGTGGGGCGGTCCTTGGTATCGCTCTACTGTAAAAGCAGGTGTTGCTTCCGACCCCTTCCTGATGACCGGATTTGAGCATAAGTGTGTCCATTTCAGTCATAATGCCGCCAAACCGGTCGGTTTCACCATGCAAGTGGATTTCTGCGGCGATGGTGATTGGCAGACGTATAAAGAACTGAGTGTACCGTCCAGCGGTTACCTTTCCTACGTGTTTGAAACCGGGTTTAGCGCTCTCTGGGTGCGGTTCATCCCTGATCAAGACTGTGAAGCCTCGGTGCAGTTGGCCTATACCTAGAACGCGGTGAGCCATTGTTTGTGAGGTTAACGTGAGTATTGTTACATCCGTACTCGTATGCAAAACCGCTTTTCGCGTCCATATAGCCTCACATCGCGTAAAGGTGGCTG
>DUQB01000149.1 GCA_012838035.1 Bacillota bacterium | reverse complement strand
CGTGGATCGGAACTACCATATAACTGCAGCGGCGACTACGCATAACGGCGTACAAACTACCTGTACGCTCTCCTTTAAAACGGCGGACTGGTTCACAGACGGCCTAATGGGACCGGTCAACCTCTTCGGTACGCTGATCAACGCAGATTTGTTCAAGGAAAAGTCCCCCGGCTGGCGCTACGCAACTGGAGATGCCGCCAACTTCCATGATGATAATGATCGCTTAGTACGCAGCGCAGACACCACTGAATACCTTGTTTGGGAATCTACCGACGTGCATCGCTTTGAGATCGCCGTGTACGCCAAAAAGCTCCCGCTGACTGATCGGACGTTAGTAATGTCCGTTTCGGAAGATGGGAAAAACTGGCGTGACGTGACCTACCGTACAGATGTATTCGACAGTTCCGCCACCGATTTCACCCGCATTTTGGTACATGGGACCGTACCTACTGACATAAAGGCTAGCTTTGTGCGCTTGACCATACATGCCGGTACGTTTGACGGTGAGGACCTACAACTCGGGTACGTCAAATTCGCAACCGCAAGAGAGAACGAAGACACGCTGCAGGTCATATGCCACTAAGCAGCAGCGGCATATGTGACTGAGCAAAAGCAATGAAAGAGGTATAAAGATGCCAAACCAGAAAGATGCCAAACCAGAAGTTCTATACAACGGAATCGAGCTGCCGGATGTGTGGCCGCCCAAACGCGAGGTACCGGGGCTTGAACCGATGGAGGTTCCTTATTTGGACAACCCGCCGGTCCCCATCCTTATCGATGTAGGCCGCCAACTCTTTGTCGATGACTTTCTGATTGAGGAGACCAACCTATCGCGTTCGTACCATCAACCTAAGAAGTATGAGGGCAACCCGGTACTCAAACCCACTACCAAACTTGAGGGTAACGGTACCAATCCATTACCCTTTGCAGCTCCTGTAAGTGGTGGTATTTGGTGGGACGACTATGATCAGATGTTTAAGATTTGGTACCAAGCCGGATTTTGTCAGACCGTCGCTTTAGCAACCAGCCGGGACGGCATTCACTGGCACAAACCGACCTTCGATGTGGTACCCGGTACCAATCAGGTTCTACCACCAGGTCTGTACTCCGATTCAAGCACGGTGTTCATCGATTACGACACTGAGCACCCAGAGGAACGGTATAAAATGCTGGTGCGTGAACCACAGAATCAGCCGGGAGCGAAGTATGAGCCTAAAGCAGCGCTGCTTACATCAGCCGACGGCATTCACTGGGTAGAAAGCGGTGTAGCGGGAGCGCAACACGACCGAAGCACCATGTTCTACAACCCGTTCCGCAAGCGCTGGGTCTTCAGCGTGAAAGCTACCACCAAACTACACGGTCGGTGCCGGCGATATTGGGAAAGAGCATCGTTCCTTGAAGGCTACGTATGGGATTGGGATGAACCGACTTTCTGGGCGTGTGCGGATAACTTGGATCTACCCGATCCTGAGATCGGAGACACCCCCCAACTCTACAATTTGGATGCGGTAGCCTACGAAAGCCTGATGCTAGGCATGTTTCAAATTCACAAAGGACCGCGCAACTCAATCTGCATGCAGAAAGGAGCTCCGAAGACCACTGAGTTATACATCGCCTTCAGCCGAGATGGTTTTCATTGGCACAGGCCGCCGCGGAAAGCCTTTATTGGTCCTGTGAAGGATCCGGAGAGCTGGGAACGCGGTTACATTCAGTCGGTCGGCGCGCTTTGCTTGGTCGTCGACGATCAGTTACGCTTCTACTATGCAGGCGCTCACGGTGATAAAAACCTGATCTCCGACTCTAAGTGGACCAGCGGAACCTATGCTAATGTCTGTACCGGCATGGCCACCTTGCGCCGTGACGGCTTCTGTTCCATGGATGCAGGCACTCAAGGCGGCGTACTGACTACTCAGCCGGTAGAATTCTCCGGTAGGCACTTATTCGTGAATGTAGATGCGCCGGAGGGTACGCTGAAGGTCGAGGTGTTGGATGAAAGCGGCACCGTAATTGCACCCTATGGCAAAGAGAACTGCCATCCCGTTACGGCAGACAGTACCAAACAACAGGTAGTATGGCAGGGAGCTGCCGATCTGGCGCCTTTGGCCGGAAAAATCGTGCGGTTCCGTTTCCATTTGCGCAATGCTAAACTCTACTCTTTCTGGGTGAGTAGGGATGCCACCGGTAAGAGCGCTGGTTACATGGCCGGCGGCGGTCCGGGATTTGCCAAAGGCAGGGACATTTAAAAGGTGTCGCTTGCTGAGATCAAAATAACAGTCTAAGTGGTAGTAACCAAGAGAAAGAAGGAGCATTATGACCAACGAGATACGTATCGGGATCATTGGCACAGGTGGTATCGCCGGGTCGCATGTAAGGCAACTCAAATCGATCCCTGGAATAAAAATCGTCGGCGGCGCCGACATCGTCCCAGGTAAAGCCGCTGAGTTTTTTCAGCGCTATGAAGTCGCCGATGCCAAGGCATTTGAAGATTACCGTGAACTGCTGGCGTTAGACATTGATGCCGTAACCATCTGTACTTATAACCAACAGCATTATCAACCGACGATTGACAGCCTGAAAGCCGGCAAGCACGTGCTACTGGAGAAACCTATGTCGGTAACGCTGAATGAGAGTATCGATATGGTACGTTTGGCTAAACAAACGAGTAAGATACTCAGCATCGGTTTCCAATCGAGATACAACCCGCTCCTTATCAAAGCGCGTGAGCTTGTGCAATCAGGCTTACTGGGTCAAGTTTACTATGTAGAGACAGGTGGCGGACGCCGCCGCGGCATTCCCGGCAGAACCTTCGTTTTCAAGGATAAAGCCGGTGGCGGAGCAGTCTTAGACATCGGTTGCTATTCAATCGATACAGCCATGTACGTACTTAATCATCCCAAACCCCTCACGGTGTCGGCGTGCCTCTCCAACCACTTCGGCACTTCTCCAATCTATTCCAAACGGGCGGCATATGGCGGCGTGAATCCGGAGAAGTTTGATGTAGACGACTTCGGTGCAGCTATGATCCGATTGGAGGGCGGTCTCTGCTTTATGTTCAAAATGGCCTGGGCTATGCACATGGACACGCTTGGCCCCACCATGTGGCTTGGTACCGAAGCCGGTCTGAAGTTCGACGAAGGCCTGACCTTATATCATGATCAAGCTGAGGTGGAGGCGCAAACCCAGTTAGCGGTACCCGCCACCAGGAGAGTGGAGTGGTGGGAGCACAAAGTGCGAGATTTTGTGACTGCCGTACGCGAGAACAAGGAGGCGCCGATTCCGGCGACTGAAGTACTGTACACCCAAGCCATTTTGGATGGCATCTACCGATCTGCCGAGCTACAGCAGGAAGTAGCCGTTGAGATCCCCGAGGATCTATTGCTGCGTTAATAAGTGAACGCAAAATACACATATGACACGGTTGCCGGGTTAACGGCACCGTGTCATTTTTACACCATATTCATCATCTCCACTGCATCCAAATCCGCTGTTGCCAGATACTATCACTGGGTATCAACCTGCGTCTACTGTATTAGTCATAGTATGCTCTCATGTACGGGTGATTCGGATCATAGGTAGTTAAGGTTCTGGGGTTATCTACTCTACCCACGGGTCGACAGTTGGTATGAACCGGCAGCGACGGATACGTCTCATGGCACAGCCGACACATCTCAATGCATATCTGCGACGCCCGGCGGACGGCCTGTTTTACCCAACGACCGATCGTCCTGATGCTGATGCCCGTCCGTTTCTCCAGACGTCGCAGGCTTTCCCCGAAAGCCGTGCTTGCACGATCGCTTCACGAACCTTGGTGACGACTCGCTGGTAGGGAGCCAGGAACTCCGGCAACACGGCAACGGTTTTCCCGCAGCATTTGCAGCGCATCCGGACGATCTTGATTTGGCATTTGAGATCGTGCCCATCAACTACGTAACTGCGTTGATAACTTCCCCAGCGTTGCAGAACGCCCGATGCACAGTAAGGGCATTTCTTGGCTCTTCCACTTCTTTTCCACCGTCAAAGCTCTTGTGATCCCAGCCGCAAGATAGTACGATAGGCATGAAAACCCTCCCTTCTTGGCATGGGCGGAGGAGCGTGATGCGGTTTCTCTCTTTGAGCTGGCTACGCTGTGGGAGAGATTCCAACATTCGCTCACTCATTTTAGCCAAAAAGGAGGGTTTTTCATTTGATCCTAATATCCCTGCCTTCAACGGCAGGTTTGTAAGCAATAAAGCCGCCTTAAGGCGGCTATAATTGACGCGATCTAACAGTAATGCAGACATTCAATCTTGTTCATGAGGAGTCTCGTGAACCTACACTTGCTGTCTTACTCCCTACCTCCCAGGCGCTCCCGGCCACAACCGGACAAATGCTTCAGCCATGTGCCTGTAACCATCCGAGCCCGGATGCGCTCCAAACTCAAGCAGATGAGCCTCGTCTTGACCAAGAATCTGTAGACCATCCAGGTAGTACAGGTGATGGTCACCTCTGCTATGCAGCATCTCAACAACCGTACTGATCTCTGATAAAAAATCTCGCGTATCAAGAAGGATAATTGCTGCCGATGACAAATGACAACATTGTCGCTAACGTTGTCATTTTGATTTTACACAGATACAAATATGAAGTGCGAACCTGGAGGACAATGATGCGTCACATAAAAGCGGATATTGCCATAGCCGGCGGTGGACTGGGAGGATGCGCAGCTGCCTTGGCTGCAGCTCGTTTGGGGAAGACCGTTGCGCTTGTCGAAGAGACGGACTGGATTGGAGGTCAGCTGACGAGTCAAGCTGTCCCCCCTGACGAGCATCGCTGGATCGAAGCCTTTGGCTCTACACTGCTGTACAGACAGTTTAGACAGCAAGTGCGTGCTTACTATAAGCAACACTTCCCTCTTACCCCCGAGGCACGAAGCCAAACGTACCTCAACCCCGGTAATGGGCGTGTCAGTCGTCTGTGTCACGATCCACGTGTTGCGTTGGCAGTTCTACAGGAGATGCTGGCCCCCTATGTGGTTGTGGGTAGAGTCACCCTTCTCCTCCGACACCGGCTGGTGCAGGCCTTGGTGAATGGCGACTCAATCAGTTCTCTACAATTTCTGGATACCGATTCCGGTCATGATGTTTATGTTGAGGCCAAGTACTTCCTGGATGCAACTGAAACCGGTGAAGTACTGCCGCTTGCCAAGGTAGAGTATGTCACTGGCGCCGAATCGCAAAAAGAGACAGGTGAGCCGCATGCCGTATCCGGTGAAGCGCAGCCATTGAGTATGCAGGCCATCACCTACTGTTTTGCCATGGACTATGTTCCTACGGGCGACTACACTATCGCCAAACCTGAAAACTATGACTTTTGGCGGCAATACCAAGCACCTTTCTGGCCTGCCAAGCAGCTCAGTTTTACTACTTGTCATCCCATTACGCTGCAGCCGCGGCATCACGTTCTCTTTGACGATGAGCCCCGAGGACCAGGCGTCACATCCCATTGGTCCGCACGGCGCATTCTGGATAAAAACAACTTCGCACCAGGGTTTGCTGAAAGTGATATCACCCTTGTCAACTGGCCGCAAAATGACTATTGGCTAGGGCCTATCATTGAAGTAGACCCAGCTGAAGCGCAGTCACACCTGCAAGCTGCTAAGCAATTGAGCTTATCACTACTTTACTGGTTGCAGACCGAAGCGCCACGCCCTGATGGCGGACAAGGTTATCCCGGTTTGCGTTTGCGCCCTGATGTCATGGGTACACACGATGGATTGGCCAAATACCCTTACATTCGAGAGTCCCGACGCATTAAAGCCGAGTTCACCGTTCTGGAGCAACATGTAGCTACCGAAGTGCGAGGTAAAGCTGGCGCTGAGAAGTTCCCCGATTCAGTAGGCATAGGTTTTTACCGTATCGATCTGCATCCGAGTACCGGCCAGGTAAACTATATCGATATCGGCTGTGAACCTTTCCAAATTCCTTTAGGCGCCCTAATCCCGCAAAGGATGGAGAATCTGCTGCCTGCGTGTAAAAACCTGGGAGTAACCCATATTACGAATGGTTGTTTCCGCTTGCACCCTGTGGAATGGAGTATCGGCGAAGTAGCCGGTTATTTGGCAGCCTGGAGCATCGAACAAGGGCATACTCCGCGATACATCAGGAATTCGCCTTCACAACTAAAGGCCTTCCAGAATCTGCTAGTAAAGCAAGGGATTGAGTTGGACTGGCCACACGTTACAAGCTGACGAACCATGGATCTGACTAGGAGGTGAGCAGTTGGCTTCCATTTTTGATGTAGCGCAACAGGCAGGTTGCTCCATTAAGACAGTGTCAAGAGTGCTCAATGGCTCGTCTGAAGTGAAGGAAAGTACACGCCAACGTGTGCTTCAAGCCATTGAAAAGCTGAATTACGAACCCAGCCTCTTCGCTCGTGGTATGGTCGGTCGCCGTACTTATATGATCGGTTTCTACCGTTGCGGACCGCTTACCTTTGGCGATACCAGCCGATTCTTCAACATCATTCTCACGGGTTTGGAGAAACGACTATCCGGCACAGGTTACCGTGTTTTACTTGAGAGTCCGTACTTGCACAACAGCAACAGCGGACTTATACCCTTAGCCAAACAGGTCGACAGCATTCTTGTTATTGACTACCCCACGCATGCCCTCCGTGTGGAATTAGCCTCCATCATGGATAAAGTGCCCATCGTCACCATTGGCAGACGGCATATAGGTGGACAGGAAACGTATGCGGTCGGACCCGATAATTATGCCAACGTAGAGTTGGCAGTGAGACATCTGGCTCAATTGGGGCATCGACGTATCGGTTTAGTGCTGAAGAGCAGACATGGCGAGCATAATCGCGACCGGTTGGCCGGTTATCGCCGTACAATGCAACAACTGGGACTACCTGTTGATCCATCCTGGATCGTATTTGGTCACAGTAAGGCTAGTGTTAATGATCAACTACGCGGTTGGATGACGGCGGGGAATAGACCGACAGGAGTCTTCATTTCAGGGGAACGGATCGCGCTCAACCTGTTGGCCCTTTGTCGTGAGTATGGCCTGCGTGTTCCCCATGACCTGGCGATCATAACCCATGAGGATACCTATGCCGCTCAGCTAAGTACGCCTGCACTTACGGTCATCCGGCGGCAAGATGAGATCATTGGCGAGCAAGCGGCAATAATGCTGCTTAACAGGATAGGAGGGATGCCGATACCTACACGTTCGGAATTGATCAAAGGTGAACTGGTCATTCGGGAATCTTGTGGAGCATGTTGCGTAGATCATAAGTAGAGGAGGCTAATTGATGAACTTAGATCGAAGGAGTCGAGTCTTTCCGGTCACAGTCTTTGTGTTGTTGCTTATGCTGCTATCTACTACCGCCCTGGCAGCAGATAACGCATTGGAGAAACTGTGGACTGACGATTTCAATAACAGCGTACTGAACTGGGAAACCATACAAGGAACTTGGGAGATAAAGTCGCTGGACGGCAAGAGCGCATTATACAATGCCAGTACGGGTATTATCGCTGCACCTGTGGGAGAAATTGAGGACTATACCATTGAAGCTAAAGTCTTTAATGCGGGTGGGACAGGCGCAGGCCCCCATATCGTGTTTCGTTTCCTCGATTTAAATCACTATTTCATGTTCCGCGTCAATCCGGGAACCCAAATAGCTGAACTCTATGTGCGAGACGGCGTCTTTGCCGTAGTCGCTGAAACCCCGTTCACGGTGGAGTTTAATCGTTGGTATGAGATGAAGATCAGCTCAGTCGGTGATCAGATACTGGTCTTTATCGATGGCGAACAAGTCATTAGTTATACTGATAACCGTTTTCAGAAAGGTAAAGTTGGTTTCCGGAGTCATGGTGCTGAAACCTACTACACCGATGTAAAGATCAATACCGCTATTGAACTGGAAGCTAAAGCAGTGCCTGCTCCAGCTGTGGAAGTACCCTTACGCGCGGTTAATGCCAATCTGACCTTGCCTAAGGGTACCTCAAGGAGTATGTGGGTATGGAAGACCATCGACATTGTCCTCAACCCTAAGGTGCAAGATGATTTCTTTGCCTTCGTAGCCTCCCCTTTTGACCACCAGGAGCATGGTATTACCATGCTCCTGTTCACAGCAAGTTGGGCGCTAAATGATAACTCAGTACTCCGGGACAGCCTCTATTTGCCGAAGCTCAGAGCCTTTATTAAACGTGCTCATGCCAATGGTCTGATTGTACACTGTTTGGAAGGTAACCACGATTGGCGCTTCCGTGAACAACACCAAAATGCGTTGGCCGCGTTGACTCGCATGCTCGATTACAATGCTGTCTCGGCCCCCGACGAGCGTTTTGATGGTATTCACTTCGATATCGAGAAAGTCAAGGACGTACAAGACCAATATTTAGAACTGGTACAACAACTGGCAGCAGAAATTGACCGGCGCGGTGGTGAGGTCGCACTGGGATTCGATATTCCCAGCTGGTTTGATGAGCCCAGATGGGCGTATCTAGATCAGAAAGTCATGCATACTGCTGATTACATCGGATTAATGAACTACTGGGATACGCCCCAGCAGCTTATCGATGGCGCAGTAGGTGAACTCACATACGCAGAGAGCATTGGCAAGAAAGTGTTAGTAGGCATTGATGTAGCGCCCAAACAAGACGACAGTCAACTCATTACCACCTATTATGACGAAGGTTGGCAACAGATGGAAGAAGACCTAGCCATTGTATATGAGAAACTGAGCCGGTATGCGTCCTTTGCCGGGTTTGCCATTCACTCATACGACTACTATTGGAACCTGCCTGCAGTGCGCTAACTTGACAAGGAAATCTGATTAGGAGGGTAAAAATGCAGACAAGCAACTTACGTCAACTACGATGCTATGTAGTCACTCTTGCGTTGGTTCTGGCTTGGACCACGCCATCAATGGCCGCTACGGTTTTACAATTCTGGCATTGGTGGTTAGACGCCCCTCAGTTTGAGGACGTAGTGCAGCGTTTTAATGAATCCCATCCTGATATCAAAGTTGAGTCCATTGGATTACCCCAACAAGGGCGGGAGTCCAAGGTGATAGCAGCCATGGCGACAGATGCCAGGCCGGATATCCTGATGGCCACACGAGCTGAAGTGATCTATTTTGCCGATATAAAAGCGATCATCCCCATAGAACCTTATTTGGATAAACTGGGCATCGACCTTAACCAGTTCTACCCCACTGAGGTTGCCGCATTCCGGTGGGATGGTCAGTTGTGGACCTTGCCCATGCCTACGGTAGGTGGTAATGAAAGCTTGATCTTCTATAATCGCTCTCTATTGGCTCAAGCCGGTATACCAGAAAACGCCCTCAACACATGGACTGACCTGGAAGTATTAGCTCGCAAGGTAAACCGCTGGGAGAATAACCAGCTGAATCTACTTGGTTTCGATGTAGCCACCTATAACCGCTACAATGCGATACTCTACGCTAATGCAGGTGATCTGCTGAGCCCGGACCTGCGTAACGTACAGTTTAATAATGCAACCGGTATTGAAGCCTTGGAGTGGATGGTTGACTACACCACAAACTTCAACCATGGCCTAGATGCTTTGACGCAGTTCACAAAAGGCGGCGGCCTTACGGCTAGATTCCGCGAGGGCAAATTAGCAGCCATGTTTAGTGGCATCTCCAAGTATGCGGGCTTCAAAAAAGAAGGTCAAATTGACTTTGGTATTGCTTTAGTTCCCTACAACGATCGCAATCCGAATGCTACTCATCGGGGCATAGCAGGCAACTTGTTCGGTTGGGGTTATGTTATCCCTGCTGATAGTACGCCTGAGAAACGCGATGCCGCCCTGGAATTCATCAAGTTCCTCACCACAAGTATGGATGGTGGCTGCCGTTTTCTCCAATCATTGGGCAGACCTTCACCCCTGCGGCGTTGTAATGCATCGCGTATATACTTGGACACCAACCCAGACTGGGACGTCGTAGGTAGAGCCTTGGAATCTGACGTACCGTATCCTATGACTCCTGTCTATAACGATATTCAAACCATATTTGACAAGATGTATGCCCAGATCATGGGTCAAAAAATACCTGCTCAACAAGCGCTTGAGGATCTTGCACGTCGTTCGCAAGCAGTGCTTGATGCGTACTGGAAGAACAAGTAGCAGCACGAAGTATCCGTGAGGTATATCGAATAAGTCAGGTGTAGCACTGGCTCCATGATTTGATATAGCTTAGCGAAAAGTCCGATGTGATCACATGGGACTTTTTCGCGCGCTGTGACTGGAGCGCTTGTCAGTATAGGTAGTTCGGTCCCCTGAAGCTCAGAATATGAGCGTCACTCCATACACGTTAGGCTCAGACCGCATGCTGGACAGCCAACGATCATGCCGCGTACTCTCAACGGCCTGGAACGAAAATCCTGCCTTGGATTTAAAGTCTTAATCTTTCCTTTATTATTTCTTGTCTGTCAAATATGTCAGGTGTTCTTCCTCAGCTATTAGAGGTGCAAACAACGTTATACGGCTGGGCGCCGCAACTCAACAGCTGGAGAGCGCCTGGTTTCTCCTTCAGGCGCTCTCTCGCAAGTCTACGGCTATGCCGTATTGCTGTGTCTGCGGGCAACGAAACAGGAAGTTGTGGAGTGGATTATAGGTTAAGACTATAAAGGTTAACGCCATCGCCAATAATCCGATGACCCCCAACCAGCTAAAAGCCTGGTGAGCAGTGATCCTGACGGCCACGGTGTAACTCAACAACTGCCCCGCCACTATGGCGATTAAGAATATCAGCAGATCAAGCGCCATGTTATGACGCCCTAGTACAGCCACATAGCCATAGAATAGCAACGGAATTAATACCGTCATGGCCAATAAGCCCAGCCACTTGGCTAACCAGAAAGCCTTATATCGCTGCCCGAAAGCTAGGTACTCGATCAGTGCAAAAATCAGTCCCGGCCAAAAGGTCAGCTTCAGATGCTCCCAAACACTCTCATTCACGGCGGCAAACCAGGCAATGGGACGCCAATGCCCGGTCAGGGCAAAAAGAAAGTGCAAAACCGACCCGGCTGTAAAAATGAAGGCTATACCAGTTAATTCCCAGTTCAGCATAGTCCGATGACTCAATACGGATCACCCTCTGCGTATGACGGTCATCCATACTATGCCCCAGACTGGACAAAAAACCGGCATGCAAGTCAAGGAACACAAGGAACACGCTAAAACTTGACACTCGCCAGGTATACTCTCCGTTAAGAATAACATCATGGGATGGTCTAATTGGCGTGTAGAGGGAGTCGATAAACGCATCGGTCTGTTGAGCGGCAGAGGTAAGGTTGTGTACGCCAAGATCTGCTTAGCAGCAAGCCGCTCATGCTTACAATTCCATTGAGGCTCGTCTGGAAGCAGTTTACCGAGAGATTTATCTGATCGATCTAGTGATTCCAGATTTGATTTTAAACACCGCGGCTTTTCCAGTTGATGTCATAGGCAATATCCGTTGCCGATGGCAAGTCCGGTAAGCCGGGCGGTGATGCCGTGTTTATTCACATGCAGAATCTGTGATCTGCGTACTTTTCCGCAGTCGCTGATTGGTGAGGCAACGTATGTGTTGATTCAACCCAATACCTCAGCTCTAGTGTCTTCATCTAGCTCAGCGTTCCCGTTGACTTAACGGCCCCCATGGCCATTGTTATTGCTAATCTGGTACCAAGCCGCAACGAGTTCTTCTAAAATAGAGACAACCTCTTGAACCGGCTCGGTTGTCTTGCGCACATTGGCTTCCGTGAGTCGTTCATACATATACCCATACAAGCGCAGCAGGTTATAGGCGATATCTCCACCGTTCTTCAAATCCAGCGCTGAAATCAGCTCGGTGAGCGCTTCCTGCGCTTTTAAGAATGCCAGATGCGCCCCTTCCCATTGTTTTACTTCCAACGCTGCAACAGCCTGGTGACAAGAGCGAATAGCCACTTCATAGACTTTCTGCACAAGCTGCAAGGGTGTTGCCGTCTCTACGTCGGTGCGCTTATATGCAGCGATAGCATCGTATGTTCCCACGATAATGATCCCCCTGAAACAGAGCTAACTTGCTAAGTGTTTTTCTTATCAATAAAGAAACCTAAGCTGCTGGTTCCCCGTGTGGTGTTACTATATTCCTGATGCGCTAAGCGCTGGGTCTTCACCATCTGCGCCTGACTAAACACTTCCGCACGTAACTTCTCTACCAGCAGTCCTGCTTCGTGGTCTATTTCTGCCAATTGCCGGAGCAACTCAGTGATTGCTTCTCCCGCCTCAGCATTAATCAACTTCCGGTCAGTATCGGTTAGCTCTTCCCAATGCGTTTGAATGGTCGAGAATAAGGCGCTGCGTTGTTTGCTCTTCTCCTCTAGCTGATCCATCGCAGGTTGCCCTAACCTCAAGTCGTCTCTAATCTCAGCGGCTAATTGAACCAGGTCCTTGAGACCGGATACCAAAAGATCTGCATGTACTTTCACATGGACTGATGACGTCACGACTGGTTCATACCCCCGAACGTTTGACTCAACCATGCACCCTGCGTATACATTTGCGAGCTGTATGATTCCAGAGCTGAAAACTGACGGTAATAGGCAGCTTGAATGCGTTCTAAGCGAGCTTCCATTACCTCAATCTGCTTATCGATGCCTTTCATTTGCTTACCTAGCAGGCTGTTATCCAAGGCGGCAATGGCATTGCCGCCTTGTCTGCCTAGTTGCTCGAGAGACTTATCCAGCGCTTCATTAAACCGAATGGCAACGCCTTTGGTTTGGGCTGTGTCACCTGCTTTGGTGAATAAAGCTATTACTCCCTCAAGGTTTTCGGTTAGAGAAGCCCGTAACTTGGGTTCATCGATAAACAGCTTGCCTTTTTCGCTCCAATTACCGGTTTTGATCCCGATAGCCGCCAGCATATCGAAGTTGGAACCAGTATCCGAGACTGAGTTGGTCAGAGCCGAACGCAAGTCGGATAACATCCGGTTCAAAACGGAGTCGGAACGCAGCAAACCGCTCCGAGCTTTTTCTTCCCACTTCTCGATCTCTTTCTCCGACAGTTCCTCTTTTTGCGCCTCGGTCAACGGCTGATAGTCGTAGTAGCGCTTCTCACTAAGCTTAGTATCGATTTCTTTAATGACTTCGTTGTACATATCCACAAAGGACTTGATGGAGTTAACCACCGCGTCTATGTCGCGTGACACCTTAATGGTAACCGGATTGGCACTCACAGCCTGCAAGTTAAAGGCGACGCCGTTGATGGTGAACTGGTTACTCGTTTTGGTAAGCCCGGATACCCCATTCAACGTGAACTGAGCGTCTACCCCTTTGTATGAAGCCGTGTTACCAGCAGAAGCATCAACCGCAGTCTGCACATCGCCCGCTGTATGTTGAAGCTTTAGTTGTGAACTGATAAACTCACCGGTAATATCCGTAAACCTATACTCAGCATCCGACCCGGTGTTCTTGCTTGTGATAAATAAGCGCTGTAAGTCGTTATCATAAAAAGCTTGCAAGTCTAAATTGGAGCTGTTGATCTGCTTAACCACATCGTGAATGGTACCGGATGTGAAGCTAAATGTCTTGCTGGCACCTGTATCTCCCAGTCTCTCAATGGTAAAGGAGACCTCGGTCACCTCAGTTGAT
>DUQB01000148.1 GCA_012838035.1 Bacillota bacterium | reverse complement strand
CGTCCAAATGGCAGTCTCGCGGACCAATGCTCGATCTCTCTGTGGAGTTGTCAAGGTACAAACTGCGTTTATCGCTGTCTACTTCACTTTTTGCCTAGTTCACTTTGCGTCTTTCCGAATAACTACACCAAAATGTGGCCCGCTTGGTGCCAAGGGAACTGCCCAATGGGGTTGATGTGGCTGAACGTCGCGCACCTGACGGGCGGCGCCTGCTGTTCGTCTTCAATGGCAGCGAGACTGAGCAGATCGTGCATATTGCCGGAGAGTACCGTGATGAATGGGGCGGAGGCGTATTTACCAACGCGGTTACCTTACCGCCGCGCGGCACGCGCTTATTGGTCCCCGTTGCTGGGGGCTGAAACGTGTTCATCTGATGACGAATGGTAACGTCATATGTGGTGTAAGCAAAAACGCGCCTACCTCAACTAGCGGTAGCGACACTGAACAAAGGCCGCCTTTATGGCGGCTTTAGACCATTAGCTGAGCCTAGTGTACCAATTACTTCCCGGCGCTTTGGTAGGCCAAGGCCTTTTCCCAAAGCTCTTTGATTTTGGCCGTCCAAGGGCCGGGTCGGCGTGCTTGAATCTCCTCAAAGGCTTTCAGGCTGGAGCCGGCTACGCAAGGTACTTCCTCGTCTTCCAACTTATACGATGCCATCAAATCTCTGGTTTCCATCTCTATGATCTCCAGCAATTCGGGACCGTGGTGGTACACATCCAATTTGTTCAACCAGACCGCGCTGGGTTGTATGCCGGCTTCCGCTGCCAAAGCCAGGTGCTTCCGAGTATACGGCATGGGACCGTCCATTACGTTGACCACTAGGATAAGGCCGTCTACACCTGACCCCGGCCGGAGCCATTCCTCAACCTGTTCCGCCGGGGTATCGATTATGGTATGCCGATCACCAAATAGGGCGGCCAGCACCGCGCAGGTTACGCTCTTCCCTGAGGCGTTGTGACCAATCATGCCGATTTTCATGCCTCATTGTCCTCCTGTTCGTCCAAAGTCGGCTGCGTACGCGACTCCTCCAGAAAACGGACAAAGTGTTCAATGGCGCGCACCACAAACTGATTGCGACTGATGTTGAGCTCATCGGCCAGCCGGGTAATGTCTTGCTGGTGGTCCGTCCTCAGGCGTACCGTCATAGCTCTTTCACCATCGTCGTCGCCTATGACGATGCGGTCATCCGTATGCGCAATCAGCCGGCCTTTGCGCGTAAGCACCAAGCCGTATAGAACTCGTTCCGCGGTTTTGGGATTCTTCACCCCTTTAGGGAACAGGGCTTTTTCCACCATCTGCTTGGTGACCGTGATGCACTGACCTCTAAGCGTGATGGTCTCTTCCGTCTCCACCACCTGAATAGAAGGATCGCTCTCAGCAATGAGGCGCGCCAACGCCGACCACCGTTTACCTTTGGCACCGAATGTCATTTCCGCCATCCTGACACCTCCTTGATGACATCATAAGTGATATTAAATATGAAGTCAAGAATGATATCACAGATGCAACGGACAAACACTCGCCTTGCACTACTTCAATGCGTTTTCCGGACTTACCTTACATGGCTAATCGCAAAACGGCCTGACGTACAACCGGTCCTGACCGCATGGATGAACCGGCATTTGAGACATGTTGCAATGACCCCAATCAGCAAACATGGCGGTTTTGGCGCGAATCGCGTCGGGATTAGCGGCAGGGAACCAGAAAGATTGCCTCTAAGTGTAATGTCAAGCAGCGATCTTGCGAGATCCGGCGCTTTGGGGCGTAGAAGTCCGATAGGTTTTGTATGCGGTTAGGTTGTACGGCTGTTCTCAAGTGCGATGTGGGGATTAAGCCGTCATTGGCGATAAAGCAAACGGAGGAGGTAACTACTGTGACGCGGTCAGCAAAGAGAGTTTTGTTCATCAGCATGGTGCTGCTGTTGTTCGGTGCAGTTGCAGCGCAGGCTAAAACTAAAATCACGGTGCTGTTGTATGATACCCGGCAACAAGCAGAGAATGAAGACGCTGTGGCCAGGTTCAATCGGGACCATCCGGACGTCGAGGCTGAATTGCTCTGGGTACCTTCAGGTCAAGGTCTCACCAAGCTACGCACTATGGTTGCCGGCGGGGTGCCACCGGATATTTATGTCAGCGATGGATCCAACTCCATGTTCGCCACTCTCGGCTTGGTCGAAGGTATCCTTATCGATTTGACCCCGTATGTAGAAGCCAATGCCGCTCACTTTAAGGATTGGTTCCCAGGTATCTTGGAAATGGGTCAGTTGCTGGGTAAGCAGTGGGGAATCCCCATGCAGAACCTCAACACCTATGCCACCTTCTATAACATTGACCACTTTAATGAAGTAGGGCTGCCGATGCCGACGAACTCATGGACTTGGTCGGACTTCCGCAACATTGCCCTCAAGCTGACGCGTGATATCAACGGTGACGGGCGTATCGATCGCTTCGCCTATTATGAGGACTGGTACACGTGGCGATCCTGGCTGGAGAACGCCGGCGGCACGGTATTTGACCCCACCGGCCGGAAGATCGTATTCGACTCCGAAGCATCCCGCGCCGGCCTGCAGTTCCTGTACCAATTGCGTTGGATTGATCACGTATTACCTCAGCCTGGTGAAATTTCGGGCAGGGCGCGTGATCGTTTCGTGGACGGCACCATATCCATGGTGCACCGCCAAGGACTCTACTGGCAGAGTATCGAGGCGGTCAACCTCACGGCAGGCGCGGTGCTCGATCCCATCGGCCCTGATCCTGCACGTAAAACGATGGGCGCCATTCAGTATTTCGCCATAACTTCAGGTTCCAAGCATCCGGATTTGGCTTTCGAGTTAATTAAGTATCTCACCGATGAAACGTCGGCGAAGATGGCTACTGAAACAGGGGCATTGCCTGTTCATGCGCGCATTGCCCGTGACTACTTCGGACGCGGTGTCGGTGTTGCGAACTTCCGCGACGTCATGATCGATACCACAGCCTACAATCTGTTCAATCCCGTTCATTTTTATCCCGGCGGCACCGAAATCGATCGCTTGGTGGCGGATACTACCGTAAACGGCAAGCTCAGCATTTCGGCGGCCATGGATACCTATATACCGTTAGCGCAAAAGGCGCTGGATGAGTTTTGGGAAGAGGCAGCCGCGTTGATGAAGTAACATCGTTATCGGTCAGCAGAGTAGCTGCGAGCGGGACTGCGGAGCTACCTACGGCAAGATCAACTGTAGAGAGTCCCAAACCTCCCGCAGCAACTCGTAAAGCTTTGTCACCTCAAAGACGACCAAGCATGCCCGAAAGGCGCGGTCGTCTCTTTGTTATGCATAAAGTGCATCACTCAGCCCTTATACGGAGATATATCATCCTATAAGAGGCGCGGTCTAAAAGGGTTTTAGGCCAAAAAGTGAAAATAAGAAACAGAATGCATGCTTGAGGAGGTGAAGTCAACAGTAGATGGCGTGTATACGGAGGCGCAATCTCGCCGGCGCGCATCAATGGCGTAAACCCGTTGCGCTTGCGGTCGCCTGCAGTCCCGTTTGTGGTTAGAGTAGGGGTGTTCTGTGCGTCTAAGGTTACTTTTGCAGTCCACCTCAATTTTCTTAGGGAGTGATATTATGTTACGACATAGACCATCAAGCAGCGGCTTTAGATTGACGGTAATATTGCTGTTCGCGGTGTCGGCGCTTGGGCTGCTGATGACGAGCGCCGCTTTCGCCCAGACGAAGATTACGTTGGGTACTTGGTTCGCCCAAGATACTTGGGAACAGCGATATGGCGATAAGATGGCGTTGTTCGCCGCGACCCACCCGGAAATCGACCTGGAAACGTTGCAGATTTCGTTGCATGCCGAATATGCGGCCAAGCTGTTGGTCCTCGCCGCAACCGGAGATCTTCCCGATATCTTAATGATCCCGCCCGAACAGGTAGCTCCGTTGGCCTACAGCGGCATTCTGGAAGACATCCGGCCTTGGATGGCTAACGATACGGCGCTGGATACCCGCGCTTGGATACCTAATGTGGTAGAGGCAGTGCATTTTGCCGACATCATGTTCGGCGTACCGGCTTTTGCCGTGAATTACACCTACGCCTATAACAAAGACATCCTTGCCGAACGGGGCGTAGCGCCGCCGAGCATTAATGAATGGGTTACCTGGGATAGAATCCGAGAGATCGGCAGACGAGCCACCTATGATGCCGACGGCGATGGTACGCCGGAAATTTGGGGCTTCTATCATGGCAACACATACACGGAAATGCTGCCGTTGCTCTACCAGAGCGGCGGTAGGGTATTCGATGAAAATATGTTGCTGGATATCGATTCCCCTCAGATGTATGAGGGTATCAACTGGCTCCTCTCCTTGATTAGAGACGGCATCCACGGCGGTACTCGTCCCTTGTTCTACGCCGGGAATGTCGCGACGCAGCGCTTAGGCAGCTGGGAGATGAACAACGTTCTCACGGTCGAGTTGCCGATAGGCGTCGCTTCGGGTATCCAAAACAAGACTAGAGGCGAAGTGATGTATATTACATCCTTTGCGATGGTGTCTACTTCTAGGAATAAGGATGCCGTTTGGGATTTCTTGAAATTCTGGACCTCTAGGGAGAATCAAAACCTTGTGGCTCAGGGCGGATTGGTACCCATGCGGCGTGACGTGTCCTTCCCAGACTCACTTAGAGATGTATTCACCGGTTTAGTCAACTCTCTGACAACCGCCCAGTCGTATCCGTATCACATATATTCAGATTACATCCAGCGGGTCTTCAACTCGGCAATGGCGCCGGTATGGCAACTGCAAACCACGCCGGAGTCCGTTATTCCGGATGTCCAGCGTGCTCTCAACGCATATATCAGGGAGCAGGGTTTGTAACGATGATGCGGGGGACGCGCCGCCGTTTTGCTTGATCAAGGCGGCCGAGTCCTGAAACGCACGGCATAAAGAAGACGCTACGTCTGCCCGACGTAGCGTCTTACATACTAAGCCGCCTACAACCGCACGTCTTCAAGCATCACCTGTAACAACTGTTCAAGCTGCTCAACTGCCGATTCAGGGGCAATCTGACCCGACATGGTCTGATTCAGGATGTTGTTCACGGCGGCGGTAGGCCATACGCCACCGGGAGGCGGGAGCAGTGTGCTCCAGTCAACCGCCGGCCCTTCGATAAACGGCCTCAGGTCGTATGGCGGCCCGCTTGACTGCAGGTAGGATACGGCGGCGGAACGCAGAGCAACGGCTCGACCGGTTTTGGCATTTTGCTGTTGTACTTCTTCGGACATGAGGAACTTGATGAACTCCCATGCCTCTTCCGGGTACTGGGTATTGGAGCTGATCACGAGACTGTTCATGCGGGTGGTGCCTATGGAACCCGCAGGGCCGGCCGGGAACGGGGCGACGCTCCAATCGAAACGATCACCAATAGCATCGACCCACACTGCGCCTTGGGCGCGGAAGCGGATGTCCATGGCAACGTTGCCGGATTCAAACGTGCCGCCGAAGACGGCGTAGTTCGTCTTCATATCCTGGAAGAAGCGGAGCAGATTGATCATCTCGGGCGAGTTTACAAGAATCTCGGACTTGTCCTCATTAAAGATTTTCGCTCCGGCGCCGGGCACGAAAGTGAGCCACCGCGTCGGTAGCGAAGCCCATACGCCGAACTGATAGGGAACTTCTTCGCCGGTGCGCATGCGCGTCAGCTTCCTGGCAATGGTCAGCACCTCATCGTATGTCAGCGCGTCTTGTATTCCGGGCCCGGGATAGGCAAGACCGCCCTCTAAAAAGAGATCCCGGTTGATGAACATCGCATCCGTACGATAGCCGCCCCCTTCAGCCGGGAAGCCGTAGAGGACGCCGTTCACGCGTGAGGAGTCGAAGATAGGAAGATATTTGTTGAAGTCAATTTGGTCGCGTACATAGTACTCCTCTAAGCGCAGCACCGCACCGATATGCACCATGTACGCGAAGTTCACCAAGTCGACCATATAGAGGTCGGGGAGTACGCCGGAAGCGTACTGAACCATAATGGCATTATGATAGCTGCCGGGGATGACGATCGGCTCGATCTCAATGCCTGTTCTCTTGGTGAACTCTTCGATCAGGGGAATAAAGGTGTCAGGTTGCGATCCCCATCCGACCGCAAACCTCAGCTTAGCTTCAGATGCCGATACGATAGGACTCGAGAGTAACAAAATAACGCACAGGAGAAAAACGTGCCTACTGATCTTCCGCATTTCGGGTCCTCCTTCAAATGTCATAGTCGCTTTGCGGCCCGCCTTGGGGCGTTGCCGCGGGAAACAGCAAAATATCCGGTAACACCTAAATCCTGGTCCTTCTTTGCAGTTCTCTCGCCAGTCGATTCACCACCGCTTTCCGATTTGCAGCAATATTGCGCTGTTCCCAGGGGTCCGCCTGCAGGTCGTACAGCTCCGTTATGTCGTTGTAGTTTTCGATCAGCTTATAGCGCTCCGTGCGTATGCAACGGAAATGGCGCAATGCGCTGATCACATGGGGGCGGTGTATGGTGCTATCGCCATGCAGTAGGGGAGCGAAAGACAGTGCGTCCATATGCGGTTGCGGCGGTAGACCTGCCAGTTCACATAACGTGGGATTGAGATCGATCAGCTCGATCAGGGCGTCAACGCTGCGGTCACCTGCTATACCCGGACCGGCAAAAATTAAAGGTACGCGCAAAGCGGCTTCATAGGGGACGTTTTTCTGAAACAGGCCTTGGTCTCCCAGCATCTCGCCGTGGTCGCTGGTAAACACGATGATGGTGTTATCGACCATTTGACGCTTCTCCAAAGCCGCTAGAAGCAGGCCGATTTGGTCATCAATCACCTCAATGGCGGCGCAGTACCGCCGGCGCATGAATGTAACCTCTTCCGGTGTACAAGTTCTCCGGCGTTGTGCAATATGGCGCGGCTTCCCTTCACCTAGGCCGCCGGCTGCAGGTACCGGCGTGTTTTCATAGCGCGCCGCATAAGGCTCGGGCGGATCGTAAGGGTCGTGAGGGCCGACAAAACTGACAAACAGGAACCAGGGGAAGTCATCGGGCACCGCTTCTAACCAGGAAGCTGCTTTTCGCCCTATATAACAGTCCTCAAAGTCCTCCGGCGGTAATATTGATGCACGGGCCGCCTCCGCCGTACTCCAACCGACGGAGCGCCTTTGCTGATAATCCGCATGGAACTGTTGCAACAACCCTTTTTCTTGCAAGTAGTAGGTGTAGGGGCCTATGGGCTTAGGGGATGAGCCGGCGTGCATCTTGCCTTCGCATTCGCAGGGATGCGTGAAACCCCAGCTATATGCGACAGGCCTGTCCCCATATCTACCGTTGTACGGATCATATTTCCGCAAATCGAATTTACCGATGCCGCCCACGCGGTAACCGTTATCGCGAAAATGCTTATACATGGTGGGCGTATCAACTGGTAAGCCGGCGTTATTATCCAATGCGCTTAGACGGAAGGGTTGCATACCTGTCGCCAACCCAATGCGGGCGGGAACGCATATGGGCGCATTGGTAAAGCAATGTGTAAAGCGCACACCGCGAGCCGCCAAGCGATCCAGGTTCGGCGTACGCACAAACTCGGCGCCGCTGCAGCCCAGATAGTCGAATCGGTGCTGGTCGTCCATGATAAATAGTATGTTCGGTCTCTTGCTCAACATGGCAATACCCTCTAACACGACAATTTTTACATTAGCCGGATAGGGTCATGGCGATAACACGGTCGTCTCGCCATGATCAACTGAGTCTCCAGGGATCGTCGAGCAGTGTACCTTAATTAAAGGCTAACGGTCTGCACTGACGGGATTTGCTGTTGCAGAGACCCAGCGCGGGAAACTATTTCCCAAAGGATTAAGTTCCTCGCTTCCGAAAGATCTCCTCTTTATCGGTGGTTGATATGCGCGGATTTCTCGCAAATATTACTGAGGGGGAAAATGGAGCGGGCAAGGACAAGAGACCGTGAACACAAACAAAAAGGGCGGGAGCTCGCCCCCGCCCATGTGAAGCTGTGAATTTTCTACTCATACGTTTGCCTCAACCGCACGTGTTACAACCGCGGCTGTTTAAGCGGTTCCGCCAAAATTTCGATGGCTTTCTGTTGCTCTGCAAGTATCTGTTCCGGCGGCTTTGCTCCGGTGATGAGTTCGGTGTTCGCCTTGTTAAGATTGTTGTGCACGGTCAGCCAGTACGGCGTCCGCGCATTGGCGGTCGGCAAGCCCTGGATCATCAGTCGGACTCTCTCGTCGGTGGTAACCCGCATCAGTTGTCGTACGGCATCGAAATGGGTGGGCAACAAACCGGACAGCTCGTAGTACTTCAGTTGTACCTCCGGTTTGGCTAAATAGGCCAGGAAGCGGGCTGCGGCATCTTTGTTCTTGGCGGTATTGGGAATGACGTGAGAAAAGCCGCCGCCCCAGTTGCCGTTGGCGCCGTTTGGAGGATACGGGAGTACGCCTACGCCGTAGTTGATGTTCGGATTCATATCGTGCAGCGTGCTTACATACGTTGTGCTTTGGATGAGCATACCCAGCTGCTCATTGGCAAAGCGCTCGTTATAAGAGTGTCCGGTGCGGTAATCCAAAATGGCCTGTCCATAGGTATCCACATAGCTCTTAACATAATTCATCGCTTCCAGATGTTCCGGCCGCTCCAACGTATACACATTGCGTTGCCAGTCGTACAAGCCGCCGCCGAAGGTCCAGAACCAACCTTGCAAGTTGAAGTTGTTGAAGAAGGGAGCAAAACCCAATATCTCAATGGTGCCTTGCGGCGTATAGCGTGTGATTTTGCGCGCCCACTGATCCACTTCCTCCAAGGTTGTCGGTCCTTGATTCGGGTTTAACCCGGCCGTGGCGAACAGATCGATATTCCAGTACATTCCGCGGCTGGAGGTACGCCAGGGTAGGGACCACTGCTTACCCCACACCGATCCTTCCTGCCATTCATTAGGAATGAAGTGCTCTTTTTGGATGCCGTATCGTGCTAAATAAGGATCTAATGGTTCAAAGGGGTTTAAGCCGGCAACCCACTCGGCGACAATGCAGCCGTCGATGGCTACGACGTCGGGAGCTGCGCCGCCCGCTATGGCCGTGAGCAGCTTGTTCTGCATATCTCGCCAAATAAAGGAGTAGAAATTGACGTGGACTTCGTCCTGCGAGGCGTTGAAATCATCCACGATGACTTTCATCATATCCCAATAGTATTGGTTGTTCTCCGAAAACCAGTAGTCGATCTCAGTTTTGGCGAACGCGGCGGAGGCGCTCAGCGTCCAGATGATACTTAAAACCAACAAGGCAAGACCGGTGCGTTTAAACATACTTTACCCTCCTTACTAAACCTTAGCCGATGCCGAGTCCTACTTGTCTGCACATGACTTTGGCGCTGTTGTCATCCTGTTCAGATAAGACCTTAACAATGCTTATGCAAGAGTTCCATCATGTACATGAAGTTCTCGTAGGGCGTTTCCGGCACCACCATGTTCGAGCATCCTACCAGAATGCTGCCTTCTTCCTTGGCCACCGTGAGAGCGCTCATTACCTCGTCCTCAACATCCTGCCGCGTGCCGCGGTGCAGTCGGGCGGAGCTGATGCCTCCCAGCAAAGTGAGGTGCGAAAAGCGCTGCCTGAGCCGGCGTAGGTCCATGCCGCAGTCTTTATCTATTTCGTAAAACCCTTCCACACCCGATTTGCCGAATAGGTCGTCGGCTACGGGCCAGAGGTTGCCGTCGCTGGCAAATAAATGATAACAACCATGCTCTTTGCACGCCGCAGATACTTGCTGCAATCGGGGGAGCATGAGGTCGTGAAATACCTGCGGTGAATACATGGGACCGTGTTTGCCGGCAAAATCACCGCCGCCGTGCAGGTAACGAATACCCATTTGCGCTTGCACTTTGATGTTCTTAACGGCTGTCTTAACCTTGGCGTCCAGTATCCGGCCCACTAGGTCGGGGCGTAGTATGGCCATCTCCAGCCATATTTGCCCGCCATAGGTTTGGTACCAGGGAATGGATATTCCGATGCCGCCGCCATGAATCGCTTTGGTTTCCCCAAAAACGGCAATGGCGTTTTCTAAATTGAAGAACGATGCCGGCGTAGGATGCGCCAGTGCGGCGGAACGCTCCACATAGGCGACATAGCGTTCCAGGTCGGCTTCCGTGGGTTCGGGATCCACTGAACGGTCAATTTCGTTGTACAGCTCGGTACGCGGGTCAAAGCGCATGACGTACCATTTTTTCTCCGGGTCGCCGAATAGGAATGTGTAGTCATCGATTTTCCGAGTAGGTTTGGTTGAGTCGCGCCAATAGGCCGGACGCACATAGTCGAGGTCGAGGGCTGCCGCTAAATCCAGAGCATCTTGCTTGGCTTGTTCCAAAAACTCCCGATGCGCCGCTTCCCCGTCCCATAAAGCTACGGCTTCACGCCACTTCATAAAACCGCCGCCGACATAAGCGGTGCGTCCCAGCACTTTGGATGCGATGCGAGACGACATGCTTCCCATATAAATGGGGACTCGATCGGTGGGTTGATGGGCAAAAATCGCCGCTATTCGCTCTTTCCCGTTCACAACGGATCCTCCTGTAGAAGCGTTGTCCGGTGATCATCTTCAGCCGGCATACGGCAGGCTGCCGACCGAAATGGTGGATTCGGCCGGAAGCCCCCGTCGGTACAATTCGAGATAGATCGGGCATCGCCTGTTTGATTTCCGCGAGATAAGCGGCCGTCAGCTTATTTCACCTGCAACAGTCGCACTTCGAAGATGCGGGCGCGATAATCGACGGCGTCTACCCAGTTATTGGCCTTGATAAAACGGATGCGCCAAGCATTGGCGGTTACGGCGGGAAACGCGGTGACGCAGCGATAACTAAGGTTTCCTTCTACCCGAGCTACCTGCACCCAATCGGCACCTTGCATCGCTTCAATTACATAGGTGTCTGCGATATACGGATCTGCATCATGGGCATCCATACCGCTATAAAGCACTACAGCGTCAACGGTTACGACCTCCGGCAGCATGAACATCGCCCAAGGCTCGGTATCAGCCGCTTGGGAAATCCAACGCTGGTCTCTGGTGCCCACGTCGCCATCAATGATGTGAGGGCCAATGGTCAAGCGGTGGTGCAGACTACTGACTTCCACTTCCATGCCTGTGACCGCGCGTGCCTCTTCTTCCGCCACGGTGATTTCCTTAGCCATAGCCACTGCGCCGACCAAACAGAGCAATCCTACGATGAACATGAAACTGAGCAAACGACGAGACATGAAGCCCACTCCTTTTTAATGAAATTGGTGAGTTTAACGCAAGGCATCACCCTTTTCTTTCAGCAAGGTAATTCAGCACGTATGCGGTGCTGACTCCAGACATGTTGTTGGGAAAAAGTACGTAGCGTATGACCTGCGGTTCTTCCCAATGAATCGCTTCTTCACTCAGGCCCATATCCCCCAGCTGTTCTGCGCGGCTGCTCTGTTTGGCGTAAGCGATGTTGCCCTGCCAAGTGATGCCTTTTTCTGCGAGTAACAGGGGATCGATGAGCCGATGAGCGGCGTTGGAGTAAAGAAAATTGTTGCGAATGACGCTGTTTCGCGGCCTTAAGTCGCATCCCGGCCGCAGGTGGCGGGCTAAACCAAGGTTGGTATCGACAAAGATGTTGTTGGCTACTTCCGCTCGCGTCACTTGGGTGAAGGGCGCCAGGTTCTTGTCCGGATCGAATGTGACGGCGTTGGCATCACCAAACCAGACGGCGGGGATATCTAACCCGGAGAAGTAGTTGTCCGACACTTTTTGTTCTTCGCCGTAGATGCGCACGCCGCCCGAACCCTTTTTGCCGCAACCCAAGAAGTAATTGCCATAGACCGTATTGCGGTTGCCGGCGCGGAAGTAAATGCTGCCGTTCGTATCCAGGAAGGTGTTATGGCGGATGACGTTTGAGCTGCTTTTCAGCGAGATGACCTCCGCGCACTCGCCGTCGACACGTTCGAGCAGGTTGTACTCAAACATGCTGAAGGCGTCTTGATCCGCCATATAAAAAGCGGTAACGGGATGGCCGCCGCCCAGCACAACGGCCTCCATGCCGTTTCTGGCCAGGGGTGCCATATCGCGGAAGTGATTATGATCAATATGCGTATACTGCGGCATCGTATCGGCGGCGTCCAGTAAGCCGACGATGATGAAACGCCCTCGCTGGAGCTTATTCTCGAACAGATTGTGATCCACCCGGTTGTGCCGGCTATGCTTACCGCGAATGACCAGCCAGTCGAGCATCACCTCCGGGTGGGCGCCCAACTGCTCCGCCAAGGCGAAACGGTTGTGGGTGATGCGGTTGTGGTGAGAATGCTTGATGGTGATGGCGCCGATATCGCGATGCTTACCTGCGCCTTGGGTGTTGAACGTCAACCCGCAGATGGTGACGTGACTGCTGTTGCTGATTTCAAAATGCAGGGTACCCTGGAGTACCGCTTGCCGCTGGTGTTCGGCGGTGATGACGATTGGTTGCTGTGATGTGGCCGACTGATCAGCGATGCGGAGCGTAGCATCGCCTGCATAGACCCCGTCGGCCAAAATGACGACATCGCCTGGGGCGAGGTCTTGTATAGCAGCCGTGAGTTCCGTCGTATGCGATACACGCACCACGCGCGCGGCGTTAGCGGTATACCGCTCAATAGAAGGTTCAGTTGGTGAGGAAGCGGCCAGCGCCGTCTTTGGGCGCACGCAGGACGCCGACAACACCCATACCAGCGCCAGCAGCAGGGACACGGACCATAAAGGTGTGAGTTTGCTCGAAATCAGCATGATTTCTCTCGTTACAGTCGCCATGACGAACTCCTTTTACATACTGTGTTGATTTGCCGTTTGCCTAGTCAGCGGCGCCATTGCGCTGTGTCGACTGCAATTGCGCACCGCAAGAGGTTCGTACGATCAGCTGAGTCTGCAGGCGGAGCTGCACTAAGGAGCGCGGCGCCCCGCGCAACCAGGCGAGGAGCGTGCGCGCCGCCATCACGCCAAGTTCATGGGCGGGCTGGCGTACCGTGGTGAGCGGCACTGAGAGCAACTCGGCGCTGGGATCATCATCGAAAGTAACGACAGCCAACTCTTGCGGTACGGCTATGCCTAACGCCCGGCAGGATGTTAAAACCTGAGCGCCTTGGGAATATGAGAGCGCGAATACGGCGGTGATGCCTTGTTGCAGCCAGTGTTCAATGGGCAGGGCGTTTTCCCGGTCGGTGAAGACAATAGGTGATAAACCGGCATCAGCCATCGCCATGCGGTACCCCAGCAATCGTTCCTGGTAGCGTCTGAGATCCGGTAAGGTTCCCTGCAACGCAGCCACCTTGCAGTGTCCTAGTTTCAACAGATGCTGTGTGGCTAAGCGGGATCCTTGCGCATAGTCGCTGGCGATCCAGTGCAATTCCGTACCGGGCAGGTTGCGACAACCGACAAACACTTGCGGGAACTGGGCCTGGTGCAGCACGCCGACCGCCTTTTCGGGAAAGCGCTTGCCGATCATTACGGCGCCATGGCTGTCGTTCAGGCGCAGTTCTCGCAGCAGTTGTTGCGGGCTCTTGCCCGTCTCTTCGTAGCGCAGAATCTGCAGTACGGCCCCATTGGCCATGGTTTCATCCAAGACGCCTAAAACAGCTTCCTGAAAGATGCTGGGTAAGGCGGCATCCGTTCCGTCTGTGAGTACAATGGTGATGGTCGGTTTTTGGCTTTGCTTTTCCTTGTGATACCCCAGCTCGCGGGAAATATTCAGCACTTTATCCCGGGTAGCCGCGGAAATACGCGGACTCCCGGATAAAACCAACGAGACCGTAGATATGGAGGTTCCCGCTTTATCGGCGATTTCCCGTAGCGTGACCACAAAGTATGCCGCCTTTTGTCTTTAAAGTACTGTCAGTGGCGTTACCAAAGGATGAGCAAGCCGCCGGACGTCTGTAGTGAACGAGTTCTACTACGCTGCCGCATCTGATCGGAGAGGGCGGTACGGACCTTGTTTTCGAGGTTACTTGAGCCGAGAGGCCGCTCAAAAACCACCATGTCGTTCAGAGTTCGTTAACCTTTAGGTAACATTTCCATTCGGGTTGTTCAATTCCTTCTACTCAAGGATATTTTCCGGGAAATGCGCATTAGAACAGGGAGGGGAGGAAGAAGAGAGGTGCGATAGGTTTTAATAAAATTTGAACCATCGCCCGGCCGGGATGAGGAGGTACTGGTAGGTAGAGTACTGCAGCGGTGTACAAGCTGCGGTTCGGCGGTTGAATAAAGGCATTGCCGAAATGCTCACATGGTGTGAAGAGCGCAGTTGGTGAAAAGGTGGCTACACGACCGCCTGTTTGGCGCCTTTAATCGGCCCCCTTCCTATACTCAAGGGACAATAGACTTTGATTAGCGTGGTGAATAATCGCTAACTTTATTTTTCGTCAATTTGGATATGTAAACAAGGTTTTCCGCCCCCGGTTGGTGAATCTTACAATTATCGCGATAGATTGCCTCCCCTTTTGTAGGTTTATGAAGTACGTTTTCGCAGAGTAGCCGGTTATACATACCGCAAGATGCGATGGTTGCCGTTGGAATTCCTAGGCTACATCGGGTATGTAGAGGCCGCTTCTCAATGTAGAGGAATATAGATGAAAGGAGTAATGGCATGGAAAAGTACATATGTACCGTTTGCGGCTTCGTCTATGATGAAGCGCAAGGTATTCCCGATGCCGGCATTCCGCCTGGTACCAAATGGGAAGACCTGCCGGAAGACTGGGTATGTCCGATTTGCGGCGCGACCAAGGACGAGTTTGAGCAGGAAGAATCTGCTCCGGCGGCCCCGGTGGTAGAGAAAAAAGCGGCGTCTGACGTCGCCTCAACGGAAAATGTGAGAGAGCTGACTCCGCTTGAGATCAGCGCGCTGTGCACGAATTTGGCGCGGGGTTGCGAAAAGCAGTACAAGCCGGCTGAAGCCGAGAGTTTTATGACACTGGCCGCCTTTTTTAAATCAGCTGCGCCCTCTGCGCAAGACCCGGCTTTTGATCAGCTGCTGACCCGCATTGAGGAAGATTTGACAGAAGGGTTTCCCAATGCAAACGCAACGGCTAAAGAAGTCGGCGATCGCGGGGCGCTACGGGCGTTAACCTGGAGCGAGAAGGTCACCCGCATTTTGAAGTCGCTGCTGACCCGCTATGCAAAAGAGGGCGACGCCATGCTGGAAAACACCGGCGTCTACGTCTGCACCATCTGCGGCTTTGTTTACGTAGGCGACCAATTGCCGGAGGTTTGTCCGGTGTGTAAAGTGCCTAACTGGAAATTCGCCGAGGTTGAGGGGAGGTAGTGGGAATGGCTGTGAAATATGCCGTCAGGAATATCCGTCTGTGTACCAAAGATTGCTTGTGTTTATATGTCTGTCCGACAGGGGCCACAGACACCGAGAACAGCATTATTGATGTTGAAAAGTGTATCGGTTGCGGCGATTGCGCCGACGCCTGCCCTTCCGGCGCGATTTCGATGGTTCCGGTGGAGTATCCGCCGCAACAGCCCAAGGAAGGCACTGTGATTGATGCGATGCGCGTCCTGCTGCGCAGTAAGTCTAAGCAGGAAATGATAGCCGCCGGGTTACCGGGCAAGCTGGCAGAGGCGATTGCGATGTCCAACCGCATTATGGCCGAAGACATCATCCGCGAGGCCGGTTACATGCTGCCTCAAAGCCAAAACACGCAGGATTTCCTCCAATCGCTCATCGGTGAGGAGCAAGCGGAAGGTTTTCCCCAAGCGGCTGTGGAGAAACTACTGGCAAACCTGTTTGCTGACCGGGGAGGCAAGTCTGTGAGCGACAAAACCTATGAAAACTTGATGAAGGCATTTACCGGTGAGGCTGAGGCGAACCGGAAGTACACGGCTTATGCTAAAAAGGCGGAGAAGGAAGGCAAGTTGAATGCGGCCAAGTTGTTTAGAGCAGCCGCTGATGCTGAAACCATTCACGCCCTGAAGCATTTTGAGGTGGCCGGGAAGATCGGCTCGACGCTGGAGAACTTAAAGGACGGTATAGCCGGCGAAACCTATGAGTACCAGTCCATGTACCCGCCGTTCGTAGCTGAAGCCGAAGCTGCCGGCAACAAGGCGGCGGTGATGTCCTTTACCTTCGCGATGAAGGCGGAAGAGGTGCATGCCAAGCTTTATCAAGATGCGATTGACAATTTGGACAGTACTGAAGAGGTCTTTTACTACCTCTGCCCGCTTTGTGGGAACATCGAGAAGTACGTGCCCGACAGGTGCAGCATCTGCGGCGCCTTAGGGTCCAAGTTTATCAAGTACTAAACGTAGCGTACGTTCCCGTACCATCATAAGCTCGTACTGCAAGGCGCTCCGCAGGCGCCTTGTTATTTTATTTCGGGACTAACAATCGTTACTTCATAGCAGACAGAGCGCTCCGGAATCTCGCCACGCAGTCTGAATACGGCAGGAATTGGCCGTGCTCTTGCGTATTTCATGCATAGGACTTGTAATACAAGTGCTGTTGTCGGCTCCCCGAACATGTTGGCGGCTACATAGATTCAGTGCATAAAGGAGAGGGTTTTATTGAACAGACCGAACTTTATTGTCTTCCTTACCGACGATCAGGGGTATGGCGACTTATCTTGCATGGGAGCCGCGGATTTCTGTACGCCGCATTTAGATGATCTCGCTGCGTCAGGCGTCAGGTTCACGTCATGGTATTCCAATTCTCCGGTATGCTCACCATCAAGAGCCGCTCTGCTGACAGGTCGCTATCCGGGGAACGCAGGCGTACGCGCTATTTTGGCGGGCTTGCGCACGACGGCTGGTCTACCGCCATCCGTACCGACGATCGCTACCGCGCTGAAAGAGTGCGGCTACCAAACGGCGATGTGCGGGAAATGGCACTTAGGCCTAATACCGGAGTGTCGGCCGCACAACCATGGCTTCGACAACTGGTTCGGCTTTATGGCGGGCTGCATTGATTACTACTCCCATATTTACTACTGGGGCAAAACCAATCCGATACATGATTTGTGGGAGGATGATCGCGAAATCCATGCGGACGGCCGTTACTTCACCGAACTGATTACCGAAAAGGCCATCGACTATATTCGCTCAGCTACGCAGCGTGATGAACCTTTCTTCCTGTATGTGCCATACAACGCGCCGCATTATCCGATGCATGCGCCGCAGAAGTACCTGGATCGGTTCAAACACTTGCCCTGGGATCGCCGCATTATGGCGGCGATGATCAGCGCCGTGGATGACAGTGTGGGCGCCATTATCGACGAACTGAGGCGCCAAGGCGTTCTGGATAATACCTGTATCTTCTACACCAGCGACAACGGCCCCTCGCGGGAATCTCGCAACTGGCTGGATGGGACCATGGATCCCTATTATGGTGGATCCGCCGCCAAGTTTAAAGGCCATAAGACGAGCCTTTTCGAAGGCGGACTGCGTATGCCGGCGATTATGAGTTGGCCCGCACGCATTCCGGCGGGACAGGTTTGTGATGCAGTTGTGGCGAGTATGGACGTGTTCCCCACCATCTTAACTGCCGCCGGAGGCGACCCTTCAACCTACGAGCTGGACGGTTTGAATATTCTACCTGTCGTTACCGAGCAAGCGCCATCGCCGCATACGGAAGTGTTTTGGGAGTACGGCAAGCAGACGGCTATGCGGCGCGGCCCATGGAAACTGGTGCTAAACGGTAGGTTGATCGGTACCGATACCCCGGTTGATCCCGTGTTCTTATCGAACCTGGATGAGGATATGGGCGAGAGGGTAAACCTGAAGGACAGCTATCCGGAAATCGCCGAAGAAATGCGGGAGGCGGCCTTAGCCTGGCGAGCTCAAATTGAGGCGAGAGAGTTTACGATTTGACGCCGCGCCTTTGCCGCTCACAGCAAAGGAACCCGCTATTGTCATCACCGTATAGGAGCCGGTATCTGGGCGGCGGCAGCTGAGCTGAAGCAGGTACGTCGTTATCTGCAGGTGGAGTAGTGGGGTAAAGAGCGTTTGCAGTCCGTACCTAGAGAAGAGCGCAGGGCGGATTGCTTGGTTCGCAATTCGGCCGCAGACTTTTGGTGGGTAAAATGCTAGCAGCACAGAGCCTAAACCTGTATGCCCGACCGGGGGGAGAGGACATATAGGTTTAGCAGTACTCTGTGCCGCTAGGTAAACCTGACAGTGTCGTCACCTCCATCTTGCGACATGCCGCTGGTTTTGCCGGATGCTATAGAGGGTGAGGGGGGGCTCTGCTCAATAGCTCCTCAGCAAACTTGTTACCGCTAACAACGTGCCAAAAAGAAAAGACCCGCCAAAGGGCCAATAATAAACCGCAATACAACCCTTTGGTAACCCGGCTGCCTGAACAACCGTTCAGGCCCGCGGCTTTGCGACCCCGCCTCGCGACGGGTGTGCCATTATCGGGGATTTTATACCTTTTTGGACATGCTCATTCTAACAGAATGGCAAACGAAGAGTAAACTCGCCCTAGGTCCCATTTTTCGGTTGCCGTGCCCAGCGCCGAACAGTCCGGGGTGAATACGGGGTATAGCAGGCGTTTTGCGTATTTAGCATGGGTTTTTGGCGAAAAAGCCGTTTGCCAAGCAGAGCCACTGAGACCAATGGCCTATTGGCGCGGTCTTCATCATCTATGACCAGCTCAGCCCACTCATTCCATCCTCGCAGCACCAACTTCGTACGGTAGGTTACACAAAGTTAACACTTACGCCGAAAACCCGTGAAACGCCGTAGGGAAGGGATTATTACAGAGGGAATCCCTGGGATTATATTCGTTTTATGTAAGAAAATAGGGGAAAACACCCAGGACACCGTCGCGGACCTATGCTAGTTTATATGCGTAACTAAGGTTGTTATCTAGGTGGAGGAACGACGGTGCACGAATTACGAGTCTTAGTGGTAGATGATCAACCCGAGTTCCTCGATATGGCGGAATTGCTCTTAAACAAGGGTAACTGTAAGATGGTAGCCAGAGCGAATGACGGTTGTGAAGCTCTACAGTTGATACCAAACATTGATGTGAATCTCGTATTGCTAGATGTACATATGACCGGAATGAGCGGATTTGCAGTCATCAAGGAATTAAAGAAGCGTTACCCTGAGCTGCCAGTGATGATTGTCAGTTCTTATGCCGAGCCACAGTACGCAGAGTTAGCTAAAGAGCTTGGAGCAGTGGCATTCCTGCCCAAGCGTGATCTCTCTTCGGATACTGTGATAACTATTATGTGTCAAGGTAGCTCGAAAAACGCCTTTGTCAACTAGTCTAATAGGAACACTTGATTCTATGATGTGCTCTGATGTTATGAGCGGATGCTTAGTTGTGTCTGGCAGGTCCTATGGTGGGCACCAGAAACTAGGGCATAAGTCCTAGAAACTCTAGTCAGATTAAGGTAATGGAGTGAGCACTAGGTTGACCCGGTTGACCACCAACACCTTTGCGAAACTAAGTTCTAATGGCTTTGTGCAGGATTGCATGGAACATTGGCGAAAGTCAGTGTAAATTAAGTGCAAAATAATATATAAATATCGGGGAGGCAGTTTGGCATGTTGAATAAGTTCCGTAATAACGACAAAGGTTTTACCCTCGTAGAGTTGATGATGGTTATTGTGATCTTGGGTGTGTTGGCTGGTGTAGCGATTCCGATGGTGGGTAGGATGAGGAAGAACGCCGCAACAGCAAAATTAAACTCATATGCAGATAGCTTTGGCACCGCAATCCTAGTGGAGATGTTGGCTGTCGGAACTAATGATTTAAGCGATGTTGACGACCCAGAGGAATTAGTTTCTGTGTCAGATGCAGAATTTAGTGTAAATGTAGCCTCTGGATCTACACCAACAGACAAAGGAGACATGGAACTCTATCATTTAGATATACGTCAAGACGCTGCTGGTGATGATATAACGATCACACCTTACTTTGGTGGCGAGGGCTTAACTGCTAAAACCTTCACCCTACCCGACTAACCTCCCATGCGCAGACGTCTAGGTGACATACTAGTCGAGCGCGGGGTCATTACGCAGGAACAGTTAACGCAGGCGTTACAGCGTCAGTTGGAGACTGGGGTACCGTTGGGCAAGTTGGTAATCGATATGGGTTTTGCCAGGGCGGAGCAGATGGCCAGCGCCCTGGCGGAACAACTTGGGTTGCCGCGTGCTGATTGGAGCGCACCTATCAATCCGGAGCTGGCGCTTCTCATACCTGCTGAAATTATGCGTGAGGGCCGCGTGTTCCCCATGCGGAGCGAGGGTAGCCGGCTTACACTGGCCATGGTGGATCCCCTCGATATCTTTACGATCGATACCGTGCGAAGCATCACGGGCATGTATGTAGAACCTGTGGTAGCTACGGCTGACGAGATAGAAGCGGCTTATGATCGGGTGTTCAGTCTCTCCTCCGCGGCTCAGGATGTCGTGGCCGAGATTGAGGAAGAGCCCGTAGAGGAGGAGCCGCCGGAAGCGGCGGCGGATGCCCCGGCGGATTCGCCAGGTGTGAAGGTTGTAAACCTGATTCTACTCCAGGCGGTACACGACCGTGCCAGCGACGTCCACATTGAACCGCGGGAAAAGGGTTTGGTGGTTCGGTTCCGCGTGGACGGCGTATTGCGAGAAGAGATGCGCTTACCCAAGGCCATTCATCCGGATGTTACGCTCAGATTGAAAGTCATGGCCGGGTTGGACATCACAGAACGGCGTCGGCCGCAAGACGGGCGGATGAAGATCACCGTCGAAGAACAAGCCATCGATGTTCGCATCTCCGTCTTGCCCACCATCTATGGCGAGAAGACCGTATTGCGGATACTCGACAAAGGCGCCGCCATACTGGATCTGGACGAAAGCGGTTTGCTGCCTGCTTCAAAGAAGGCATTGGAACAGATTTTAGGCTTACCTACCGGCTTGATCCTGGTCACCGGCCCTACCGGTAGTGGTAAAACGACTACGCAGTACGCTATGCTGAACCGTTTGAACACGGTGACGCGGAATATCATCACGGTTGAAGATCCGGTAGAGTATCGCATTGACGGGATCAACCAGGTGCAGGTCAATCCTAAAATCGGCGTCGATTTCGCCTCCAACCTCCGATCTGTTCTACGGCAAGACCCCGATGTGGTGATGGTCGGTGAGATCCGAGACAAGGAGACGGCGGAGATCGCGGTGCGGGCGGCGCTAACCGGGCACTTGGTCCTTTCGACGCTCCACACCAATTCGGCTTGTGGAACCCTTACCCGCCTGATTGATATGGGCATTGAACCGTACCTGGTCTCAGCGACGCTGCTGGGAGTAGTGAATCAACGTTTGGCTCGGCGTATCTGTCCGGCTTGTAAAGAGGAAACGGCGCCCACCGTTTCTGAAGAGAGTTTCTTGGATAAGTACGGATACCAGGCGACTAAGCTGTGGCGCGGTAGAGGTTGTCCGCAGTGTAAACAAAGCGGGTATCGCGGTCGCGTTCCCATCGAGGAAGTGCTGATTATTACTCGCTCGCTCAGACGCGTATTGAACAACGATCCCACGGAAATTGATTTGCTGCAGGTCGCTAAAGAAGATGGTTTTCGCACATTGGAAGAGAATGGTATAGAGAAAGTGCTGGCAGGAATCACCACGATTCCGGAGTTGTGGCGTACGGTCTACTCCTTGGACGCAGATGAAGAGCTGTTCGTGCACGAGTGATTCTCTGACCGGTAATCTATACCTTGGGAGCCAATGTGAATGCAAGACATCCAAGAACTCTTGAAACTGGCCGTAGCTAGGAAAGCATCCGATTTGCATATTACGGTAGGCATACCGCCGACCATACGCATCAACGGCAAACTGAGACCTTTGGGCGACTACCAGCGATTGATGCCCTCCGATACCGAAGAGCTGGCGCACCAAATAGTGAGCAACGAGCACTGGGAAGCCTTGGAAAACGGCGGCGAAATTGATTTTTCCTATAGCTTGGGTCAGGTGGGGCGCTTCCGTTGTGCGGCGTATAAGCAACGCGGCAGCGTCGGTTTATCCATTCGGTTAATCGCCCCCCAGGTAGTCCCCTTAAACAAGTTGGGATTACCATCGGTCGTACGGGATCTTTGCGATAGGCGAGACGGACTTATTCTGGTCACCGGTCCCACGGGAAGCGGGAAGACCACCACGCTCGCCGCTATGATCGATGTGATGAATCAGACGCGCGAAGACATGATCATCACTCTGGAAGACCCGATTGAATACGTACATCGGCACAACAAGTGCATCATCAACCAAAGAGAGATCGGCAGCGACAGTCGTTCGTTCGCTTCGGCCCTGCGGTCGGCGCTGCGTTGCGATCCCGATGTCATCCTGGTTGGTGAAATGCGTGATTTGGAGACCATCTCCATAGCGCTTACCGCAGCGGAGACCGGCCACTTGGTCTTATCTACCTTGCATACACGCGGTGGGGCGGAAACGATCAATCGCATCATCGATGTATTCCCACCTCACCAACAGCAACAGGTACGAATGCAACTGGCCAATGTATTACAGGCCATTGTCTCACAACAGTTAATTCTCTCGGCGGATGGTATGCGGATGGTGCCGGCTACGGAGATTTTGATCGGCACCGTAGCGATTCGCAACCTCATTCGAGAGAATAAAACGCATCAAATACCGGCAAGTATTGAAACCGGCGCCCGCTTCGGCATGCAGACGTTCGAAAAGTCATTGGAAGATTTGGTGGCGCGTGGATTAATTCGGCCGGAAGAGCTGGAGTGGCGGCGTCGGTTATAGTCACCGCCGGACATCTCTACCATCCTAAGGAGCGTTCAGCACATGGCGACACGGCAGCTTAGTCAAAAACCCATGTCCCAAACCCTCTTTGAGTACAAAGTGCGTGCTCGCAATGGCCAGGTGCTCCAGGGAACCATTCATGGTACGAGTCAAGCCAGCGTCACCCAACGTCTGCAGGCGCAAGGCTATACGGTGCTCTCCGTGAGCAAGCCGCAGACCCAATCGCTTTGGCAGCGCTTGAACGAACCCCGCGGTAAGGTGCCGGCAGCTACCATGGCCTTGTTTAGCACCCAGTTCGCCGTCATGTTGTCCAGCGGTATGTCGGTGGTCAACGCGCTGCAAATCGTGGGCGATTTGATGAAGGATGCGCGTCTGCGCAATGGGCTGGAAAGAGTGCGCCAGAGGGTATTAAGCGGCAGTAGTTTAGGAGCGGCGCTGGCAGCGGACTCTAAGGTGTTCCCGCCCATGCTGGTACAGATGGTTGAAGCCGGTGAGGTCAGCGGTTCTTTAAACGAGATTATGGAACGCTTAGCCGCCTATTACGAGCGAGAGGCTGAAACCAAAGCTAAGGTTAAAGAGGCGCTTACCTACCCTACCATTGTGGCGGTCGTCGGCGTTATTGCCGTCATTATGCTTGTCTTCTTCGTATTGCCCCAGTTCGTCACCGTCTTTGAAGGTATGAACATGGAGTTGCCTCTCATCACCCAGTTGGTACTGGATACCGTAGGTTTCATATTGCAGTGGTGGTGGGTAATTCTGCTCGCCTTCATCACGGCGTTCGGCATTTTGGCGCAGTGGATAAGGTCACCCAAAGGCCATGTGTTCAAAGATACCTTCCTGATGCGCATGCCGGTGATCGGTCCCGCCGTCAGCAAGTTCGTCTTTAGCCGCATGTGTCGGTCGCTCAGCCTGCTCACGCGCAGCGGCGTACCCATCGTTGAGGGATTGCGTCTGACTGAAAAACTGGTGCTTAACATTCCGGTAGCCAATGCTTTGGCGCGGGTACGTAACGCCGTAGAGCGCGGCGTGTCCATCAGCGCGGCCATGGCTAAAGAATCCGTGATTCCCCGGATGCTGGTGCAGATGGTGCAAGTAGGCGAAGAAAGCGGTTCTATGGACACCACCCTTGATCACTTGGCCGACTTTTACGATCGAGAAGCCGCTTATGCCGTAAAAACGCTGACCACCATGATTGAACCGATCATGATTGTCGGCATGACCGTCGTAGTACTCATTTTAGCCCTGGCCGTCGTTATCCCGATGTTCCAGATGAACACCAGCGTACCGGGCATGTAGGAAGCAGGGGGTGTACAAATGGCCAATCACGCCATCGGTATCGACTTCGGTCACTCCCATATCAAGCTTGTTGAAGTGCAGCGCCGCTCTCGGCAGATTGTAGTGCAACGAGCCAGCCTTATACCTATGCCTCTAGGGGCCATCACCGGCGGCTTGTTGGTCGATACCGAGTTGCTCTCTGATGTATTGATCGAAGCCAATCCCAAAGTCATGCGGGTCAATCGCGTGGCTGTAGTGGCCGGTATCACCGGCGCCCAGGTCATTATCCGCAACCTCTCCATTACGGACGCGCAGCAGAACGACCTCACCCCCTCGGTGCTCCAAGAGGTCACGCAACTGTTGCGCCTGAACCCGGAAGAAGTTGAGTCCTACTATTTTGATTATCACCTACTACCCGGCGATTCACCGGAGAGACAAGACGTTGTGGTCGTAGGCATGAAGCGGCAAGAGGTGGACAAGTATACGCGCTTGCTGCAAAAGGTCCGCCTGGCGCCGCATATTCTAGGCGTGGAGGCTTTTGCTTTACCCTATGCCATACCGCTCATCGGGCGAGCCTGTTATATCGAAATAGGAGCCGAATATACGCAAATTTATATCACCTCAGATAACGAGTATCTACTTTACCGCTTGGTGCCGGTGGGTACCAACCGCTTGGATGCGGCAGTCGCTACAGCCTACGGCTTGGCTTCAGGCGCAGCGCAGGAGCTGCGGCGCAGCAAACATATCGACGCCTTGATGACGGAGGCTGCGGTCAGCCGCACTGCTTTGCAACGTGTGATAGAAGAGTTGGTCGCAGGCATTATCCAGACCTTTGAGTTCCTTCGGGCGCGTCAGCGGGCATCATCGATTACCGAGCTGCTACACACGGTGATGCTGTGTGGCGGCGGCGCGCTGCAGCCGGGCATAGACCAACTGCTCAGTGAAGAGACAGGCCTACCCATAACGGTGGCCAAACCGTTATCCGGGCGGCCGGGTGCCGATCGTCTGGGTGAAGACATTCTGGCTTTGGAGCCCATGTTTACCGGCGCTCTAGGATTGGCCTTACAGGGAGTTGATGAGGTGTAATGCGCATCAACCTGCTGCCTGAAGAAGACCGTGCCTCTCTCAGTACGGTGCAAATGGGTACCGTTCTGTTTATCGTCAGCATTGTGCTTATAGCGTTGTTGGCCTTTTCTTCCGTGTACTTATATTGGCAAGTGGTGACGGAACGCGAACAGCTGAGAAGTTATCAGGATACCGTGGAGACGCTGGCGTACTACCGCAAACAGGTAAACGACATGAAAAACGGCATGAGGCAGATAGAGGAACTCCTAAAGCCTCTGGCGGAACATTTGGAGCGCAACCAACCTGCAATGGACATCAGCCTACTGCTCAACCGAGTGGCGACCAGCGCCCAAACCAGTTCAGCCTGGTTGCAGTCGCTTTCCGTAACTAGAGACGGCAGCGTGCCGATATCCGGTTACGCCGTCAATACGGCGGAGATCACCCGGTTCCTGAAAGCGGTGGGACAGTATCCTTTCCATGTGGTGATGGGATCAACGTACTGGACTGAAGAAGACGGCATCCGGTTACTGGAGTTCGACGCTCGTATTACCCCGATAGCAGGGGGTGATCAGCCATGATAAGGCTCAACGCCAGTTTTGCCAGATCGCGGCTGTCTAACCGAGACCAGGTGATCTTGTTCATTCTGATCAACTTAGTCGCCCTGTTGTTGTTCATCTTTCTTGTGTACAAACCGAGCATGCGTGAATTGAGTCTGCTGCGCGATGAGAATACGGAGACGCAACGCACGATGCAACTTTTAGAAGCAGCTAAACAAGAGCATACCGCTTTGCACCAGGATTATATGACCGTGGTGCGCTCGGCGGCGAACACCTTGTCCCAGTTTCCTCGGGAGAGCGATTTGCCGGCGATTATGGCGTTGGTGGATACCACTCTAACCGCGCGAGGAGCTAAAACCGAGGTGATCACCTATTCCCAGGTGCAATGGGATAAAGGTTTGGGTAGATCGCAAATGAATGCGGTGTTCTCAGGTGGTTACGCAACAATTGCATCACTACTCGTAGATCTGCCTCGCTTATTCCCAGCCGCTTTTGTGGAACAGATGCGCATTACGCCGGTATACGGCAGGGCGCTGGATGGAATTACGGGCTCCGAACAGGCCGCTGATGAAGCGTCCGTGGTGGCGGAGTTGGGTAAGGCATTAGGTTTGAGCCATCATATGACGAGTGATGCAGTGGTTACGTCCGCTCATGAGCTTGAAGCGCAGCTGGTGCTCACCATTTACATAGCTGGAAACGCCGACGCTACAATGCCCAACGGCCAGAAGGCGGAAAAAGGGACCGTGGTGCAGGTTGCTCAGCTCGAGCAGCTGCTGGAGGGGCAAGGCAGCTGGTATCCACCGGTTATCAACAGGTGGCGGGCGCTGAACATCAACCCATTTAATCCTTCTGACAAAGCGATTGAGGTTGTAAACACCATCAGGTTGGTGGAGCAATATCAGGATGTAAAAGTAACCGGCGTCGTCCAAGTCGGTAATCAATGGGCGGCTGCAGTGCAGTACCAAGGTGAGAGCAAAACCCTACGCATCGGAGATCAACTGGACCAAGCCAGAGTAACTGACATCACGGGGCAAGGCATCACCTTGGATATCTTGGGACAATCCATATTTATTCAACTAGGGGGCGTAAGTTAATGTACAGACGCGGTGTTCTTCTACTCGGCGCAGTTTTATGCATCATCATCGTTTCTATGAGTTCCTTGGCGGCAGACTCGGGCGTCATCACCGATATTCCGGTGACCATCGATTTTAGAGACACTGAGGTCGTGCAGATTTATCAGATCCTGGGCGATTTAGCCGGACTGAACGTCATTACCGACCCTGGCATGCAAGGCCGATTTACAGTGTCGCTGAAAGGCGAGCCTTTAAACAGAGCTTTGGACTTGATTGCCGCGACCACCGGTTTTGGTTACACCTTATCCGGTAATACCTTAGTGGTAGCCCCTCCTCAACGGTTGAGCGCATTCACGGAGCGGGAATATACCGTAATCAACATCAAAAGTTTAGCGCCTGAAACCGTACGCACATTATTGGCAGCGGCCGTACCCGGCGCTACGGTAACCGTGGATACAGCCCAGCGTTTGGCCTTAATCAGCGGCACCAAGGCTCAAGTGCAAGAGGCGGCTAAGGTGCTGGAGAAGTACGACGCCCCGGCTGTACAGGAGTATGAGTTCATCGAGACTTCGGTGGGTGAAATCCTGCGTTCCTTGGCACGGACTGCCGGGCTCAACATGATGTTGGAAGGCGATTTGTCCGCCAAGCTCACCATTTACCTGCGGGATATGAACGCCTCTGATGCCATTGAGTTTGTGGCGCAAGCCGCGAAGTTGGAGCGTGAAGAGACTCCGGCGGGAGTGGTCATCTTTCGACAAAGCGCTCCCGCGGTAATCGAGCCGATAGTTACTGATTCCGAACCTGAACCAGTCGTTAAAGAGGCTTCGGAGACCCGGCTCTACACGCTCAAATACATCTCGGCCGGTAATGCCGCAAGCTTGGTAAAAGCTATGTATCCGGCGGTAGACGTGGTGGCCGGCGTTGAAATCAATGTGGTATCCGTCACCGGAACATCTGCTGATGTGGCTGCTGCTTTGGCACTTTTAGCCCAGCAGGACTTCCCCTCTCTGCGGTTGGCCGGTATTGTGCAGCAAGGCGCCGCGTTGCGTGCCGTTTTGGAAATCGACGGGGTTTCCCAAATCGTACAGGAAGGCCAAACGATCAAAGACTTATTCATTTCAGAACTCACTGCCGACAGTATCACGGTGCGGTTGGGTGAGCGCGCTGAAGTGCTGAGAGCTGGAGGCACATTCAAGTGAGAACACACCGCGATACGCCCCGGCAAGGGATGCTGCGGCGCAATCTGAGGCCGGGTGGGCCGCTTCATCGCTTGGTTTTCATGCTGAGCCTGGTGCTCTTATTCGGCAGCGTGCCGGTATCCGCGGAGTCGGTTGCCGGCACCGCTGCCGCACCTGTGGACTTGGTGTTTCAAGATACGGAGATTCGCAGCGTGTTCAGCGTACTGGCGGACTTAGCCGGCGTGAATGTCATTTTCGATTCCCGCATTACCGGCACCGTGACGGTAACGTTGAAGAATGTTTCCGTACAAGAGGCGATTGACACGGTAGCTCGCGTGGCTGATGTGGAGGCTGTCATAACCGGCGGGTTGCTGGAAGTGAGGCCTAAAGGGGAGCAACTGGCGCTGGAGACGCCGCAAGAGCTGTTGATTCGCGTGTATCCCTTGCAGTATGCGGAGCCGGACAAAGTGGTGGAGATCGTCAGGTCCATCCTGCCGGAGCTGCTGGTATCCGCTGATGACAAAGCCAAACGCTTGGTGGCACGGGGCACGACTGCGGACCTCGCTGAACTGGAACAGTTCCTGGCGGTCTTTGACAAAGCCGGACGACAGGTGCTGATTGAAGCCCGTGTGCAAGAGGTTTCCCGCGATGCGTTGCGCGAATTGGGGCTGAATTGGACGCTTCCCGCCTTTACAGGCAGCTGGGATCCGGTAACCGGTACGTTGCCTTTTACCATGGATGATCTGTCGTTCGTCCTTGATGCTTTGGAGAACACCGGGAATGGACGCTTGCTGGCTCGGCCGCACATTACGGCGGTCAGTGGTGAAACCGCCACCGTATTCATCGGCGACCGTGTGCCGGTGATACTGCAAGGCGGCTCCGAGGGCGAAGACCGGATTGAGTATGTGGAAGCCGGTATCTCGTTGGAGATCGTTGCTCGCGTAGGCCAGGACGGGACGATTACCACGCACGTGAAACCCCAGGTAAACAGTATTGCTTCCTGGACGCCGCAAGGTATGCCGCAAGTGCGTTCACGTAATGCCGAAACCACGGTCAGCGTGCGTAATGGCCAGCCGATCCTGATCGCCGGGCTCATTCGAGAAGAAGAGCGCAACAACTTCAACACCTTAGCCGGATTGGCCAACGTACCTGTTCTCGGGGCGCTGTTTAGGAACACCCGGCAGGAAATCAGCCAAATGGAGACGATCATCATCCTGACCCCCCGCATAGTAGGCGAGGAAGGTGAGGACTTCTCCTACCTGTTTGGGCGAAACCAGTTAACAGATGAAACCGTCGATATGGTGAGCGCCTTGCAACCTAAAAGCCGCTTGGGCGTGACGCCCCAGTTCAGTCTGGGTATAGACTATGCGTCTCATGCTGGAGCGGAGCTCGCAGCCGCCTTAGCTTTGCGGGAAGGCGTACATGCATTAGAAGTTCAGGTGAGCGTACCTATGGTTACGGATCCTTCCTATTGGCGTGCCGGATTTGGTTGGCGCTTCGGCGCAGCTCCCCTCTGGTTGCGATTGGGAGCCGACGCCACCTTCGATAAGAGCGTAACCCCCTCGCCGACGTGGGTTGGCAAGCTGCTGATAGGCGCATCTCTTTTAAAAGACAGCAGGTTGTACATCGAGCCTTATGTGGGTGGCGTGGCGCCGATCAACAGTCCCACGGGTAAGCTGACCGGCGTAATCGGCGCAACCGCAGGATGGCGGTTCTAGTTGAGAAGGGGTCTTATGGATAATCACGATCAGGGCTACACTCTAGTTGAGATCATTGCCGTAACGGCTATTGTAGGCATTCTCATAGGCGTAGCCCTGATTATGGTTACCAATGGATTGGGCTATGCCACATATGCTCACAGCTGGTTCAATGCACAGACCAAGATGACGCGGGTAATAAATCAGATTGCCTTTGGCTCCGCCTCATTACCCGGGATTGCTGGAGCGACCGACGTTGAAGAGCTTAACAGCGGAAAAGGGTTGCATATTTATTTTGGCGCTGCGGAACAAGTCAGCTATATCTGGGATGATGTGAATAGAGTACTCAGGTTGAGTACCAATCCGGAGCCATTGCTGGATAACGTTACCTTGTTCGAAGTATCCGCCCCTGCAGATAGCAATATGGTAGAATTCACCATCGAGGTGACTCTGCCTTCTCCTCGCAATCGCGTATTATCCAGTACGCGACAGGTTCTGATCCGTAATAAAATGGTGACCGGCTTATGAGACAGCATGATCGTGGCGCTACCTTGATTGAAGTGATAATGGCCATTGTTCTCATCGGTATCCTGATTCCGGCTGTTTACGCGACGATATTGGCTATCGATCGCGGTTTGCATCATGGTCAACAACAAGAACAAGCATACGATATTGCGCTGCGCGTTGTGGAGCGGGTTAAGATTGAAAACAGAGCGGACATCGATCAGGAGGCTTTGAACCTACCACCGGGTTACGAGGTAACGGTTGTGGAGAAAACGCCTGCTGACCCGGATGCAAGCGATACGTTGGTACAGTATGAAGTGAACGTGGCACGGAATGGTGTGGTAGTATTAAAATACAGCTTTTACTACTGGAGAGATGGTACAGGTCAGTGATCTAGAATCGATTATTGACTCCATACTGCATAGGAACAAGGCATTTGCTTGGTTGTGTACTCTTATGTTCGTATTTTTTTGGTAAAATAAACGTGAACTTGTAATAAATACGCTGAGAAAACTGTTGCGACGGAGACACGCTATCAATGGTCGTTACGCAACCGTTGGTCTCAAAGCAAAAACAATATCACGTTCGGCTGCGAATTATTGACTGAGTGTTCTGGGAAAGGATGAGCCGTATGCGATCACACAGTGACCAAGGATCAGTCGTCCTTACCTTATTAATAGGCTTTACGGTTGTATCAACCATCCTGGCCGGGTTAACCGCGCTTGTCCCGACTTTGTGGCGACATGCCGTAGGTTTTGGCGAGCATGGGTTGGCGCTGGAGACCGCAGAGTCAGGTCTGGTACATGCGCAAGCTTGGTTGCAAGAACACTCACTCAGTCATTTCGACTCCTATCCCTATAACTCTAAGGAAAATGCCCACGTCATAGACCCAGACAGCTCTTTCTTCGTCACTTATGACTCGAGTAGAGGGTCATTGGTCGCTACGGGAAGATATGGTAAAAGCACGCGTCAATTAAGCCTTTGGGTACATGAAGAACCAGCAGGTAACGCCGAAATGGAATTTACGCAGGCATTGTATGCTGCTATCGGAACCGTACCGGGTAAGCCTGCAATTGAACTTACAGGCAGTTCGAAGATCATTGGTGATGTCACTATTAATGCAGCTCACGATGGATCGGTGCGCTTAGCATGGTCCACTACAATCGATGGGGATCTAACTCTGGGGCCTGATGCTGATCCGAGTAGGGTGATTGATGGAGCTCAACCCTATCAGAATCATATAGCCGGGTTAGTACATACTCTTCCCCAGGTGACCGAGTTTGTTTTACCGGAATACCCGGAATTTCCGAACGACATGCCCAACAGAGGCAATCTAATTAGCGGCGGTAACTCAAGGCTAAATGTGGCTGCTAGTGGCAGGTATAATATCTTGCAAGTCTCGGGTAGTAGTACGCTGACGTTCGATCTCACCAAAGGCGATTTACACATCCGTGCCAAAGAATTAAGAGTTACGGGTAATGCTCATGTGTACCTAAAGAAAAATTCCGGCTCGGACAACGGAAAGCTGTTTCTTTATGTAGAGGATGTTTTCGAGCTATCCGGATCATCCACCATTAACGCTCACGGAGATCCCGGGGACGTCTTTATGTATTACAGCGGTGGTGGAAAGCTATCGGTCCCTGGCGCTACGGACTATGTCGGCTCTGTATATGTCCAGAAGGCTGCATTAGAGATAAACGGCAGTGGAGGCATCCTCGGGAATATTATCTCGGGTGGGCCATCCATCACGGTGAATGGTGATTCGTCAGCAGTTGTTCGGGTAATGTATGCGCCACTGGCTAATATTGTTGTCACAGGCAGTTCGACGATTCGCGGCAGCATCGTGGGATACACATTGACGGGAACGGGTGATGTTCGCATCTATTATGAAAAGGTGAACATGGATATGCCCATCACCATCCCTGCGCCTGGCGGGTCAGATGGTAATGGCGGCACCGGATCCATCATGTTCTATGATTGGCGAGTCTTGTAGAGCGGATAACCTACACCCTCGTCTGTTGCAAGTATGTCAACACTGCCGTTACCCGCGGTTGTATCTGCGGGTTATGCGTGTCTATGTCGAGTACTTGGTACATTTGGCTGATGTGGTTTTCTACGGATTTGGGCGCTAGAACCAGACGCTCGGCGATGGCGGCGTTGGAGTAACCTTGCGCGATCAGGCTGATGATCTCTTGTTGGCGAGGCGTTAGTTGTTCTAAGAGGCTGCCTTTGCGTGGGGTAGCCTTGTCGACGAGCTGTTGATCGAGCACGACTAAACCTTCAGCAGCTCCCACAATGGCCCGATGCAGGGCCTCGATATCACCGACGGACTTCTTCGATAAGTATGACCAACCGTTGACTTTATCCTGAGGGATGGCGGAGAAAAACGCCGGGTCACTATGGTTGGAGAGCAATACGATACCTATCTTGGGATACATGTTCCGTAATGCTAAACCTAATTGAATGCCGTTATACTCTCCAGGCAGCTCTATATCCAGCACCGCCACGTCAATGTGTTTGTTCCGGCAACCGGCAAGAGCGCTGCCGCCATCCTCATAAGCTCCTACCACTTGTATGTTTTGATGAGTAGTGAGTGCCATAGCAAGTAGGTCACGATAAAGGGCCTCATCTTCAACCAAAAGCAGTTTCAGTTCTTTTGTTACACCTTCCACGACAATCACTCTCGTTTTCTCATTGAAACAATAATAAATGTAAATGCATCGAAAACGGGCGTCCATTACGCTATGCCGTGCGGCATACGAACTAACGACACCTCGTTGTTTCTATAACCTTTTACTTTCTAAATTGGTACCTCGTAATCCTGCAGCCGGCCCCATTATTGCTTGTATACTTAGTGGAGCATGCCTTGCTTCTCATATCTAATCTTCATGTTTCGCTTGTTAAACACAGGCGATCGATCATTTCGCCTCTGAGCCAGCCGGTTCATTCAACAGTGATGTTCACAAGGCGCAGTGGTCGCAATTCTGCGAGTCGTTACAGGGTTGTACCGGCTTGATAGCGAAGTAACCCGCCATATTGGCACTCTAGCGCCTGTTAACATGGGAGGCCCGTGATGCTCAAGCGGCTGTACTCATTTTGGCAGTCTGGCTATTCAAAGCTGGTCTTGACTTTATTGCTGATGTTACTGGGTTGCTGCGGCCAGGCGCAGGCTGGTGCGGCCCAAAGGGCTATTTTAGGCAGGCTTGACCTTAGCGACTGGAACCTAAATGAGCGCAAAACGGTCAGTCTGGTCGGCGACTGGGAGTTTTACTGGGGGCAGTTGCTGACGCCGGCGGACTTTACTCAGACGTCTCAACCCGCCTTGGCCCGATACGTCTCGGTTCCCGGCAGTTGGATCAAATACCGGCTCAACGGCGATCCTTTGCCTTCTGATGGTTTCGCCACCTATCGGCTGGTCATTGATGCTTTCCCAGACCAACCGTTGTCCTTAAAACTGCCCTTTATGTCGAGCGCCTATAAACTATGGGTCAATGGTCGGCTGCTTGCCGAAAACGGGCAGGTAGGCGTCTCTCGCTCCGGCGAAACAGCCCAGGCCAAACCGCTTGTTGTGGATATCCCACCCGGATCCGCGCCGCTGGAGCTGGTGGTGCAAATCAGCAATTTCCATCATTATCGCGGCGGCATGCGCTATCCCATCCTCATCGGCGAAAAAGAATGGATCCATAAGCTGGAAAAGATGGAACTGGGCTTGATCGCCTTTTTAGTCGGCTGCCTTGTCTTCATCGCCTTTTATCACATGTTGTTCTTCGCCATGCAGCGTAACGACCGCACGTCCTACTACTTCGGCATCTTCAGCTTCTTTGTGTTGGTACGACTCTTTTTCGTCGGTCCCATCCTCCTTATCCGCATATTCCCCGACTACAACTGGGAGATCGCGCTGAAAATCGAGTACATCACCACCGCTCTGCTTGCGCCTATTTTCGCCTCGTTTATGTACTCGTTGTATCCAAAAGAGATGGTCGATTGGGTTGTCCGTGCGTTAAGTTATGTCGCCTACCTGTATATCGCCATCATCTGCGTTACGCCGGGACGCACCTTCACCATGCTGATGCCGATGTTCCAGTATCTAATGGCGATCGGACTGGCTTACGGGGTCTATGTGTTAATACGGGCGGTGCGTAATCGACGGGAAGGTTCGGTGATCTTACTCTGCGCGTTCCTTTTTTGCACTTTCACCATTTTCAACGATTTGCTTCTGTATCGGGAGCGCTTGTTCGCCTTCGACTTGTCGCCCTGGGGCGTAGTCGCCCTCATGGTGGCGATCGGCCATCGCCTGGCCGTACGATCAGCAAAGAACTACCAAGAGATCGAGGCGCTTTCTGAACGCTTAATCGAGTTGGACCGGGCGAAAGATGATTTCATGCTCAGAACGTCGCATGAGCTCCGTACGCCGCTGGCAGGCATCATCGGGATTGGACAGACCATGCTCGCTGATAAAGACACGTCGCTAACCCGAGAGCAACGCATGAATCTGCAACTGATTGTGCAGAGCGGCCAGCGGTTAACCCGCCTGGTAAACAATATCCTGGACTTTGAGAGACTGCGGCATGGCGATATCACGCTGAAATGGGAAGAGGTCGACTTGCGGCAACTCGTGGGAGTCGTATTCTCCTTATCTCAACCGCTGGTGGGTAGCAAGTCCATCGTTTTACAGAACGAAGTACCGGAAAACTTGCCTTTTGTTTGGGCCGATGCCGATCGGCTGGAGCAAATCCTCATCAACTTGGTGGCCAATGCCGTTCACTACACTCACGAAGGCAGCGTCACCGTGCTGGCGGAGGACCTGGAAGACGTTACACGCATCAGCGTTATCGATACCGGTATCGGCGTAGCTAAAGATCAACTGCCTTATGTATTCGATCCATTCCAGCCGATCAAGGGGGATAGCGGCATACAAATCTCGGGGACCGGACTCTGCTTAAGTATTGTACGCACCTTGGTAGACTGCCATGGCGGCCAACTCAGCTTCGAATCGGAGCAAGGTCTGGGTACTATGGTATCGTTTACCATTCCGCATCGCGGCACGCGTGGACAAAGGGCGGAGGGCGTATCGCAAGTAGAAAGAGGCAAAACCAGGCCGCGGTTGGCAAGCCGCGGATCCCTAGTTGAGCAGACGGAAGAAAGGCGGACGCGGCCCGTCACTACAGAAAGGGAAGCGCATTTTGCACTCGCAGTTGGTGAGGATCAGACGCAGGCTGAATCGGCGTGGGAAGACTTGGGCGCAGTGCGCATTTTATTGGTAGAAGATGAAGAGATCAATCTGGTTGTGATGCAAAGTCAGCTCAAGCGTTTTCGCGCTGCCGTGGATATTGCCAGAAACGGCCTGGATGCGCTGCGCATCATTAAGAATAACGCGATGTACGACCTGGTGGTCATCGATGTGATGATGCCGCAAATGAACGGGTACGAGTTGTGTCGGCGCATCCGCGAGCAGTATACGTTGTTTGAACTGCCGATTATCGTGGTCACGGCACGTAATCGCAGCGAAGAAGCGGCGGCGGCATTCGCAGCCGGCGCCAATGATTATTTAGGTAAACCCTTTGATCGCAGCGAATTTCTCAGTCGGGTGTACACGATTCTCAGGCTGCAAAAGGCTGTGCGGCACTCTATGGAGATGGCGCAACAGTATGCGGCGGAACGCAGTAGACGTGAATGGACCGAGACGATGCACAACCTTACCGTCACTCTATCGGCTACACTGGATACCGAAGAGGTTTGTCGCCAGCTATTGGTGATGTTGCGCAACGAAATCGCCTGCCCGTTGGCGGGTGCATGGACTACGAACAGCACAGGCTCGCCGCAAGAGGTGGCGGTGATCAAGACCGGCGCTATTGCTACCGCATTACAAAATGCGTATGACCAAATAGTTGCAGACATGCAGGCCTGGCAAACGCTGCAGGTCGGTCGGACGGCCCAAGCAGCATACTTGTTTATACCCGTGACCTACCAAAAGGAAGTGCTTTGCGATCTGCTGCTGTTGCGTGCCGCCGATGCTCCCTTTACTCAAGCCGAGCAGGAAACGGCGTTGGCCATCGCCACCCAAGCCGGTTTGGCCCTGGATAATGCCCGGTTGTATGGCGAATTGAAACATAAAGTGTTGCTGTTGCGCCAGATGTATGAGATCAGCAGCGCCGTCATTGCCGCGACGGAGTCCCATGAACTCCTGTTACAGGTCGCCTTAGGCGCTCAGCGTACCCTCAATTTGGATCGAGTGGCTGTGTTCGTTTTGGAGCAAAACGATCAATCGCTGCGCCTTCAGGTAGGTGTCGAAGGCCAACGCGTCATGCCCGAATGGGTCGGGCAATACGATAAAAACAGCATTTTAGGCAGCTGGATGCGCAGCGCCGAGCCGTACGGTTGGCTGGTGGAAGAGCCGACGGCTGTGCCGGCGGAGCGCGTCACGGCCATAAGCGACGTTCCCACCTCCAGCGCCGTCTTACCCTTAAAGACGAGTAAAGGCGCCCTCGGCCTACTTTACGTGGACACTCACGCCAGTGGGAATGTGCTGACGGAGACGCTGTTGGAGAGCTTAGCCCTGTTGGCCAATTACGCCGCCATGGCCTTGGAACGAGCGATGCACGAAGAGATGGCCAGGATAGGGGAAGCTCAGCGGGCTCTGATTGCTGCGGAAGAACACAGCAAACAGGAGATTGCCGAGTTGCTGCACGGCAAGGTGCAAACACGCTTACTGGTCACCTGGCATCGGTTAGGCGTCGTAGAGCAGCTTATGCGGTCGGATCCGCAGCGCGCCGCGACGGTTTTGGCTGAAGCCCGCGCCGAATTGGAAGATCTGCGCGAGAACGAAATTCGCAAAACCAGTCATATGCTGCATCCTTCCATCATCAAGGTCGGCTTGATGCCGGCGTTGCGTTCCTTAATTACCAATTTCGAAGATCTTATCGAGGTAAGCGTCAGCACCGCAGCAAGCGTTGCGGCACTAGATGATCCGGCTGTGAATAAGATACCGGAGAATATTCGCTTGGTCGTTTACCGGGTGCTCGAAGAAGCCATCAACAATGCCTACCGGCATGGCGGCGCAAGGCACGTCCAAGTCGACCTGGATCTGCAAGATGACGGTTTGATGGTCGTGATACAAGACGACGGTTCCGGATACGATACAAAAAGCAGCATTCCCGGCTTAGGCTTTGTGAACATCACGGCCAGGGTGAGTCAGGCGGCCGGATGGTGGACCATCGCCGGTACGCCGGGGGTCGGTACCGAGGTGCGCATGTGGTTGCCCCTCACGCCGCCCCCGGCGGAGATGAGCTCATAAAACCGACATGGCGGCTGAGACACGCCGGAAGCAGACGCGATGGAGAGAAAGGATGGTCTTTTGTGGCACAGGAATGGGAGCCGCGCGACCCCAATTTCCTTATAGGTGATACGCCTTGGTTAGCGCGTATGAGCGATAAAGCGCGTGCCAAGGCTGCCGGGACCATTGGTGATTACATCTACCCTTGTCCCATAGATAATCAGCTACTCCGCAAATTGGGCATCGGCGCGGATGAGTTTATGCAGCTGGCAGTGGATAACCCCACCGATGAAGGCTTGGTGCAGGCCTTGCAGCAACGGGTGCGGCAAGGCCCTAAATAACAGAGCCCGGCCTTAACTCCGTACAGCACGGCAAAACGAGGCTGCCTGACCTCGTCGGGGGTTAAAGCGTGCCCGCGTAGTTCAGGCGGCCTCGTTCCTTGCGCTTAGACAGGCTTACTTCACTCTTCTAGAATCGCCTATCGGCTTCCCATACAATGGCCGACCAGTCCAGATCCTGAATCCATACGTCGTTGTTCAGCGCGAGTCGTTCATCGAGCAAATCGGCCTGCAGGCGGAACTGTTGCCGGCTGTCGCAGCCGCGCAGCTCATCGCAGCAGGTGAACGTAAACGGGAAGATGATTTCCGTGTTCTCTTCATCAGGCAACTCAGCCGCGTAACGAATACGACGAGTGCACACCTCACGACCAAAGCTGTCCAGAATGCGGAACTGGAAATCCGCCACCGCGGCGACGTCGTTATCTCCCGTGAACACCGCATGGATATTTCCGCTCACAGTATGCAGCACTTGGGAGCAGTTCTCGCCACACAACTTCAGCGTGGCCAGATCCTGCCAAAGCACCAACTCGTCTTCTTCACCCTCAAACCGTACGGCGCCAATGTTGTTCACGCAAAAAAGCTGAGACACGCTGGGGTTACAGTTCCTTTTTACTCTATCGTCAAAGCCCTTGCTACCCATACTTTTATCCCTCTTTCCTGTATAAGGTGATGGCCGGACAACGTCGGGTGACTCCTGCTTCAGCCCTGGCGTCGTAATCACGTCGCCTGAGTGTTAAACCCGTGCGCTCCAGCTCTCCGGTTAAGACCGGCAATCTCCGGCTTCGTCCTATAGTACGTCTCCTGGAATGAAGCGATATGATGCGGCTTTCTGTATTTGTTGAAAATGGGACCAGGTTCGTGTACGACCGGGACACTACCATCGTAGGATGAGAGCGATCAGACGTGATGTTGTCTACGAGCGTTGCATATGGAGAGAATACGCGCCGGGCTGTTCGAGCTATGGACACCAGCTTGACGCACCGCACAAGGTAGCCGATATTTTTCCGAGGAGGACACTCACATGTACGGAGGAGCTCCATGGGGGCATGCTTATGTAATAGGGCCGCACTGTTGTCCCTGGCATCGTCGGGATTGGGAAATGGCGCAGCAGTGTAGACCGCAGTGGCCTATGGGCGACTACGGTAGACCGTACGAACCTGGGCCGTATGGCGAACCTAGTTGGTTAAGATCAGAGCGTAGGGATGAGCCGTGGAGTGGGTATGAGCGAAAACCGGCACGCCGCCCGGATGATTGGTGGATGTCGGAACAAGACGATAAGCACGATTTAGGTACGCGAGTGACGCCGCAAAGATCGGAGCCGGAGGAGGCGGTAAAGGAGAAACCTAAACAAACGCCTGAACCGGAGCAGGTAAAATGGCCGGTAGCGCCTGAATTGCTGGCGATGGCCGACGGTGGCGCTGTAGAGCTGCCCAATACGGCGGATACTACCACGACTAAATGGCACGACCTGGGGCAACTAGCGATCGGTAAACAATTGGCCGACGGGGTGGCCGTGTTCACCCTTTCGGCTAATATTTGGCTGGGCATAACGGAAATACCCGACGCGGCGGCTGAAGATGCCGAGCAAACCACCGATCCGGCGCTGACTGGCGTACAAATAACCTTCCGGGTGTTGGACCCCCGCGGGGAGGTGTTGGCGTCACGTCATGTGGAGTATGCTCCGGGATGGAGCGGTTGCTTGCCTCCCGGCAATGCCGGCACGGCGCGGTATATCCGCTTCCCCATCGCTTTCGAACTGTATGCGCGGTACGCCGCGTTTGAGTCTGGGGAGACGCTGCAACTGCAAGCCTCTTTGACTGCCGAACCAGGGATTGCCGCAGTCATCGTTAAGGATCTGCAGTGGTCTGCTCTGCTGTGGCCGCAGACCTGCTAGAGCCGTTAGATCGGCCCATGCGCCGACGCACCATGAATGGGGCGTATCGTACGCCTCATTTCTTATGCGGAAAAAACAGCGGCGCTGGAGGAAGTGTCCGTTCAGTTCAGAACTCTATTGAGCAGGGGCAGGAATAAGGACGACGATCTTGCTGCGTCATGCATCAGCCTCTCGCTGTTGCTATGCGGCTGTCTCGCCGACTGACTATGTTTTCGGGTTACCGAGCTTATAGAACGGACCTCTAATTCCCATCGACGGCCCGCGTTAGGAGAGTATCTGAATTGAGCACGGATTCACCTATCAACATGACGATTTCCACTGATAATCCCGAAGCTGTTTACCAGGTCAACGAGAAAGTGACCTTTCACATCTTGGTTGAGCGGAACCAACAACCTGTATCCACAGGCGAGGCGCACTGGCAGCTCAAGAAGGACGGCGGCATTACGCTCCAACAAGGAGTATCCCCATTAGAAGCCGGCAGAGCGGAGGTAAGCGGGAGTCTGAGTGAACCCGGCTTTCTGCACCTGCATGTGACTTTTGCAGCGCCCGAAGGCCAGGCAACCGCCATGGCCGGGGCCGGTATCGATCCTCTGAAGATCTCGCCCAGCCTGCCGGTACCTAGGGACTTCGATACCTTTTGGGATAGAAGAAAGGCCAAGTTGGCCGAGGTGCCGCTGCAAATGGAGCTGCAGCCGCTGGATTGCGGGTTAGAGGGTTTATATGGGGCTGATGTACGGGCGGCCTGCGTCGGCGCGCCGGTACGGGGTTACTTGGCTCGCCCGGCCAATGCCGAACCCGGCAGTCTCCCGGCGATTCTCACGCTCCACGGCGCGGGGGTGAACGGCGCGAACTGGCCCACATTCTGGGCGGAACAAGGTTTTCTGGCGTTGGACATCAATGCCCACGGCATTCCCAACGGGCAACCGGCGGAGTACTACAACGACCTGGCCAAGGGAGAGTTGGCGGATTATCGGATACGCGGAAGACAATCTCGGAGCGAGTTCTACTTCCTGGGGATGTTCTTACGGGTCATTCGGGCGATTGACGTGCTGACCGCGCAGCCGGAGTGGAATGGGCGACATCTGGTACTCTACGGTACAAGTCAAGGCGCGGCGCAGTCGTATGCCGGCGCGGCTCTTGATAAGCGCGTGACCTTTTTTGTCGCCGGAGTGGCGGCGATGGCGGATCTTACAGGTTTTGTTCAGAATCGAGCCACTGGTTGGCCGGGGTTGGGGTTGTATGCGAATGCGTCGGTGCAGGAGCAACAGGCCATTACATATGCCGTGCGCTATTTTGACGCCGTGAATATGGCCACGCGGGTGCAGGCGGAGGGATTCTTTACCGTAGGGTTTATCGACCAAACGTGTCCGCCCACTGCAGTATACGCCGCCTATAACAACGTCAAAAGCAAAAAGGCTATCTTCAACGACGTAAAAACCGGTCACGCCAACTCGCCTGAAGCCGTCGCCTTAATGCGCCGCGCCGTATTGGCGCACGTGGGAAAAGCCTAGTGGAGTAAAGCGGCGGACCGCTCAATCGCAAAAACACTAATGTAATGTACGGTGCGATCCGGTGATATTTACGCCGGGCAAGCCGCGCAAGCATCAGGATGGCGTTACGCCTGTCGTGTAGACAGGTTCAGATGAGGTATAGATGATAAACTTCGGGAGGAGCGGTAAATTGATCAGCCATCGGGATATTCCGAACAGAGTACGGCAACTGTTTGTGTGCACATCTTTATTGCTTTTAGGCGTATTTTTCGCAGGCAGTGTAGGTGAAGCGGCAGAACCTGTCGTCACCATTGTCACTGATCACGCCGATGCCGTCTATGCCGTAGACGAGCCCGTACTGTTTACCATTCAGGTGAACCAAGACAACAAACCCTTGGCAGGCACGGTAAACTGGACGCTGAGCAAAGACGGCGGCACTCTGCTGCAGTCGGGTCGGGCCGAGCTCATCGCCGGTGAGGCGACCGTCACCGGCAGTTTGGGTGAACCTGGTTTCATTCATCTTACCGCGTCATATGTTTATGCAGGGAAAACCTACTCCAAGATGGTGGGCGTGGGTATTGATCCTACGGCTATAAAGCCGAGCATGCCGGTACCGGACGACTTCGACGCGTTCTGGGATGGGAAGAAGGCGGAGTTGGCCGCCGTACCGCCGGTAGCAAACGTGAAGCCCGTCAGTTCCGGAGATGCCCGGATGGCTGCCTATGAAGTGGAAGTAGCCGCCTTGGGCGCACCGGTCACGGGTTATCTGGTGAAGCCTATAGACGCCGAGGCGGGTACGTTGCCGATCATTATCACGTTGCAAGGGGCGGGCGTAGCCAATTCGTCGCTGGTCGGAGCCAGAGGATGGGCGCAAGAAGACATGATCGCCTTCAGCCTGAATGCGCACGGCTTGCCCTTGGGACAACCCTCCGACTTCTACAGCAGCAAGTATCCCAACGGCGAGCTCGGTGATTACCGCATTCGAGGGCGCGAGTCGCGGGAGGAGTTTTACTTCCTCGGCATGTTCTTGCGCATCGTCCGCGCAATTGACTATCTGACGACTTTGCCGGAGTGGGATGGCAAGACGGTCATCCTCTACGGCACCAGTCAGGGAGGCGCGCAAGCGTATGCCGGCGCAGGTTTGGACGAGCGCGTCACCTTCTTTGTCGCCGGAGTCACCTCGATGGCCGACATGACCGGTTTCGCCGCCAATCGCGGCGTAGGCGGACACTCCAAGGCGCTTACCACAGGCGTGCCGTTGAACCGACTACAGGATGTCATTACCACCATGCGCTACTTCGATGCGATGAACTTCGCTACCCGCGTTAAGGCCGACGGCTTCTTTACCGTAGGGTTCGTAGACACCAATTGCTTGCCCACTACGGTGTATGCGGCGTATAACAATGTGCCGACCAACAAAGCGATCTATAACGATCTGCCTACAGGACACGCCAATTCAACGGAGGCGGTGCGGCTGATGAAAACCGCCGTCAGGGAACATGTGGCAAAGATGAAACAGCAGCCATAAGTAGGCGTTCAGGCGCATGAAATCGATCGGAGTGACAAAACAGACCCGTAGGCGTCACCACGCTGCGGGTCTGTTCTCTACAGGTGTTTGACGGTATCATGCAGCTATTTTCGCCGGTATAGGGCGAATCGCGGGCGCCCTAATCAGCAGCGTGCCACTTTTCTTCCATGGCTTTAGCCACGCGTTGCAGGGCGATCTCGTAAGCGGCGGCGCGCAGATCCCTCCCGGTTTCCTGTGATCTTTCCCATACGCATTGGAAAGCGTTGTAGATCACTTTGTCCAGCTCGGCGCGGGTGGTTTCCAGCGTCCAGGTTACATCCGAGGTGTTGGCCAACCATTCGAAATACGAACCGCAGACACCGCCGGCATTAGCCAGAATGTCGGGCACCACGGGGATGCCTAGGCGGGCCAGCTCGTCTTGCGCCTCCAGCGTGGTCGGACCGTTGGCCGCTTCAACGATCGCTTTGGCCTTTAGATCAGCCACGACCTTTGTGGTGATCTGGTTTTCCAGCGCCGCCGGAATGAGTACGTCTACATCAAGACGCAGCAGTTGGTCGTTGTTGATGCGCGTGACGCCTGGAGCGTCATAGGTGTCTATTCTCTGTCCGCTTTGTACATGGGCGTCGATAGAGGTGATATCCAGACCATCAGCTTTGAACAAGCCGCAGGTGCTGTTGGTGATGCCGACGATGGAGCAGCCTTGTTCAGCGAGGTATAGCGCTGAATAGACTCCGGCGTTTCCGAAGCCCTGAATGGCGATGGTCGCGTCCGCCGGGTCTATGCCCATCCGTTTCAGCAGCTCTATGGTGAGTACTCCCACGCCGCGACCGGTAGCCTCTTTGCGTGCCGGGTTGCCTCCGTGCATCAGCGGTTTGCCCGTGACGATACCAGGTACCGGACGATTGAGCTGCTTGCTCGCTTCTTCCACAATCCAGGCCATTTCCCGCTCCCCGGTGTTCATATCCGGGGCGGGAATGTCGAAATGCTCCCCAATGTTGGGCAGAAGCCGGCGGGTGAACTCTTTGACAAGGCGGCAAAGCTCACCTTCGCTGAGTTGGCGCGGATCCACATTAACGCCACCCTTGCCTCCGCCGAAGGGAATGTCCAGTACGGCGCACTTATAGGTCATCAGGGCAGCCAAAGCGCTGACTTCCGCAGAATCCACGTGGGGGCTGAAACGCAGTCCGCCCTTGTAGGGGCCGCGGGCGTTATTGTGTTGTACGCGGTATCCCCAGAAATGCCGCCATTCGCCGGAATCCATTCTGACCGGTATCATCACCACAATCTCGCGGTCGAACGATTGCAGGGCTTCTACAACGGCCGGATCAGTATTTAGGTTTGCCGCAGCCCTGCTGAACTGCTGTCGGGTGGTGGCAAGCAGCGTGGATCCACTTGGTTGACCATTCTTGCTGTTACCGGTACTAATCGTATGAGATGCTGATATTGCCAATGGACAGCCTCCTAATCTACCCTAAAATTACCATTAATGAGTAGAATAAACAGACGTACAGGGTATGGGCACGTTTAACAACACTACACTAATAAATAGGCTAATAGTGCTGCTTTTCTTGGGGTCAGTTTCTCGTCGCCTGGTCACATCCTAAGACTGTGGGCGCAAGAAAGCGATTGTGATGTTAAGGATGAAATTGACGCAATCGGAGGGGTAAAAGTGAGGTGCTCCTCGATTCTCATTTTAGAGTGAATGACCATGTTACCGTACTACATCACGGCGGTGCGAAAAGGACCATTGTCATTGCATGGTGTTAGGCCACGGATCGGGGTTCACAATGGTAGGACATCACCGCCCGGGCTCTGATTACCGTCAGAGCCATGTTGCGCAACCGTCATTCCCGTTCTACACTGTACTAGCGTTTATTCATATCGGAAGTTTAGCACGATCAAACCCGATGAACAACCTAGTTCGCTCATGAATACTGCATACCTATGCGGTTTTTGCGGCGTTGAGCATATTATTTCTAGTCGAGTAATAAAACGGGGCAATGGTCGGCGGGATGAAAACAGACCCGAAGGCTTGTAGGTCCGCTTCGGGTCCGTTCAGTTTAGGCATTCAATAGGCGGATGTGTCGTACCTGCACAGGGCAGATCGCGTCAGCTTTATTCGGCTGCTTTCCGCCCCTCTTTTCTCTCTTCCATGGCTTTGGCCACACGTTGCAGCGCGATCTCGTATGCGGCGGAGCGCAAATCTCGGCCGGTGGCTTGGGATCTTTCCCTTACGGTTTGGAAGGTATTGTACATTGTCTTGGCCAACTCGGTACGGGTGCTCTCCAACGTCCAGGTTACATCAGAGGTGTTGGCCAACCATTCGAAGTACGATACGCAAACGCCGCCGGCATTGGCTAGAATATCGGGCACTACGGGAATACCGCGTCGGGCCAGTTCGTCTTGCGCGGCCAGCGTGGTGGGTCCGTTAGCCGCCTCTACGATCGACCTCGCCTTGAGATCCGTTACGACGTCGGTAGTGATCTGGTTTTCCAACGCCGCCGGAATGAGTACGTCAACGCTGAGACGCAGCAGTTGGGCGTTATCGATGTGCTCCACGCCCGGCTCCTGGTAGGTGTCCAGCAATTTGCCCGTGGCGACATGGGCGTCGATCGCGGCGATATCCAGACCGTCAGCCTTGTATATTCCGCCGGAAATATCGCTGAGTCCGGTGATGATGCAACCTTGCTTTGCCAGGTATAGGGCCGTATGGCGGCCGACATTGCCGAAACCCTGAATGGCGACGACGGATTCCGCCGGTGCTTTGCCGAAGCGCTTGAGTAACTCCACGGTGACCGTGCCTATGCCGTTACCCGTAGCCTCTTTGCGCCCCGGATTGCCGCCGTGAGAAAGCGGTTTACCCGTGACGATGCCCGGTACCGGTCGGTTGAGCTGTCTGCCGGCTTCTTCCACAATCCAGGCCATTTCCCGGTCCGATGTGTTCATGTCCGGAGCAGGAATATCGACATGCTCGCCGATGTTGGGTAAAAGCCGCCGGGTATACTCCTTGGTCAGGCGATAAAGCTCGTCATCGCTCAGTTGCCGGGGATCAACCTGAATGCCGCCCTTGGCTCCGCCGAAGGGAATGCCCAACAGCGCGCATTTCCAGGTCATTAAAGCGGCCAGGGCTCTGACTTCCGCAAAATCAACGTTGGGGCTATACCGCAATCCGCCTTTATACGGGCCGAGCGCGTTGTTGTGTTGTACGCGATAGCCCAGGAAATATTTCCATTCACCGGAATCCATTTTCACCGGCGCCATAACCATGATCTCGCGGTCGGCGTGTTGCAGTTCAGCTACGATTGCCGGGTCGAGGTTTAAATTAGCCGCAGCGCGGCTTATCTGCTGTTGAGTAGTGGCAAGCAGCGTGGACCCGCCGGGCAGACCTGCGATACTGCGGGGATCTGATGCTTTAGATGCTGGTAATGTCAATTGACAGCCTCCTATGTACCCTGTAGAGCCAAAGAATCGAACGGAAGCGACTGACGTACGATTCTTGAAGGAACTTCTGTCGGGACCATATTCTTGTCGCCTTTTTGCGCCCATGGGCGTAGGGCGCGAGTATACTGCGCGGCGTTTAAAGAGCAGTTTGTTTAATCGGAGGGGTTGGGGCGGGGTTCGCCTTCGATTCTCGTCTCCGTGTCAATGACGATATTACCGTGCTGCATCGAGACTGCATATCGCGCTAATCCGCCGGGACTTGATCCGGACTTCCAGCTACCATCTACATAGTAGCGATGGTCGGAACAAGGAGAGAAAAATACCTGCTCCATCTTACTCCACTGTATACCGCATCCATCATAAGGGTCTTTGGCGATAATCGCGTAGAAAGCGCCGTTGTCGTTTACCACAAACATGCCGCCGCCTTTGCGCAGCGGTAACGATAACCGTTGTATGGTACCCGGAGGGTACAGATCGGGATCGAAAATGGTATAGCGGTCCTGGCCGGGCTCTAATAGACCGCCGATGAAGTAGGCGGCAGCCAGGGCGATAACTACCCCGATCCACCACAAAATGTTACGTTTCCGTCTTTCTCTTTCCACGCTGTATTTGCGTTTATTCATAGCCAAAGCATAGCACGATCGAGCGCGGCGAACAACTGAACTCGATCGCGATATCGCCCTTTTGACCCCCCTTTGAGGGATCGTATTCACTTTATCTCTATTGTATACTGCATGTCTAGGTGATTCTCCTACTGCCGCGTGAAATTTTACTTACTCTTCCGCTATTGACGCCTGTGTCGTCGTAGACGTCGTCATCTGTTGGTCGGGGCGCGAGGTATGCGTCGATGCATCTTGCGCCATAAGGTGGGTATTGGGATTTATGCTGCGCAGGTCGTGTCCGGTGGGTGTTTGGAACAAGCGCAGGTCGAACTGGGGAATTACGGCTAATATGTGGTCGAAAATATCAGCTTGGATGGCTTCGTATTTAACCCAGGCCGTATCGTTTGTAAATGCGTAGATCTCAATAGGCAGGCCGTGTTCGGTGGGCGTTAGGTGGCGCGCCATTTGAATCATACCGGAGTGAATACCCGGATGGTTCTTTAAATAGGCTTGGATGTAGGCCCTAAACGTACCGATGTTGGTCAGCCTTCTGCCGTTGACCAGTTGGGACGGATCTACGTTGTGTTCCTTATTATATTTCTCCAGCTCCTCTTTCTTCTGTTTAATATAATCGGAGATATGTTGGTACTTCTCGAAGCGCTGCAGCATCTCTTCGGTACAGAACTTGATACTGGTGGCATCGATATTAATAGAACGCTTAATGCGTCTGCCGCCGGATTGCTGCATGCCGCGCCAGTTCTTAAACGAGTCGGATATCAGCGTGTAGGTAGGTATGGTGGTGATGGTGCGATCCCAATTTTGCACTTTCACCGTGTACAACGTAATATCCGTAACAAAACCGTCGGCATTGTGTTTGGGCATTTCTATCCAGTCGCCGATGCGCACCATGTCGTTGGCGGCCAACTGAGCGCTGGCCACCAAGCCTAATAAGGTATCCTTGAAGACGAAAGAGAGTACTGCGGCCAATGCGCCGATACCGCTGAAGAGCAGGACAGGCGACTTGTCGAGCAAGGTCGCGACAAACCCAATGCCGCCTAGAATCCAAACTGAAATTTTGAGCACTTGGATTAAGACCGTAATCGACTTCACCTTGGAGATCTCGAAGTTCAGGTAGATGTCGCCGGCGGCGTCGAGCAAGGCGATAAACGAGAAGGTCGCGGCGATGATCATATAGGCCGAGGATAGTCGCTGGACGATCTCGGCGTAGTTGGGTAATGAGGGAGCGAACAGGTAAAAAACCAGCGCGGGAACAAAGGGTACCAGCCGATCGAGCACACGCCGTTCGACAATGGCGTTGTCCCACTTGATGGCATTGGTTTCGATGTAATGGTTAAGGCGAGCTACGACCACCCGTTTAGCGAACAGCGTGCTCAGAATAGCGATGACCAGGATTGAAACACCTGTGGCCATACCGGCTATGTGTCCGGCCAACTCAGGGGATAAGCCTTGGTTTTCCAATAAGTTGATCCAGAATTGCATCAAAGCCGTCTACTCCTTCATGCCGTATGGACTCCCGCCGGCGCAGGGTCAGCTGAAACAAGGTCACCATATCGGGGTCACCTTATGCTACTTCTAGTTTAGCATGAATATGCCTTGTGGGGTTTATCGGGCCTTGTGACCACTTTTGGCAATCAAGGCGGAAGCATGAGAATAGCCAATGTATCTGTGCTGGTGGCGGCGCGGTGCAAAGAGCTTTGGTGAAAGGACGCTCGGCGAGCGCATTATTTTTTGCGGCAAGCAGGAATAGGG
>DUQB01000147.1 GCA_012838035.1 Bacillota bacterium | reverse complement strand
TTGGAACGCGCCGTATAATCTCCAGAGGAATGTCGAAGATGGCTTCTTCAATGGACCGACGAGAATGCGCGACGGATCCGCTGACTGCCGCCTGCACCTGATTGGGCGGCATGTCAAAGATGTCCCCCAGGCTTTGCAGGTAGGCCTGCATTGCGGTGCGCCTGGTCGGAATCTGCCGGTTGAGCCTAACGTAGAGCTCCTGACTCTCCTGAGCGGCCGCAAATTTTATGAACTCCCAGGCGGCTTCTTTTTGTCTAGACGTAGCCGACATATAAAGCGGGTTGGTCCACCGAGTGTTCGCTCGATTCTGCACCAAAGGGGGCGGGGCCACACCGAGGCTGAACCCTAGTCCGCCGGCGGCGCGTAAGTCCAGAATGTTTCCCATGCGCCAGTTGCCGATCCAGTCCATGGCGATTTTGCCTTGAGCAAAACCGTTCCACGCGGCAATCCCTTTAGGCGGTCCGGCTGCGGCATAGCCGGCATATAAGTCCACCTGCGCCTGATATGCCCTGATGTTCTCCGGCGTATAGAACGTCACCTGATCTACGATACCGGTCACGTAGGCTTGCGCATCAAACCAGTCGCCGCCGAACATCCAACACACGTCCGGCAGTATGGCTTCAGTCGCTTGCGTAAGGGCCAATTGAGTGAATCTCCCGTCCGCTTCTTTTACGGTTAAACGCAGGCAGTATTCTAAAAACCGCTCCCAAGTCCAAGCCGTGTCGTCCCAACTGTCGGGGAGCATGGGCAACCCGGCCTCTGACAACAAGTCCCGGTTATAAAAGACCATCTGCGTAGTCATGTTGTGGGGCACCCCGTATATCCTGCCTTGAAATACATGGGCATCCCAAACGCCGGGGAAAAAGGCGTTCATCTGCAACTCGGCTTCGTCGCGCCGCACCAACTCCGTGATGTCCTCAGCGAATCCGCGCACGATAAAACCGAGCTTATCACCAAAACCCATGAACACATCAGGTGCGACGCCGGCTGCGGTAAGAACAGCCACTTTCTCCTGATAGGCCGTACCGGCGGGAGAGGTGATCAGCTCCACCTCAATATGAGGATCGAGCTGCTCAAACCGTTCGATCACGGCATTTGCCCACTCAATTTGTACGGGCTTTTCAATATGGAGAAAGGTGATCTTTGTCTTTTCCGCCGCAGCCGACGACAAACAAAACCAGAGCAACGCAACGGCCATAAGGGAAAACAACCTGACTTTATATTGCATGCTGATGCGCTCCTCTCAGGAAAATCCTATGCCGCCGGCAATTTACGGCTGTTATTTCCCATGTATGACGAGATCATCAATATACATAGGCGCCGTGTTGTTTTGACTGGTCACGCTCTGATACGCGAGGCTGACGGTATTCAAATCGTCGTAGTTGTTTAGGAACGGTATGGGATCAGCGTTGCTCGGCGTCTTGGCATCGTCAACATAAACGTCCATGCACTGATTCGGAATGTCGATGTCTAAGGTGATTTTGGTCCATTGGCCGGGGAGGTAGTACCCAGCCGACACCCACCTGTTGGTAGCTACTTCGCGTAAGAAGCTGAACCTGCCTCCGCTTGTAATGAGATAGATACCCGCATAGTTCGCGGAGCCATGGACGTTTGCCGGGGGATTCGCAGTGCCGCCTAAGATGAACCGCAGAGCGCGCAGATCGGTGGTGGCCAGCATGCGAAATGAAACCTGCAACCGTTCTTTTACGGGATCAAACACCATGTAGAGACGCCCCGTAAGGGGGTTGGTATCCGCCGTTCTCCTCATTTCAAGTACGCGGTTTGCGGGATTAGTGGGATCCGTGACTACTACCGGCTTGTTCGGCGAGTTGGCGGTCATCAGCCAATCCCAACCTGCCGGTAAATCTCCTTCGGTTTCGAAATCCTGACTGTGAATGAGCGGCAGTTGCGCATCAGCGGCTAAGCCCATTGATGTAACCAACACAACAAGCACTAGTAAAAACCAGCCGGACGACAGAATCTTAAAACACCGTTTCATTGCAGTCTCTCCTTTTTTGCACTTCTGTTTGCTAGGCGCAGGACGCTCTCCATAGCTTGAGTAACAGCGATCGTGCGCGTACTCCCGTCAGTAATTCAGAAACCCATACGCTCTTTCAGTTCTTTGGCATACACGTTCAAGGAGTTTTCCAGATTCGCCAACCCGGTCTCTACCGGCACGGCCCCGGTAATAATGGGGTTGAGCCAGTCTTTTGTGCGTCGGTTAATTTCCAAAGGAATGTCAAAAACGGTCTCTTCTATCGACAAGCGAGAATGAGCAATAGAACCCATAATGGCGGTTTGGATTTGGTTGGGAGTCATATCGAAAACGGTGGTTAAGCCTTGAATGTAGTTTTGCGCCAGGGTGCGGCGAGCAGGCAACAAACGCGTTTTCTCCACCCAAAGCCGTTGACTTTCATGACTGGCGACAAATTTGATGAACTCCCAAGCTTCTTCCGGATGTTTGGTAGCCGATGACATGTATAAAGGCGTCGTATACCGCGTGTTATCTCGGGTCGCTACCAACGGCGGCGGAGCAATGGCCAAACTGAAGCTTAAGGTGCCGCTCCCCTGCGCTTCCAGAATTGTACCCATCCGCCAGTTGCCGACCCAGTCCATGGCGACCCTGCCCTGCGGGAAACCCGGCCAAGCGGGTATGCCCTTGGTTGGTCCCGCCGCCGCATAATTGGCATAGAGATGGAACATAGCCTTAAAGGCCGCGATGTTCTCCGGCCTGGTAAGCGTAACCCGGTCTGCGAAACCATTTACGTAGGCCTCAGGCTCAAACCAATCGCCGCCGAACGTCCAGGTAAGATCGGGTAGCGATACGGTGTTGGCTTGCGTAATGGCCAGTTGGCTGAACTTCCCGTCCGGCGTGCGCACAGTCAGCCGTTGGCTATACTCCAAAAGACGATCCCAGGTCCAGGTGGTTTCGTCCCAATCGGTCGGCAACACCGCCAAGCCGTGCGTCATCAGCATATCTTTGTTATAGAACAGTAATTGCGTCGTGATGCTGATGGGCAGGCCGTAACGTTTGCCGTTGCGTATCGATGCATCCAGTACGCCCGGGAAATAGGCGTCTAACTGCAACTCGTCTCTATCTCGCTCAACAAACTCGGTGATGTCTCTTGCAAACCCCCGGATGATAAAACCGAGTTTGTCCGCATATCCGGTAAAGACATCCGGAGGAGTTCCGGCCGCAGACAACACCGCAACCTTCTCCTGATAATTGACGCCGGTGGAAGTTGTAGTCAAGTTCACTTTGATGTGAGGATGCTCTTTCTCAAAGAGTGCGATAATTTCATTGGCCCATTCCACTTCCGCCGTATGAACGCGATGCAGCCACGTAATTTGTACCGGTTCGGCAGCCATCGTCGTCAGGTACCAACTCAAAAGCAGAGTCGCAATAAGCAACAGCTTGTTCAAATAGCCTTTCACTTTATGTCACTCCCCTTGCTCTCTGATATTGATGTGATCGTCTTTCATCCACACAACCACCTACCTGTGCACAGTCGATCCATACCTTAATGCTTCCTCAATACATAGAATCGCCCCTTTTCCCTGGCAGATGCGGTTCCGTCACCTAAATATCCTTAGGACGCCAATGCGTCAGGCTTTCCACGCGCCACCAGCCGCCCTTATCGGCCAACCTCTCGTAAAGATCCATAGCCCATTGATAACTAGCCGGAGTGCGCCCTATAAACACCAGTTTGGCCGGCCACAACAGCCCTGCCGCATGCGGGAGGTCGGCGAAACGCAGCGCATTGATGATCTCCGGAGCCATGCCTGTACCATCCATATCACCAGGCTGATCCAACGTCGCAGGCAAGTCCTTCAGCAGCACGCCGGACAGGTTGCCGTCCAACAGTGCTGCATAAAGAGCAACGATCGCCATCTCGCCTCGCGCCGCCAGGTAAAGCTGTGAGGTATCTACACCGCCGAGTTGCCGAATAGCTTGTAAACCCTGTAGGGTGTCCAGAACGCGCAGGGAAGCTAACGTCCGACCCACCAACGCGGCGGACCGGCGAAGGTTCCACTGTTGATGCGGCGACCAGGCCGTATCTCCCGTACCTCGAGGAGAAAGCGAGCCGTGAATCCAATTGGGTAATGCGCCTTTGAGCATGGACGTCGATTTGCAGATGTCACTGCGGGTATCTGTAGGATTAAGCAACTCAATAACCGCCGGGCGAGGTTGTACTTCAGCGCCGGGATAAGTCAAACGACCGGTGAGTTGCCAACCCGGTTCCGGCTTGTAGGTAAAATCAATGGTCAGTGTGGGATACAGGTATTCTCGCACCAGGAGTGGTTGCGGATCGGGCAGCGGCTGCGGGAAAGTAGCAAAGGAGTATTTGCGCAAGTGCGCAACAACTTGCCGCTTGGTCTCCCGCAACTCTTGCGGCGTGTTGATCTCAGGCATTCGCGCTTTAGGAATAAACCAATCGTGCGCACTGGTGGAGCGATCGTTGGCCGGACAACCATGCACAAACACCTGCAGCGTTGCGCTGCTTTCCACATGGCCGTCAAAATCAGCGATCTCAGCGCAGGATATCTCGCGTCCCTGCAGGTGGCGGAGGAACCACTGCGATATCCGGCGTCTTGTGTTCGGCGCATAGCCATGCGCCCCCGGATGCGTCACTAATTGCAAATTCTCGGCAGCGCCGGTATGGCTGTATACCCGCTTCAGACGTGCATAGAAATCACGAATGGCATCAAGGGAGAATAAAGAGTCGCGTTCGGCTGCCGCAATCAACACCGGGCGCGGTGCGCATAAGGAGGCGAAGTCGATCATCTCCCAGCCCCATGCATTGATGGGGAATGTACAGTCGCAATGATAATCAATGGTCCGTTCTCGCACATGAGCGGCGATGGTTCCTGTGCTGCAAGAAGGAGCGCCCGCTTGAATCCGATCATCGGCGGCCATCAAACTCCAGGTCATGGACCCGCCGCCGGAATTACCGGTCGCGCCGATGCGACCGGCATCCACTTCCGGGCGGGTTTCCAGATAATCTATAGCCCGCATTGCATTCCACGTTTCTACCGCTGCCGGAGAGTAACCTTTACTTATCCAGTTGAAATGGCCCGAGTTATAGCTGCCGTGATGCAGCCCAAACACCTCACCGCTGCGAATGGTATCCAGAATCAGCACCACGAAGCCTAACTCGGCAAATCGACGCGCATGCTCCTGATACCGTACCTTTTGCCCCGGCAAGTGGCCGCATAGGTAGAGAATCGCAGGCGCTGCGACGGCGCCGTGCGGCACATAGAGATTCCCCGCTACGTAGAGTCCGGGTAGGCTTTCGAAATAAAGGCACTCAATGCGATACTCCGTGCGTTGATGCACTCGCGTAACCTGCGGGCGCAGCGGCGTGCGCGGCTGCTGAAGATAGTAGTCCAGTCCGAGTAGCGTATGGAACTGCTGCTGTTTCTCCTTCCGGCAGGTCTCCCAAGCTGTTCCGTTATGTAGGAAGTGTGGCGACCCTGCCGTAATCCGTTCGGCTATTGCGGTTAAGTAATCATGGATGTGCATCTGGTCCACCCCTTGTCACTACCCTGTTCGCACGCCTAAGACACGCCGTTACTTGCCTCTAATTACGATATCGTCAATGTATATGGGCGTCGTATTGTTATGACTGCCTATCGTCTGATAAGCGAAACTGAACGTGTTCAAATCATCGTACCGGTATAAAAGGGAAATCGGCTCGATATTACCGGGCGTTTGCGCGTCATCAAGATAGACGTTGAAACTCTGTGACGGAATATCGATATCCAGCGTCACTTTGACCCATTTGCCAGGGGTATAGAAGCCGGCGTCGGTCCATTTATTAGTGGGCCCGTCGCGCAATGCCTGGAACTTGCTGTTAATGGTGATGAAATAGGTGGCGGAGTAGGTATAAGCCCCATGGACGGCGGCCGGAGATTGAGAAGTACCGCCCAGAAGGAAACGTAAGCCTCGTTGCGTGTTCGCGGCCAGCATACGGAACGAAATTTGTAAGCGTTCTTTGACAGGTTCAAACTCATAATAAGCACGCCAACTGAGGAGGTTGGATCCGTCCGTCCTGGTTAAGGCAAGCGCTTGATTCCCGTGCGGCTCCCGTATCACTGCCGGTTTATCGGCAGAATTGCCGGTCAAGAGCCATTCCCAACCTGGTGGTAACTCACCCGGCGCGACAGACTCGAAATCCTCGCTGTAAATGAGCGGTAGTTGATCATCAGACTGATCCTGTTCTTCCATCGGGATCGCGCTCGTTGTTTCCACGCCGGCGTCCGATGCCGATAATTCCTCTACAGGCAGCAGCGTTAAACCAGCTTTCACGGCTTCCCACTGCGCAAGCTTTCCTTCCCGCAGCAAGCGCCGCTCTAGTTGGTCCAAATAAAGCGATTGCGGATTTAAACCTGCTCCTTGTCCTTCGCCTTCCAAGAAATCGACGGGCGCAGTACGTTCATTCGCGCTCACCATCACCTTGGAGGCCGGTCCGCGACTACCGATTACATAACCCCAACCATATTGTTGTGAATGAATGATTGCGGGCAGATCGTAGCGATAAGCAAGGCCGTTAATGTTCCAGAAAACGCTCGCCGTCGTGCTTAAGCCATGTTTCGGGAAACCCGCTACCCCCGCCGAATCGCTTCTATCCACAGCATCGAAGCGGTCTCCGTCGATGGTGAGATTGTCGATGAGATTCGCCATGGATAGGTGCGCATGAAAGTTGGACGCCCTGGTTTGCGTCTGGTTCGCGTGACCGATGTAACCGCCAAAAATGACGTTGCCATTAGCCTTCATCGTCGTGAGAGTGATATTGTTGAGCCCATGCACGGCACGCACATTATCAAACAGGCAGTCTTGGGACGCCGATACAAAGCCGTAGCCGTTACCGTTACCGCCTCTGTATTGCGGATTTTCCACGCTCACCCGAGATAGGGTGACATGGCGACTCTGGTCCAGATAAAAGCCGATCGAATGGATGTGGGCCCAGCGGTTCCCTTCTACCTGATAGGTAGCAACATTACGCACCCAACTGTTCACTACGCCGTGGAGCAACACCGCTATACTACCATGCACATCATAAGCGCCGGCACCTGGGGTGCTGTGATCGGCCCATGCCCACCCCGCGGGGTTGGGATTCTCCCGCATGCCGATGGAGAAATCCGCCAAACCGATCTCTTGCAAGGGATCGCCGACCTTGTAAACGCGGCCGTTATCGCGCACCTTCACGGCATACCGTACCGGCGCATCCAAGGTAATTGCGTTCTGTGTGTGATCCACAGCGACCACTTGGCGGAAGAAGGACGGCCCGCGCACGGTGGCATCCCAGCCGTCGCTCATATTGTGCTCGGCAACCCATTCGTCGGTGAGGTCAAACTGTACAACAACCCAGTCACCGACGCTGAACCGCGGCGTCCCATCCAAGGGAACCACCTTCTCCTGCGGATTCATGTCCGCCCGGAGCGCCTGGGTTACAGTGTTACTCGCTTCACCCCAACTAAAGTTCTCGAACACCGACTTCACTGAGATCATCGTCTTGTTGCGCGTGACTTTCTCATCTAAAAACAAAAAGGTTTTATCTACGCCGGCACCCTGCAGTACCACATTGCTATAGGTAATAAAGATGGCGTTGTTTACGCCATAGTGCTCAAAGGTGAGACGATACGTGCCTTCCGGCAGATAAACGATACCGCCGCCGCTGAGCCCGACATCGTTGATGGCCTGCTGAATGGCCTTGGAAGCGCTGAGCTTGCCGGTGTTATCTGCATTGTAGGGTGGTTGAGTCACATCTGCGCGCATACCGGGCACTTCCGTGGGCAAAGGCTTTTCTCCCGCATGATAACCCGCATAGGAGAAATCATGAAGAAAACGCCCCTCCGCATCGGTAAACCCTGGTTCCCAGTCTAATGGATAGAGTGATGACCGCCATTCCGGAACGGCATCGGCAGCTGAGCCGATAGGCGTAATCAGCAACAGCAGCGTCAGCAATATGTAGCCGATACGATACCTACACTGAAGTAGACTCGCAGGACGCCGTCTCATCGAGTGTTCACTCCTTATGATCATATTTACCCGTAGGACGGGACCTGTCGTCTTCTTATCATTTAACAAGCTGCTGTGGTCCCGCCCGGGAGGAACGACTAAAAAAACCCGCAGAAGCCAACGCGGTTATAGACCAAGTTTTTCTCTTAATTCTTTTGCGTGTACGTTTAAGGAGTTCTCTAAACTCGCCAGCCCGCTTTCCACCGGTACCGCACCGGTAATGATGGGATCCAACCAGTCTTTAGTGCGGCGGTTGATTTCCAAGGGCAGGTCGAAGACCGCTTCTTCGATGGAGCGCCGTGAGTGCGCGATAGATCCGGTAATAGCCGTGGCGATTTGGTCGAGCGTCATGGCGTAGACATCTCTCAACCCTTGGATGTATTCCTGAGCCACCGTGCGCCGCGCCGGCATCGTGCGCGTCATTTGCGCCCATAGCTTTTGGCTCTCCTGGCTGGTGGCGAACTTCACGAACTCCCAAGCCTCTTCCTTGTGTTTGCCGGCGGTAGATATGAACAAGGGGTTCGTATACCGCGTATTGGCGCGATTGAGAACCAACGGCGGCGGAGCAATAGCCACGTCAAAACTTAACGTACCTTGTTTTTGCAGTTCCATAATGGCGTCCAAACGCCAAGCGCCGACCCAATCCATGGCGATTCTCCCTTGGGAGAATCCCGGCCATGCTGCTATGCCCTTATTGGGTCCTGCCGCGGCATAATTTGCATAAAGGTGGACCATGGCGTTGAAAGCCGCGATGTTCTCGGGTCTGGTGAGTGTAACACGCTCGGCGATACCCGTTATATAGGCTTCAGGTTCAAACCAGTCGCCGCCGAACATCCAAGTGAGATCGGGTAATGATGTGGTGTTTGCCTGCGTAACGGCGAGTCGGCTGAACTTGCCGTCGGCGCTGTGTACGGTCAATCGCCTGCAATAATCCAAGAAACGCTCCCAGGTCCACGTGCCATCGTCCCAATCGAAGGGTAATAGGGGCAATCCCGTACTTTGCAACAGGTCTTTGTTATAGAAGAGAAACTGAGTTGTAATTTGCAGTGGTATGCCGTATAGTCTACCGTTGTACACCGGGGCTTCCCACACGCCGGGGAAGAATGTATCTATTTCCAGTTCCGCGGCGTCACGCGCGGCCAGCTCGGTGATGTCCATGGCGAAGCCCCTGACAATAAAACCGAGTTTGTCGGCGAAACCTGTAAAGACATCCGGAGCGCTGCCCGCAGCAGTTAAAACGGCGATTTTCTCCTGGTAGCCGGCACCGGTAGATGTAGTGATGAGGTTCACTTCAATATCGGGATGCAGCTTTTCAAACCGTTCAATAATGATGTTAGCCCATTCAACCTGGACGTTCTTGTTGTTGTGCATAAATGTCAGTTGTACTTTTTCGCCGGTAACCGCAAGGGAACCGCACAAGAGGTGGAAAGTGATCAGCAACAGTATACCTAGTCGACGTTTCATTTCGTATCACTCCTGTTGCCCAATGGTGTTGGTGTAATCATGTCTTCACTAAAGCGCACCACCGACGAATCGCGGACAATCAGCTCACATTGCAATATCTCGCTGCCGCTGAGCTTCTCTCCCTTCCATATGGAGTGGATCAAGGCCTCTGCCGCCCTAACTCCAGCTTGTTCCATCGGCACACGCACGCTGGTCAGCGTAGGTGTCGCGTACTGCGCAACAACCGTATCGTCGTGGCCCACAATTGCCAGATCGTGCGGTACCCGCATCCCCAACGCCGCCGCGGCCCGCAGCGCGCCGACGGCCAGATAGTCGGTACCGCAAAGAATGGCCGTGGGGCGTTCCGCCGACGACAGCATGCTCACTACATTCGGATAGGCTATGACGTCATGACTGACGGCAACGTTCGATATCAGTTCAGGTTTTACCCATGCTTCCCGATACTCTAAACCATACTCGGCCAATGCGCGCTGGAAACCCGCCGCTCGTTCAGCCGCAGCCTGCGTGGCGCCCGGCCCCTTGGTGGCCAAGTGGATGTGACCGATGGCTCTGTGCCCCAGCGCAATAAGATGCTGAGTGGCATCGTAGGCTGCTTGCTCATTATCAATCAGCACGTGAAAGGCTGCGTCCGGATCGATCGCCCGATTGACTACGGCTACCGGAATCCGCGCTTCTACCGCGCATTTAAATGCGTCATCGTACCGGTAGGCGGAAGACGAAATGAAGATGAGGCCGTCAACGCGTTGCTCGACGAGGGCCCTGGCCGACACGATCTCGCGATGCTCCCTGCCGAAGTTGCTATGCACGATGATGTTGAAACCCAAGCGGGAACATACGGCATAGACGCCGTTGAGTGCGGCGTTGAAGAAAGGCGAAGTGAGGCTGTATACAATGACCCCGATGGTCGGTGAGCGTTTAGTCTCCGGTATACGCGTTTGTACGGGAACATACCCTAGTTGTTCCGCTATTGCGTACACCCGAGCAATTGTTTGGGGAGAAGCATGCCTCGCTTTGCCGCCTAATACATTGGAAACCGTAGCAAGCGATACGCCGGCTTTTTCCGCAATATCTCTCATCGTGACACGCCCTGCCATTACAGGCCTCCTTCATACACTGGACTCTTTTGCGCCAAGCGACGGGCAACTCACAGCAGACTTCGTTCCTACGCGACATGTTCTTTTCTGCGCAATAAACACTTTACCTGTTTAGTAAACAGACCGCTCCATAAGTTAACTTA
>DUQB01000146.1 GCA_012838035.1 Bacillota bacterium | reverse complement strand
CGTGTTGCCGCCGCATCGGGCTGGAAACGACCGCTGAAATAGGGGGGTAGGATATCCAGTCGGTCGGCTGCGTCTATCGACCCGGCAGCCCAGTGCGTCGGTTCCACATCCGAGAAGGTCAAGTGATCAAGCTCATCGGAGGAAAGCAACTGATCGAGCCCCATAAAGCGCATCACTACGGCAGTCACTTCAGCGCGGCTGACATGACGCTCCGGTTGAAACGAACGATCGTCAACACCTTGCATCAGATCAGCTGCATATACTGCGCTAATGGCATCTGCAGCCCAGTGGTCCTTCACATCCTGAAAAGGTAACTTTTTCGTTTCACTCAGGTTAAAGGCCTTTGCGGTCATCTTGGCGAATTCTGCACGAGTAACGGTTTCATTGGGACGAATGGAGCCATCGGGGTAACCGCCTAGTACTCCTTGTTGTACTAAGGCTATGATATGCTCCTCAGCCCAATTGCCAGAGATATCGTGTAAACGTGCCGTGCTCAGTGCGCTGGAAGCGGCTGATAAGGCCATTATCAACGCCACACTAATGGAAACGGTGCTTATCAAACGGCGCATTGCTGTATCTCCTCTCCAGATAGATGAATTCGTCTTCGTCGCTAAAGAAGACAAGCTCCGAATCATACCGGATGGTGCGATTCTCCCTGCATAGTTCGCCGATGGGACTGTTCTCCCTTGAGGTAATGCACGGTATAAGGGGGCTTAGCAGGTAATTCTTGCAGCATGCGGAGAAATAGGTAACATATGACTCATTCAACGGCATCGTTTGCAACCGATAAGCGCTATCAGAGGAGTACACGAACAGCTGCCCGGAATCACAGACCAAGGGGTTCATACCCGGAATTTCGTGCAAGGAGGTCGATACGGTGGCGGCAGATAACGGCAAGCTGATGCTGATTGATGGTAACAGCCTGATGCATCGGGCCTTTCATGCTTTACCGACCATGACTACCTCAACCGGCCAACACACCAATGCGGTCTACGGTTTCACCACAATGCTGATGCGTTTGTTGGAAGAAGAAAACCCTGCTTGCGTCGCTGTGGCGTTTGATCGCGCTGCGCCGACTTTCAGACATATCGCTTTTGAGGACTATAAGGTGCAACGACCACCTATGGCCGAGGAACTCGCCGGCCAGATCCCCCTTATACGCGAAGTAGTGCGAGCTTTTGCCATTCAGATCGTCGAGATCGACGGCTATGAGGCAGATGATGTATTGGGCACCATGGCGCTGCGCGGACAAAAAGCCGGTTACCAGGTAGTTATAGTCACTGGTGACAAAGATGCCCTTCAGTTGGTGCAAGAAGGCATCACGGTGCTCATTACCCGCAAAGGGATTAGTGAGATGGATAGCTATGGTCCCAAGGAGGTAGAAGAACGTTTTGGCATCTTACCTTCCCAAGTAGTCGATCTAAAGGCGCTCATGGGCGATCCTTCGGATAACATACCCGGAGTAAGGGGCATTGGCGAGAAAACGGCGACGAAGCTTTTGAAGGAGTACCATGATTTGGCCGCGATATTGGCGCATGCCGACCAAATTAAGGGTAAAGTGGGGGAGGCGTTGCGCACGCAACAGGAAGTGGCCAAACTTAGTCAAGAGTTAGCCAGAATCGTAACCGACGTGCCGCTGGAGGTCAATCTTGAAGACTTGCGATGGCACGCGCCCAACTTGGAATACGCAGCGCAGTTCTTTAAGCAGATTGAGTCAGTTTCACTTTTGCGGCGGTTGGAAAAACGGTTTGGAGCCAAGCCTGCAGGCGACGCGGAGCAGACGACAGGTTTGCCCGGTTTAAGCGATGCAACCGCAGGAGAGCTTTCTGCAGACGCGCCGAACTTGTTTAATAATCCGGCGAGCAACCACGCGGCAACATCGTACCACTATCAAGTTGTCGAGTCGCCAGAGGCCTTTGCAGATGCTTGTCGCCGACTTTCGGAGCCTTTATACGTCGCGGCGGCCTTTCAGCCTGTAAATGCTACGACTCGGCAGCTGAGTTTATGCGCCGTTGCACACGGCCAAGAGTGTGTAGTCGGAGGGCCGGATGTCGCTGCCGCCTATGCGGATTTGCTGCGCAGCGGTCGACGTGTGATCGGCCACAATCTCAAACAGCAGTTAGTGGCTGCCGCGCAACAAGGCGCTGTGTTACCCACCCTTGAGGAATCAGTTCATTTGGACGACCTGCAACTGATATCTTATTTGGTCAATCCCACCCAAGGTGATCATTCATTAACCGACTTGGCTTTAAAACATGGTTGCGCACCTCCGATGGAGTGGCCGGAGAATCCGGTGGATATAGCCCATGCGTCATGGCAAGAGCCTCTGCAACAGCAGCTTGACATCATCAAGACGGCCGAACCTCATTTGCGGAGACGCCTTGAAGAGGACGGTTTACAGTCACTTTATCGCGACTTGGAGATGCCGCTTTTGACTGTGTTGGCGAGCATGGAGAACACCGGCATTCGTGTAGACGAGGCGCAACTGGCGGCGATGTCCAAGGAGTTTGCCGTCGAGCTCAAGCGTCTGACACAGGAGATCTATATGGCAGCCGGTACGGAGTTCAACATCAACTCACCGAAACAACTGGCCGATATCCTCTTTAACAAACTTAAATTGCCGGTACTTGCGAAAACCAAGTCAGGACCCTCTACAGCGGCACCCGTATTGGAAGAGTTGGCCGGCGCGCATGTGTTACCCGGATTACTGCTTGATTATCGACAGTTGACCAAGTTGACCGGTACTTATGTGGATGCATTGCCTCAGGTGATCAATCCGCAGACCGGTCGTATTCACACGACGTTCCATCAGACCATTACCGCAACCGGCAGGCTTTCGAGCGCCAATCCGAACCTGCAGAACCTTCCGGTACGATCGGCTCTAGGACGGCAGGTACGCAGCGCTTTTACAGCAAGTGATGCTGATGCCGTATTGATCTCAGCGGATTACTCCCAAATTGAGCTGCGCGTACTTGCTCATCTCTCCGGCGATGAAAACCTCATTCAGGCGTTTGTCGCCGATGCCGACATACACACCAAAACGGCCGCAGAGGTTTTCGGCGTAGATCCGCAAGATGTGACGTCAGAGATGCGCAACGCCGCCAAGGCGATCAACTTCGGTATCGTGTACGGTATTTCCAGCTTCGGCTTGGCTAGAGGTACCGGGCTTACACGGGCAAAAGCGCAAGAGTACATCGATGGCTATTTCGCGCGGTACCCGCGTGTTAAGGTATACATGGACGAAATGGTGGCGATGGGAAGAGCGCAAGGGTATGTAACCACCATCTTGGGACGGCGTCGTTACTTACCCGAGCTGCATAGTAGACGTTGGCAAGAGCGCAGCTTTGCCGAGCGCACTGCAATGAACACGCCGATTCAGGGGTCTGCTGCGGACATTATTAAGCTGGCGATGGTGCATGTGCATCAACGATTAAGGGAAGAGCGTTTGGACGCGCAGATAGTATTACAGGTACATGATGAACTAGTGATCGACACGCCGCGTGCTCAATTGGCTGCAGCAGCGACGATCGTACGAGAAGAGCTGGAGAATGCGTATCCGCTAAAGGTACCATTAAAGGTTGATATGCAAGTAGGCGCCAACTGGCTGGATATGCAGGAGTACGCGGAGTAATCCATATGGAGGTTTAGGTATTGCCGGAACTACCAGAGGTAGAAATGGTTAAACGAACCATCACTCCCCATATTACAGGGGCAACGGTGGTAGAGGCGCAAGTACTATGGCCGGGATCGTTGGTAAACATGACACCAGCACTCTTGCGTGATCGTTTGGTCGGCGCCCGCTTTATTACGGCTCATCGGAGAGGCAAGTACCTGGGTTTAGCCCTTGCCGGCGATGCTTACCTCGTCGTTCACCTGCGGATGACCGGTCGGTTGACGGCGCGTCCTCTTAAGAGTACGCAGGAGCGTCATTTGCGCATGCTGATTACCATGGACAATGGCATCGCTTTGCACTTTGTCGATCAGCGCAAGTTTGGTCGTATATATTGGGCTGCCGATAGGGATGAATTCCTGCGCATTGCTCAGGTCGGTCCCGAGCCTCTGGCGGATGAGTTCACTCCTCAAGCTTTGGCAGCCGCATTGGGCGGCACTAAGATGAAAGTGAAGTCCTGCCTTTTGGATCAAAGACGCATTGCCGGAATAGGTAACATCTATGCTGATGAGAGCCTTTTTCGGGCAGGCATTCATCCAGAACGGTCCGCAGGAAGTCTGAATGAAGGTGAGATCTTTCGCCTGTGGCAAGCCATTCGCACTTCGTTGGCCAACGCTATAGAACATGGCGGCACCACCGTGCGCGACTATGTGGACGGCGATGGCAGTAGCGGCGATAATCAGCGTTTTCTGTTAGTTTACGGTAGGGCAGGAAGCAGTTGCACCAACTGTACCGGTATCCTGCAACGGATAAAGGTAGCGGGCAGGGGCACGGTCTTTTGTCCGAGGTGTCAAAAATGACGGTGACGCTCGGTTTAACAGGAGGAATAGCTTCCGGAAAGAGTACGGTGGCTGCTATGCTGGTGGAACTCGGCGCCGGCCTGGTCGATGCCGACATCGGTGCGCGTTTGGTCGTGGCGCCGGGCAGTGTCGGATTAGACGCCGTCACGGCTCATTTCGGCAAGGGGATCTTGCGTGAGGATGGTACGTTGGACAGAGCGAGTCTGGGACGGATCGTGTTTAATCAGCCGGAGCAAAAAGCGGCTTTGGAGGCCATTTTACATCCACTGATTCTCGCATGGATGAAGCAACGTCGACATGAGTATGTTGTAGCCAAAACACCTTTAGTGGTACTGGACATCCCGCTGTTGTATGAGACCGGAGTAGGCTTGGAGCTCTGCGATTATACGGCGGTGGTTTGGGTGCCGCCGCAGGTGCAGTTGGAAAGGTTGATGCGTCGCAACCGATATGATTACAAAGCGGCCTTGTCCCGCATAAAGGCGCAAATGCCTATAGACAAAAAACGCGCCATGGCGGATTTTTGCATCGATAATTCCGGACCACCGACAGACACTCAACAGCAAGTGATCCGATTATGGCAACGGCTTGTGACACATAGAGCCGGTTCCACCTCTTGCAAGTCTTAATACTGCAGAGTATCCTTAGCAAGTATACTTTGCCGGATGCCGATGTGAAAGGAATGACCTGTTTGCGAATTGCACTGATTGCTCACGATCAAAAGAAAGATACCATCGTCCGGTTCTGTAAAAAGCATCGGGATTACTTAGCCGCATTTGAGCTGTTGGCGACGGGCACGACGGGAAAACTCGTGCACGAAGCCACGGGGTTGTCTGTTGAACGCATGCTATCCGGGCCATATGGCGGCGATCAACAGATCGGCGCTCAAGTCGCGGCAGGTCGAGTTGACGGCGTCATTTTCTTGCGCGACCCACTTACCGCACAGCCTCACGAACCCGACATTACCGCATTGTTGCGGGTATGCGACGTGCATAACATACCATTAGCCACTAATTTGGCCACAGGCGAAATACTGGTTCACGAATTGTATGAACGTGCACTCAGCGCTCATAACCAAAAGAATGCTTTAGCCTGAAACCACCTTAGTCAGGAGGCTGACGTGTGCAGCGCAAGATCCGCCTGCTGGTCTTCCTATGTTTGGCCTGCATAGTACTCATTGCCTGGCCGCGTGAACACCTGTTGCAGTACCTTTATCCGTTGCGTTATCAATCGATCATCGTCAATGAAGCGCAGGCGCACGATATTGACCCTTTATTAATTGCCGCAGTGATTAGAGTAGAATCGCGCTTCAACCCAAATGCCGTCTCTCCTAAAGGTGCGGTCGGCTTAATGCAGGTGATGCCAAGCACGGGAGCATGGGTAGCCGAACAGTTAAAAATGCCCAATTGGCTGGAAGAGCGTTTATCCGAGCCGGAGATTAATATTAAGATCGGGACCTGGTATCTAGCATATCTGATCAATATGTTTGACGGATCCGTTAATGCGGCGCTTGCAGCCTACAACGGCGGGCAAACGCATGTAAAACGCTGGCTGGAGTCGGGAACGTGGGATGGAACCGATAGGCAAAGTCACCGGATTCCCTTTCCGGAGACGCGCTTATACCTGGGCCGCGTCCTGCGAGCTTATGTCTGGTATCAACGTGCCTATCCGGCTCTAAATAGTCGCTGATGCTGACTTAGTGACTTCTCCTGCGGATCAGAAAGGCCCATCCGCATGTATGTGTATGGCTGCATGTAGGACTGAGGGAAATAGCGTATGGCAATTAACGGACGGATGGAGTGACCATAATGCATATGGAAAGAATAAGGAGGCGGGTGCCCAAAGATGCGCTGTTTCGTCTCCACATCATCCATTCGTCCGGATGAAGCTCTCCGCCGGCTACGGTTGGGCAACTGTTGGGCAGGATGTGGCGAAGACCTCGGCAATCTGGCGGTCATGCCGTTTGGAGGTGTTGAGATGAGATGTTTGCGTTGTCAACAGGAGATCGCGTTGGCGCGCAAGTGTCCTTATTGCGGTTATAAGATGACTAAAGAGCAGCAGAACGCCTCGTGGGTTGATGTGGATCAAGACGAGAGTAAAGGTAAAGGCACGTTTCGGGGCCGCATGACACGACGGGAGCATACTGAAAAAAGCCTGTTTGGACTTTTGCCTACCTTATTTCGCTATTTCTCCGACCCAGGGGTCCGCTCGTGGCGCAAGAACCTGATCATCCTCGGGTTGCTTTACGTCATCAGCCCGCTTGATCTGCTTCCAGGCGCCGCTTTCCCTTTGGTGGGATGGATGGACGACGCGATGGTATTCGCGATCGTATGGCGCATACTCATCGGTGAGCTGGAACGCTATCGAAGAACAGAGCCGTTGGAGTAAGCAGGCTTTCCGCGTGTATTCCGCACCTATATGTATCGCATTTCACCCAATCTGGTCGTCCTTCATGGATTCGGTGTATCATTGTTCATAGACATAGTAAGCTATGATTGCCGTAGCATGTCCTGCCGATGATCAAGCAAAAGCAGGAAGACAAACTGACTCATGTTTATGCGCTAAACTTGCTTCATCCGTGTTTGTCCTCTGGTTGGTGAGGAGGTGCCGCCTTGATACCATGTAGAAGTCGTTTCCGTTGCATGGTTGTGGTGATTCTCTTAGGACTGTTGTGTAGCAGTGGTATCATCGTAGCCGGATCGGCGAGCACCGATACCGCGACTCCGTCGCGGCGAACGTTTGGTAAAGGTTGGCTGGAATATCGCACGGGCTTCCGCGTTCTGTTTATGCAAGGCACGCCGTATGAAATGGGCTTACAGCATGGGACTCTGCTGAAGAACGAACTCCAGCAATTAGCCAAACACCTTAATGACGAACCTGTGCAAAAGAGCATAACAGGTCGCATTTGGGAATTTTTTACCGATCTATACCAACGTGCCGTCGTCATCTCCCGGGCTTTGCGTGAAGTACCGCAGCAGTATCATGACGAAATGCGCGGTATAGCGGCAGGGGCGGGTCTTGATTTAGAGACGGTGCTCCTTCTGCAGTATTACTATGAGGCGCTAGGTCCTCGCGGTACCGGCATCGTCAAGTTCGTTGGCGCACCGGTACATGATCGCGTGTTTCACGGTTATAATCTGGAAGCGCCATGGCCTGGTCTTTTGGCCGATCAGTTGACCGTTTTGCTATATAAACCGCATGACGGACAAGGTTTTGTTTCCATAGGGTGGCCGGGTTTGGTCGGTGTGGTACAGGGTATGAATCAGTCAGGTCTTTCGCTTACCTACAGCGCCATAATCGCGGGAAGCGCTCCGACTCCGCCGGCTATTCCGGGCTTAATTCTCATGCGTGAGGCACTGCAGCATGGCGCATACGTCGACGAGGTTTATGCCACCTTTGCTACCTGGCCTCGCAGCGGTTCCGCCATCATAACCGCTGCGGCAACAAAAGACGAACCAGACGCGTTGGTCATTGAGTACAATGCGCAGCGAATCAGTCAACATTTGGCCGCTGATGACCATCTTACTACGACTGCGGTCTTTACGACGCCTGCGCTGCTACCGTTTTCCCGCATCGACAACATCGTTCCGGAGAACCGTCGCCGGCGCGTTGATGCGCTGTTGCTAGATTTGATGATACACACTCCAGCGGATTTCGTAGCCCTGCTGCGCGATAGACACGATGCTGATACGGGCACGGACAGCTTCTACAATAACGGCATCAGCAATCCGGATGTTATTGCCAGTACGGTTTTTCACCCGAAACAGCAGGTGTTTTGGGTGGCGCGGGCGAGCGACACGGCACCTGCTCCCTTTCAACAGTATATAGCATTTGATCTTAACGGCGAACTGGTGGGGAAACACCAACTTTCTCCCGCTGCCATTCCGGCTAGTCCTCTGTTGGAGGAGGCTCAGGGAGAGGCATTGGCGTTATATCGGCAAGCGCACGCATTAACGGTTGCCGATGGCGCTGCGGTAGATTGGCGCCGCATCGCCGCTCTCCTTGAACAAGTCGTAGCGATTGATCCGGCGGCCATGCCGCTGTACCGCTTAAGTGAGGCTTATACTCATATTAATCGTTACGATGGGGCTCAGGAGATTTTGTTGCGGCTGCTTCAGCAGGAGGATACGCATCCATACTGGCGTAAGCGTGCACTACTCGCCTTAGGCGGGATCTATGAGCAAAGCCACGCCTATACTCCGGCTCGCGCCGCTTACGAGCAAGCTTTGCATATCCAAATCCCTGCAGGCCCGTACCTGTATGAGCAAGGTGCGCTTGATGAAGCGATCAATGAGTTACTCAGTCGCTTAAGTACGGAATTGCGCTCACAGCAATAGCAACGCGCCATGGGGTAACGAATCGTGCCGAACAGTTTTTAGTACCTGGTACAAAAAGTTTTCATTTCGTTAACATGTATAGGTAGGACCCGGATGTTAAACTGTAGAAACACCAACGATTCACGAATATGGGAAGGTGTAGTTGCTGAATGACCTTATATGAAATGCTCTGCAGATCAACGGCGCAACACCCCGATAAAGTCTGTTTTCGGTTCGAATCGGATGAGTTCACGTATAAACAGACCTTGGATGCGGTAAATAGAGTAGGGCACTATCTCCTCAGCAAGGGGATATCTCCCGGTGACAGAGTGGTCCTTGTCTTGCCCAATATTCCTGCATTTTTCTTTTCGTACTTCGCCGTGACCGGGATTGGCGCAGTTGCCGTACCCATTAATCCGGTCTGGACCGCAGACGAGATTAGTTATATATTGCGCGATGCGGACGCTAAGGCGTTGATCGCGGCTCCGTTACCTGCAGCGCAAGAATTGGCCTGCTCGGTACCGGTCATGATATGGGCGGCCGGGGAGCAGGCTGATGAATGGAAGCAAATACTGGCAACCGGTTGTAACGAACCTTTACCAGGTCCCTCCGGTGCTGACGATCTCGGCGTGTTCATTTACACGTCCGGAACCACGGGTAAACCTAAAGGGGCTATGCTTACTCACAAGAACCTTACGTCGAATGTGCAGTCAACAATTGGTGCGCTGCAGGTAAAATCGTCCGACGTCTTTATCTGCGTGTTGCCTCTTTTCCACTGCTTTGCCGCCACGGTTTCCATGTTGGTGCCTCTCTGCCTAGGTGCGGAAATCGTGCTCATTGAGCAGTTTGTGCCAAAAATCGTGTTGAATGCGATATCACAGCACAAAATCACCGCCCTAGCCGGAGTACCTTCCATGTATGTAGTGATGGTGACTGCATCCATTCCCAAGGAGATATTTTCCAGCGTTACTCTTTGTTTGTCGGGAGGCGCCCCGTTACCTATCTCCGTTCTCAACCGGTTCGAGGAGATGTATGGCGTTTCCATCCAAGAGGGCTACGGGCTCTCAGAAGCATCTCCGGTAGTGGCTGTCAACGTGGCGAGGAAAATTAAACCTGGTACCGTCGGTCCGCCGGTCCCCGGAGTACGGGTACGGACTGTCGATACTCATGGCAACGACGTGGGCGTCGGACAACCAGGTGAGTTGCTGGTACAAGGCGAAAACGTGATGGTCGGTTATTTTGGACTGCCCGAGGCGACGGCGGAAGCGCTGAAGGACGGTTGGCTGCATACCGGGGACGTGGCTACCATCGATGAAGACGGCTATGTCACGATTGTAGATCGCTTAAAGGACATGATCATCGTTGGTGGTCTCAAGGTGTACCCGCGTGAGGTTGAAGAGGTGCTTTACTCTCACCCAAAAATAAAAGAAGCCGCGGTGGTGGGTATGAAGCACGCCATCCGGGGAGAATCGGTTAAGGCTGTAATCAGCCTGAAAGACGGACAGACGATGACGGCCAATGAAGTCATAACCTATTGTAGGGAACGACTGGCCAACTACAAGGTCCCAAAAAACGTCGTGTTTATGGCTGCTCTGCCGAAATCATCAACAGGGAAAATTCTACGACGCCTGTTGGTTGACCAAGAATAGCGATTCAGCTGGTGACGCTACGTTGAACAAGCGTAGCGTCACAGTCCTTACTGCCTTTTTGTTCGTAAGACGCGGATGCCGAGCTTTGCTCTGGTCACGTAAACCACTTGAGCAGAAGAGTAGCTGAGAGCTGGTCATTGAGCCGGTAATGATGAGCAAAAGCTCTGTAATTATCATTGACTTCCCCTCCGGGCCTCGTTATACTCATATTGAGTGAACATGTGAACAGTTATTCAATCGTATTGTCGGCGGAGGAAGTCCATGGGGGATAGACCTGACAAACATCTCAAACTATCAGTCCGAGGGTTGGACTGCCCTGCATGCGCTACGCAGATCGAAAGCGCCGTCTCTAAGTTGAGTCAGGTTAAGTCGGCTTCAGTGGACTTTGCCGGCAAACTCCTGATGTTATCATACAGCGGCTCTGAGCAATCCATCTTAGCGCAAGTGCAACAGGCCGCCGCCGCCGTAGAACCTGATGTAGTAATAGAGAAACGAGAGCTATCCGATTCGGTGGAAGCCGACCATGACGAACTTCCTTGGCGGCGTCTGCTTGTCGGTAGTCTGCTGTACGCTATTGCTTTGTTACTACCAGGTAAAGGTTATTGGTGGCTTTTTCTACCCGGTTATCTGGTGCTAGGAGGCCGTACGGTCTATAAGGCAGGCCGCAATATAACACGCGGTCTGTTGTTTGATGAGAACACCTTGATGTCCCTCGCCACGCTCGGCGCATTCGCCATCGGTGAATATCCCGAAGCCGTAGCCGTCATGTTGTTTTATGAGATTGGTGAATTATTCCAAGACATGGCTGTAGGCCGCTCACGCCGTTCGATCGCCGCATTGCTCGATCTACGACCTGAATTCGTCAACATGCTGCTCCCGGATGGTGCTGTGCGACAAGTCAATCCGGATGAAGTAAGCGTCGGAGCGACCATCATCGTCAAGCCGGGTGAAAAGGTACCTTTGGACGGTCGCATTATTGAGGGCTCTTCCTGGGTTAATACCGTGGCAATTACGGGAGAATCGACTCCTCGCTCGGTAGAACCGGGAGATTCTGTTCTGGCGGGATATGTGAACCAATCCGGCAGCCTCACCGTGCAGGCAATGAAGCCCTATAGCGAGAGCACTATCGCACGTATTCTGAACCTGGTAGAAGAGGCAAGCGCTCGTAAGGCGCCGACAGAGCGGTTTATTACGCGCTTTGCTCGCTACTATACGCCTGCGGTGGTGGCTGTCGCTGGTCTTATAGCCGTTATCCCGCCGCTCATGTTCGGCCAGGAGTGGCAACAGTGGATTTATAGAGCGTTGATCTTCCTAGTGATCTCGTGCCCGTGCGCATTGGTCATCTCCGTACCATTGGGCTTCTTCGGCGGAATTGGCGGTGCGGCACGACAAGGCATTCTAGTGAAGGGCGCCAACTACTTGGAAGCGCTGGATAAACTGCATACCATAGCTTTTGATAAAACCGGCACGCTTACTCAAGGCGTATTTCAAGTGACTTCGGTTGTACCAGTAGGGCAACTCACTCAGGACGAGCTGCTTATGCTCGCCGCTAATGCGGAAGCGCAGTCCAATCATCCTATTGCCGCATCCATCCGCGGTGCGGTTGAGGCCACTTCACTAACAGCGGCTGTGACGGATTATCAGGAGATTGCCGGCGAGGGGATCATCTGTTGTGTGGATGGAGACCAAGTTGCTGTGGGCAATCGAAGACTGATGACACGGCTTGGTATAGAACCTGCGCAGGTAGAGAGCAACGGTACGGTGGCGCACGTAAGCTGTAATAAGGCATACCAGGGATACATTATCATTGCCGATGCTCTTAAACCGGATGCTGCGGCTGCAGTAGGTTTACTACGAAACCATGGGGTACGGCGAGTCGTCATGCTCTCAGGTGATCGGGAAGAGACTGTCGCCGCTATCTCCGACGAGTTGGCACTCGATGCCTATTATGCTGAATTGCTGCCGGACCAAAAGTTGGCGGTATTGGAGAGCCTGCCCGCACAGCCGGGTGGTTTAGCCTTCGTAGGAGATGGTATTAATGACGCGCCGGTACTGGCGCGAGCGGATGTGGGTATAGCAATGGGGCATATCGGTTCCGATGCAGCCATTGAGGCAGCCGACGTTGTACTGATGACCGATGAACCCGCACGTTTGGCCACTGCGATGCGCATATCGCGTAAAACAAAGCGGATTATTTGGCAGAATATCGGGTTGGCGATGGGTGTTAAGGGGTTGGTAATGGCATTTGGCGCAGTTGGTATTGCCACAATGTGGGCGGCGGTATTCGCTGATGTTGGTGTGGCGTTGCTGGCCGTGCTCAACAGCTTACGCGCCTTACGTGCTTAACGCCCTACACAAAGGTATGGGCGGGATGTCGCAGTGGGTCGGTCTTAGGTTTTCGATGCGGCTTGCTCGTGATAGTGATCGATAGCCGCATGGATCAACTGTACGACATGATCGTCGTCCAGCGTATAAAATGCCTGTTTGCCTTCTTTGCGGAACTTGACGAGGCGCAGATGACGCAGCAAGCGCAGATGATGAGATACCAGAGAACTGGATACGCCTAAGAGTTGCGCGATATCACATACGCAGAGCTCTTGATTGGCCAGGGCCCATACTATTTGGGTGCGTGTCTGGTCACCTAAGACGCGAAAAATCTCGGATATGCCCTGAACCGCGGAGATGTCCGTATGTACGCCTGAAACCCGTTGGGCGTCAGGTGTGAACTCTTCGCAGGCATCAGTTGGTTTAGTCATGGTTGTTTTCACCTCCCTCAGGTGTTGCACCTCATGGTTTTCAGCCTGGGCTTCCAGCTCAAGGTTAACACAATAACAGTCTGGATGTAAATGATAGGAGGTACGATATGGCGCACTTGGGCATTTTCACGAACGGATATGCACAGAGTTTGGCTACCCGGTCAAGATAAGATAATATGACATTAAGCACCTCAGCTTGTTTAGTGGCTATACATGCAAGCAGCCGATCGGTCCACGGAATGCGGAAATTCAGCAGCTCAACTTGTGAAACGGTATTGACACTACCAGGTTTCTTAGGTATACTAAAGGCTGTCGCTGCTCCTTTTGTGTTGTTTCGGATAGGCGCGAGTGGTGGAATTGGCAGACACGTACGTTTGAGGGGCGTATGCGAATAGCATGCGGGTTCAAGTCCCGCCTCGCGCACCACGAGATCAAAAGCTTTCCAAACGAGAACAGGCTGATCTTCAGCCTGTTTTTTCTATCCGGGGGGTTAGCGGGTTATGAAACTCGATAGAATGCGCGTTAATATGTTTGATCTCCTGCTGTGCATAACCAATGCCGGCGATCTGATCAGCGAAGAAGTTGCCAACCACCACCAACAGGTAGCCTATCTGGCGTTTCGCATAGGCGAGCGACTTGGCCTGCAGATGCAACAGAAAAAGGACTTGTTGCTGGCCGGTCTAATACACGACATCGGCGCCTTTGCTTTGGACGAAAGGCTGGCTCTCATCGAGAATGAGCCTCTTTCTGTGCACGACCACGGACATCGGGGAGCACTACTTATCAAGGACTTTAAACCGCTGGCCCGCGTTGCGGAGGTAATTCGGTATCACCACGTACCGTGGGAGCATGGGAAAGGTCGCACTGTCAATGGCAACGAAGTCTCCTACTTGAGCCATATCATTCATTTGGCAGATCGTATTGTCGTTTCGATAAACCACCAGCAAAACGTACTCGTTCAGGTAGAACGCATAATGAGAGAGATCCTTGCCAAAAAGGGGTCCGTATACGTGCCCGAAGCGGTAGACGCGGTGATCGACATGAGTACTCATGATTACATCTGGTTGGATGTCACGCACCAGTCTCTATTGCACATCCTGTCCGGTCTCCTTGCTTTTGATACCATGGATCTCGAAATCGATGAAGTCATTGAACTCACCCAAATATTTGCAAAAATCATCGACCTGAGAAGTCCCTTTACAGCCAATCATTCAGTAGGTGTGGCCAAAACCGCGGAAAGGCTGGCTCAACTGATGGGCTTTTCAGAAACGGAATGCAAAATGATGCTCATCGCGGGTTACCTGCATGATTTGGGAAAACTGGTGATCAGCAAAGACATCCTGCATAAACAAGGTAACATAGACAATGAAGAGCGAATCGTCATCCGGTCGCATACATACTACACCTACCGTCTCTTAGAGAACATCAAAGGTTTTGAGACCATCAACAAATGGGCTTCCTTTCATCACGAGAAATTAAACGGGCAAGGATACCCCTTTAGGCTACCAGGTGACAGTATCCCTTTGGGATCACGTATAATGGCCGTTGCCGACGTTTTTACCGCCATTACCGAAGATCGTCCCTACCGGGCGGGCATGCCGTTGGAAAAGGCCTTAGCCGTACTGGACTCCATGGTTACGGACGGATCGTTATGTCCCCTTGTCGTAGCCGCACTGAAAGCACATGCTCGTGATATCAATGAGGCCCGTAAAACGGCACAGCGCGCCCGCGTTGATGATGAGTTGACCGCGTGAGGTGTGCATGCATGCGAGCACAGGCTGGACGGACTGCGCATTCGTCCGACCTGCGTTCTAACAAAAAAATGAACCCGAGCGCGGTTGCTCGGGTTCTGTTCTGCCGGTTAGTAATCCATGTCGCCGCCCGGCATGGGAGCCGGTGGATCTTTCTTGGGAATTTCGGCAATGACCGCTTCGGTGGTGAGCAGCATGCCGGCTATGGAAGCGGCGTTCTGGAGAGCGGCGCAGATCACTTTAACCGGATCAACGATACCGGACTGGACCATATCTACGAACTCTTCCGTAGCAGCATTAAGACCGATGCCCGGTTTCTCATTCTTAACGCGCTCTACGATGACGGAACCCTCTAAACCGGCGTTGCTCGCAATTTGACGCAGCGGCTCATAAAGGGCTCGTTTTACAATCTGAGCGCCTACTTTTTCATCATCTTCGAGAGTGAGGTTGTTTAAAGAATCAGCGATGTTCACATATGTGACGCCGCCGCCGGCCACAATGCCTTCCTCAACCGCAGCGCGGGTCGCGTGTACGGCATCTTCTATACGATGCTTCTTCTCTTTCAGCTCGGTCTCCGTTGCGGCGCCGACCTGGATAACCGCTACTCCGCCGGCTAACTTGGCAAGGCGCTCCTGTAGTTTCTCCCGGTCGTAATCGGACTCGGTCTCGTCAATTTGCCGCTTGATCTGTTCAATACGGCCTTTAACCGCCGAATCGTCGCCCTTACCCTCAATGATGGTAGTCTTGTCTTTTGTAATCACAATACGACGGGCGGAACCCAACTGGTCAACTTGAACGTTCTCCAGCTTCAAGCCAAGATCCTCAGAGATCAGCTGTCCGCCGGTTAGTACCGCGATATCTTCCAGCATCGCTTTACGCCGATCACCAAAGCCAGGCGCCTTTACGGCAGCGACGTTGAGAGTACCCCGGATCTTGTTCACGACCAGAGTGGCCAGCGCTTCACCTTCAACGTCCTCAGCAATGATGACCAGAGGACGGCCTTGCTGTACTACCTTCTCCAGCAACGGCAGCAGGTCTTGTACGTTTGAGATCTTCTTTTCATAGATCAGAATGTAAGGATCTTCGATGACCGCCTCCATGTTTTCGGTATTGGTCACGAAGTAGGCTGAGATGTAGCCTTTATCGAACTCCATACCTTCGACGACTTCAACGGTGGTAGTAGTCCCCTTGGCCTCTTCTACGGTAATGACACCGTCTTTGCCCACCTTCTCCATTGCTTCCGCAACAAGGTCGCCAATCTGTTCGTCGTTGCCCGAAATGGCGGCCACATGGGCAATTTCGCGCTTGCCTTCAATGGGGATGGCCAGCTTGCGTATTTGGGCTACAGCCTCTTCTACGGCTTTGTCTATTCCCTTCTTCAAGAGCATCGGGTTGGCGCCGGCCGCTACGTTCTTAAGCCCTTCCAGCACAATGGCCTGAGCCAGAACAGTGGCTGTCGTGGTACCGTCGCCGGCTACGTCGTTTGTCTTACTAGCAACTTCCTTACAAAGTTGCGCGCCCATATTCTCATACGGATCCGCCACTTCAATCTCTTTGGCTACGGTAACGCCATCTTTGGTAATCGTGGGGGAGCCATACTTCTTTTCCAGTACAACATTGCGGCCTTTAGGACCGAGAGTCACCTTGACGGCATTGGCTACCGTGTTGACGCCTTGTTCGAGAGCTTTACGCGCCTCGGAATCGAAGGCCAGCTGTTTAGCTGCCATATCATTGCCACTCCCTTACATATATGCTTGCGTATGTTTGCCGCGTGATTACTCTATAATGGCCAGGATGTCGTTGTCGCGGAGAATAAGGTACTCTTCACCTTTAACCTTTACTTCAGTGCCGCCATATTTGGCGTAGATAATCTTATCGCCCGGCTTTACCTCAAGCGGCACGCGCTCGCCGTTATCCAGCATTTTACCAGAACCTACGGCAATAACTTCACCTTGCTGCGGCTTCTCTTTTGCCGTATCGGGCAGCACGATGCCTCCCGCCGTGCGTTCCTCCTGTTCGAGTGCTTTTACAACCACTCGATCGCCCAGGGGCTTCAACGTCATAACTGGTCCCTCCTCAAAAATCACCTAATGGTGCTGATGTTAGCACTCACAACCGATGAGTGCTAACAGCTTTAATATAGCTCAAACTTTGCGTGTGTCAAGACCTAATCGTGGAAAACCTCACCATTGCCTTACCAGGCTTTTCCGATTACAGGAACGGCGCGTGAATTCACTTGCGTTTCTGACGGCCTCTAAACAGGAGGCGTCAGATAGTCGGAACACAAAGCATGAGTTTGCGTATGGTTGTAGAATAACCCTATCAGACTTAATATAAGCATGTTGGTCTGGACATGAAGAAACCCGGATTTGATGAATTCGCATAAGCGACGCCGGGAAATATGGCGGACGAGCTCAACCTGTAATAAGCCGACTGCGGCCTGGGAGTTGGAGCGTAAGTCGGCTGGCAAACAGACGACTTTGACCTGGTGCATGGGGGTAGACACGCGTGCGGAAACGCACTAATGCAGACGACAATCAGAACATCACCGACCAGCCGACGGAGTTCATGCGGCCTGTGCCGACCACACAGCCGACTCTGTTGCTGCCGGAAAACCATATATCCGCTGTGGATGATGCGAAGCCTCAGGAGTTGCGGCTGCCCAGAGGATATGGGAAGCGATTTACCAATGTGCGACTTTTGGGGCAAGGTGGGACAGGTGCTGCATATGCCGCTTTCGACACCGAACTCGAACGCCCGGTCGTGATTAAGGTGCTGCACAATGCACCGGCCGGATTAGCGCCTAAGGAATTCGCCCGTCATGAAGCGCGCACGGTCGCCAACTTGCACCATCCGGGAATAGTCACGCTCTATGACTGCATAACGACCAAGGAACAAGCTTGGTTGATATTTGAGTATGTCCCCGGCATTTCCTTGGAAGCTTATATTAAGAAAAAAGGACGCTTGCTCGCAGCTGAAGCCGTGGACCTGTGCATTCAAATGTGCGAAGCGATGGAGTATGCCCATAGACAAAGGATCTGGCATCTGGATATAAAGCCCGGCAATGTTTTAGTTGACGGTAAGCATGTGAAGATCACCGACTTCGGCATCGGGTTAAAATCCGGCAGTCAAAAAGATAACCAGAGTTGGGGCACTCCCGGATACGCGCCGGATGAACAACTGACCGGCCAGCCGACGGCCCGGAGCGATGTATATGCCCTTGCGGCAGTGCTGTGGGCCATGCTGACGGGTAGCGTACAAGAAGGCGCTTTCTCAATGAAACAGCGGAAGTTGTGGCGCCTTGTGCCATATGAGCTAAAGGCGCCTTTGCGCGCAGCCCTGTCGCGCCGCACAACAGACCGTCCTCGTAGTCCCGGCGAGTTTGCCGCGATATTGCGCAGGGCAACCGAGCAGGCGAACGGCCAAACGAGCAGTCAGAGGGTCTGGCACACAGGTCTGGCCGCCCTTTTTATCATTGGCGTAACCGGATTACTGGCCGGCCATTATCCGATCTCCATGACCCATGATCATCAGGCCTACTGGTTAGGTACGCTGTTGGTAGCTTTGGCGGTGATCAAACCGGCTCCGGCAGTTACCTTGAGTTTGATCATACTTAGCTGTGCCGTGTTCCGGCACGTTCCCACACTAGGCGTCATGCTGTTCTTGACATTACCGGTGACCGCACTCTTGTTAAGATACCGTTTCCGCTCTACTGCGCTCGTCCTACTCAGCCCTTTTATGTCGGCAATCAGGTTGTCCGGCTTGTTTCCGTTGATGGCAGGCGGTTTTGCGCATGGCCTCGCCGCAGTATGGGTGGCGGCGGGCAGTACGCTTTTTACCGCTGCGCTCACCGGCTTACTACATACGCCCTTAGTGCAAGGCTACTTTGAGGCCGCCGCCACTGCTTTGCCGCGTGCTACTCTTTTTCGCCAGGTGCTTGCCGTAATACTACAAATCAGTCCTAAAGACATGGTACTTACTTTATTTCCCGCCCTCTTGCGGAGCGCCGTTGCGCCGCCTGTGCTCTGGTCGGCGCTTATCCGAGTCGTCTTGGCATTGCTCATCGGTTACGGGAAAGAGCAGCTGGTATGGCCGATCTCATCCGGAGTCATTGTGATCGCCGTGCTGGTGGAAGCGGGTTTACGATCTATACTCGGGATGACCGTTTCCACTGTGGAGCTCATCATGACGCTATTGTTTGCCGCCATTCTGATGGAGGTTATACCTGGAAGAGTGGAGGGAAACCTTGTCTCGCTTCGTTCATGGGGACGTAGGTTGATGACGGATCTGCGGGAAAGACGGAAGCAAAGTCGCAGGTAAATGGAGAAAAGGAGGTTGTACTGCTGATTTCTTGGGTGCGAAAAGAGTATGTTAAAAATAAGCACGAACATTGACGCGTCCTGCAGGAATTTCGTTCGTCCTTCTAGAATGGCGACGGTAATGGTATCAGTGTAGTTTATCGAAAGGAGCATAAATTAATGGCAGTGTCTCAGGGTAAGTCGAGCGGCATGTTGGAGGATCTGTTCAAGCTTAACAGCAGAAATACCACGGTCTCCACAGAGGTCATGGCGGGTATTACCACTTTCATGACGATGTCGTACATCATTTTCGTCAACCCGGCGATTCTGGCGGACGCAGGTGTTCCCCAGGCTGGTGCAACGACCGCAACCATCATCGGCGCTGCACTGATGTGTATCCTTATGGGGCTGGTGACGAACTACCCGTTGGCCTTGGCTTCGGGTATGGGGCTCAATGCTTTCTTGGCATACGGCGTGATTATAGGCAGAAGCCTACCCTGGCAAACCGGTATGCTCATCATCTTCATTGAAGGCGTAATTGTTACTCTGTTAGTGTTGACCAACGTGCGCGAGCACATTATGAACGCGATACCTATGGACATCAAACGGGCTATCGGCGCCGGTATAGGTCTGTTCATAACGTTGATCGGGCTCATGAACAGCGGTTTGGTTGTAATTAGCGACGGATTGCCTGCATTCGGCGATATCCGCGACCCAGGCACCTTATTGGCAACAATCGGCCTGCTATTCACTGCGGTGCTGGTAGCGAGGCGGGTCCACGGGGCTCTATTTATCGGTATCATCGTCTCCACGTTACTTGGGATGCTTCCCTGGATAGGTGCGACCCAGCTGCCGCCTATAGGTAGTTGGATCTCTCTCAACCTTGATTTCAGCACCTTTGGCGGAGCTCTCAGCAAAACAGCCTTTAGCGGTTTTAGCTTGGGCCTCACGGGCATTATCTTTGCTTTCCTCTTATCGGACTTCTTCGATACCATGGGTACGGTTATCAGTGTAGGCGGTCAAGCCGGATTAGTCGATAAGGAAGGCAGATTGCCGGGTTTAAGGAACGTTCTGTTCATCGACTCTATTGCCGCGGCTATCGGCGGACTGTTCGGCGCTTCATCAATCACCACGTATGTTGAGTCAGCTTCGGGCGTATCCGTAGGTGGTCGTACCGGCCTGACCTCCGTCGTTGCCGGTTTGTTCTTCCTGCTCGCGCTGCTCTTCATCCCGTTGATCGGCGCCGTACCGGGACAAGCGACGGCTCCGGCGCTCGTCATCGTCGGTTTCTTGATGATGACCGTGGCCAAAGAGATTGAATGGGATAACGCCAGTACGGCCATACCTGCTTTCCTCACTTTGGCAGGCATTCCATTGACTTACAGCATTGCTGATGGAATCGGTATGGGTATTCTTGGTTACATCATCATCCAGTTGTTCGCCGGTAACGGCAAAAAAATGCACCCATTGCTTTATATCGTCGGTGCGTTGTTCGTCGTTCACTTCTTGTTGAAATAAGCACGATAACGATTCTGATACCATGAATGTAACATAGGGGAGCCGAGCCGGTTCCCCTATTATGTTTGTACGACGCGAATTTACCCGCTGAATTCACGGAGCACTCCGTATGGATCAATAAATATTTGCGTAAACCAGGGCTTTTCGGTAACTGATGATTGGTATATAATAACAACCGTTTACTTATTTTTTATACATAAACAGATCAGGTAGACAAACCATTTGCCTATGTACACAAGAAAAATATGAACGATTGGCCGGAGGTGGAGAGTACAGATGAGATTCGAGCATAAGGCCGGAGTGCGGCGAAGGCTTATCTTATCCTTTGTTGTTACTATAACCGTGACTTTAGCAATAGCCGGGTTTAATCCATTTAGACGATCTGTGCAACCACATGCGCCGTTGCCTGAGTTTACGGCGCATCTTGACCGGCGGATCACCTCATTGATGCGGCTATACAACATCCCAGGCTGTAGTATGGCCTTGGTAGAAGATTACCAGTTGGTTTGGTTAAAGGCATATGGTTATGCCGACGTTGAGCAAAAGAGACCGCTCACCGTTGATACCCCCATGAGTGTGCAATCCATATCCAAAGCAGTGACCGCGTGGGGCGTTATGCACCTCGTAGATCATGGAGAGCTGGATTTAGATGCTCCCATCGTAGAGTATCTCAAAACGTGGCAATTCCCTCAGTCGGCTTTTCCAACGGAAAAAATAACTTCACGCCAACTGTTAAGCCATTCGGCGGGGTTGCCGTTAGGCGATGTGTTTGCCATCTACGCACCTGAAGAACAAAGGCCTACGTTAAGAGAGATGCTCACTCGAGAGGCAGTGCTCATGGCTGAGCCTGGGCAGAGATTCTCGTACTCGAATACGGGTTTCAACCTGTTGGAGCTACTGATTGAGGATATTACCGGAGAAGCGTTTGCCGCCTATATGGAACGTGTGGTGCTGAAGCCGCTGGGTATGGAGAATGCATCCTTTACCTGGCGCGCAGATTTTGATCCCGCGGTTCCGGTTGGTTACAATCTGAAGCATCAACCGGTACCCGTCTATGTTTATGCTGCGAAAGCCTCAGGGGGATTATTTGCTACCGCCAAAGACATCGCTACCTTTGCCATTGGCGAAATGGCCGGTGAAGACGCCCAAGTGCTCAGCGCCGCAGGTATGAGAGCGATGTACGAAGATCATAGCAGTAACCTTGGTATCTATGGTTTGGTGTTTGACTTTTACGGATTAGGGCACTACGTCGAAGTGCTTGATCATGACACTTTCGCTATCTCTCACGGTGGGCAAGGCAACGGTATTATGACGCACTATCACGCGGTTCCAAACACCGGAGATGCCATTGTGATCCTGACCAACAGTCAACGTAGTTGGCCTTTCATCGCCGCTGTTCTGTCCGACTGGGCGCACTGGCGCGGCTTTCCACCATTAGGGATGGGACGCATCCTGTGGGGCAAGATCGCACTATGGTTACTCGCTGCTATCATCTGCTGGGTCTCGCTCTTGTTACTGCTGCAAGCGGGAAGAGCTTCCAGAGCGGCAAACCACCTGAGGCGATCGGTGCATCTTCCATTACGACAGTGGATAAAGGTAGTCATAGCAGTACTGATTTTCTGTGGCCTAGGCTGGTGTATTTCTCAGAAGTACCTCTTTCTCACCGCTGTTTTTCCCCGGGCTACAAACGGCCTAGGCGTATCCTTGTTCATATTAGGTGTCGCTCTGTTGGTGTCCGCCTTTGTGCAAGGGAAGCTCTTTAGAAGCAATCCTCACCAGTGGTGATCCGGCAGGAAGACTAGTTGGGAAAAAGTGGTCACTTCCCATTGGCGACAGAGAATATTTGTTTTCTAAATGCTCATGGAAGCAGGAGACAGAACCTACCGTGACCAAATATAGGATGTGGCAATTATTTACAAACAGGCGCAAAGGCTCCAACAATAGGACGAGCCTAGCACAAAAGGAGGAATCACTCTATGCGGGGCAGGGGAAACGTTCCACGTAGTCTGCTGTTTTTCACCATTCTGATAGCTTTCGTGCTGTACGCCGTTCCCATTACGGCAGCCCAGAAGAAGATCACGTTCATGGGATTTACCGCGAACTTCGGGCCGGAGCTTGAGGAAGCGTTCGCTCTGTTTACGGAGCGAACGGGAATAGTCATTGAGCAGATTCCTGTAGCCAGCTGGCCCGATATGAATCAGAAGTTCATCACCATGTCCGCGGCCGGAGTGGCGCCTGATGTGGTGTACGGCGACGATCTGCGCATCTTCTCCTTTGCCGAACAGAAACTGCTGCATCCGATAGATGATCTGATCGTGCGAGACAGAGTGAACATGCAAGTGTACCCGGCGCCGGTAGTTCAATTGATGAAGGTGCGGGGGCACTATTACTCATTACCTACCGCG
>DUQB01000145.1 GCA_012838035.1 Bacillota bacterium | reverse complement strand
TGCAGTACTTATACAGATCCGGCGACGAGTTCACCTTCATGGATACGGAGAGCTACGAACAACTCACGCTAACAACCGACAAACTGGGTGATGCGCCGAAGTGGCTCATCGACAACATGGTCATCGGTATTCAGTTCTACCAAGGAGCGCCGATCGGCGTCGATCTGCCCACCTTCGTCGAAATGGAGGTTGTACAGACCGATCCGGGTTTTAAGGGCGATACGGCTACCGGTGGTTCCAAACCGGCTACTCTGGTAACCGGCGTGCAGGTGCAAGTGCCTCTGTTTATCAACCAAGGCGATATCATCCGTGTAGATACCCGTACCGGGGAGTATCTGTCGCGCGTGTAATTTCTTCGTTTTGGTTTATATTAAAAGGTAGGCTAGCTGAAGTGTCAGCTTCATGCTGTCATGAGGAGGTATCTCGGCATGAATGTTAAAGAGCGAATTGCGTATGTGAGAGGTTTAATTGAAGGTGCGGAGTTCTTCGGTAAAGACGCCCAAGCTAAAAGCATTTGGGAGAACCTGCTACGCATATGTGACGATCTCGCGGATTCAATGGCGGACCTCGAGGCTAGCCTGGAAGAAACCGACGAATACCTCGAGTCCATCGACGCCGATTTGGCTGAGCTGGAAAAAGAGGTCTATGAGTTCGATGATGATGAAGACGAAGAATCGGACATCGGTTCCGGCGACGACAAGGAAAACGAGATCGTAGAGATGGATTGTCCCACTTGCGGCGAGGCAGTCACCTTTGAAGAAGACTTCCTATATGATCCGAATGTGGAAATAACCTGTCCCTCCTGCGGCAGTATCGTATATGCCACAGGCGATGCGGCGGCGGCTACCGTCGGTAATGAACAGGCGCCGGAGACCGACGACGATCAGAAGCCGACCCAAGAAGGGTAGGAAACAGACGCGACTGATCGCCTCCGCTGATGATCTGTCGGTCCCATAACCAAAGAGCTACAGTCAGGACTAGTTTCATTATGAAGCCAGTCCTTTTTTTGTTCTGTTCCAAGAAATGCGGTCATACCTTGTAGAGGTGGTGAACAAGCATGTCTGCACTGGAACAGGCAATCCCCTATTTCCCTGCACGCATTCGGCAAGCCTTACGGCGTATCCCCGCCGATACGGCATCCCAGGTTGAAGAGGTTCGTTTGCGTATACAACGACCGGTGATGCTGGTCCTCGCCGATCGAGACGCTTTTTTAGGCGACCATGGGATAGTCCGCTCAGCCCAGGCGGGCATCAACTGGAGCGCAGAAGACGCAAACAGCTTTATCGAGGCGGTCAGTCAAGCCTCGTTGTATGCTGTGGAGCAACAGGTGAAACAAGGCTTCATTACGCTACCAGGCGGACACCGGGTCGGATTGGTGGGCCAGGTGGTGCCGGAAGGCGGCGGTATCCGCACCATCAGGCATTTCAGCAGTTTTAACGTCCGACTGGCCCGCCAGGTCTTCGGCGCAGCCGATGCGGCTCTACCGCACTTGGTACAGGGAGGGCGTTTGTACCACACATTGATTGCGTCCGCCCCGGGATGTGGTAAGACGACGCTTTTGCGCGACCTTATTCGGCAAGTAAGTAACGGCGTAGGTCGTTTGGGATTGCCGGGTATGCGTGTGGCGGTAGCCGATGAACGCTCTGAGCTGGCCGCATGTTTTCGGGGCTTACCGCAACTCGATGTAGGCATGCGCACTGATGTCCTGGATGGTTGTCCTAAGTCTTTAGGGATCGGGTTGCTGTTGCGTGCCATGGGGCCACAGGTGATAGCCACCGATGAGATAGGCGCGGACGCTGACGGACGCGCTCTGGAAGAGGCGCTCAACAGCGGCGTCACTCTTGTGGCTACAGCCCATGGGGCGTCCATAGTCGAGTTGCGACGCCGCCCTGTATTGGCTCGGTTGCTGGATCAGGGCGCCTTTGAGCGGGTGCTTCTGCTCAGTAGGCGCCAAGGTCCGGGTACCCTGGAGGATATAATTCAGCTGACGCGCAAGGAAATCGGAGACCAGCCGAAGAGAGCCTGGGTGGTGGGTGAGTCGTGTGGCTGAAACTAAGTGGTGCCGGATGTTTAATCTTGGCCGCGGGATTGTTAGGTGAACGCGGCGCCTGCAGGATACGGCGGGCATTGGCGACGAGCGAAGCCTTTTTGGTATCCCTGACCGTACTGGAAGCGGAGATTGCTTATTTGGCGACCAATTTGGCGGACAGTTTTCACAAGGCGGCGCAGGCAGCGCCTTTGGTCGCGCCTTTTTACGCATCAGTCGGTATTTATATGGCGCAGGGTATGCGGCCCGCCGATGCCTGGCGTTCTGCAGTGCAAGATTGGCGACGCACTCGGCGGCTTTCAGAGCGAGAAGCCGCTGTATTGGCTGGTTTGGCGGCGGCTTGGGGGCCTTGGAGCGCTGAGGACCATGTACGCCACATCCAGTTGGCCGGGCGTTTGTTGCAGCAGGAGCAAGAACGTGCCCGAGATCGTTTGGAAGCCGCCTGCCGTATGTGGCGTTACCTGGGCGTAGCCGGTGGTATGATCATGGCGCTGTTACTATTTTAAAGAGGTGCTTGTTTAATGGATATCACAGCTATATACAAAATTGCCGGGTTGGGTATCGTCATCGCCGTACTCCACATTTTCCTAACGCAGGCAGGGCGGCAAGAACAAGCACAGATGCTCTCTTTGGCCGGTGTAGTTATTGTCCTTTTATGGCTGGTGCAAATGCTAGGTCAGCTTTTTGCCAATGTCGAGTCGGTTTTTAGGTTGTGGTGAAACGCCCGGCATCTAAATCTGTACTTCCCCGGCAAAGATAGGATGAACATCAGGTGGAGGATATTACACGTTTTGTCGGACTAGCCCTTGTGACGGCGGTCTTGCTCAGTTATCTGCGCAGCGTGACCCAAGCAGCCTTGGCGACGCAGCTGGCTGCCGGTTTTATGATACTGATGCTTTTGGTCCTCTTGTCTCCCTTGAAAGAGGTCATCGCCGTATTTGTAGAGTTGGGCGGGCGGGCGGAGATTAAGCCGGCTTATATGGCGATCGTGGTTAAAGCTGTAGGTGTGGCCTATATTTCGGCATTCGGCGCGCAACTAGCCAAGGATGCCAAGGAAGAGAGCACCGCCATGATGGTAGAGCTGGCCGGTAAGGTGATCATCCTTTTACTCTGCGTACCTATTGTTGCGGGTATCATGGACGCGCTGGTGGGGCTGTTATGAACTCCTTTCGGTTTGGTCAATGTAAATGCGTCTACCTAGTCGCTTGTTGCATCCTGTTTCTTTTTACCGCTACTAATAGCGGTTGGGCGGCATTCTCGGGTGAAGAGACATGGGCGCCTTATCCGCCGCAGGCTCCCATGAACGCCGATTCGCCCGTAGCCCAAGATGATCATCGCTTCTTACTGGAGCAAGCGCTCGAGAGCCAGATTAACCTGCTCGATACCAGCGCCTTAGATCAGGTGATTGCCGGTTTAAGCAGTGAGCTGCGCGCGGAATTGCCGGAATGGGATGTACGGCGGATTGTGGCGGACGGCGGACTGGGCGATCGCTTCAGTCTTTTGCATCTTATCACACGTTTCGCCAGTTTCTTGGTGCGGGAAATTGTGTTCAATTCTCAGCTCTTAGGCCAGTTGGCGCTACTAGCCGTGTTCTGCGCCATCTTGCGTAATCTGACGCATGTTTTTCCAACGCACGGTGTGGCGGAACCGGCGTTTGCGCTGTCTTTCTTAGCACTGCTATATATCGGCTTGCAGTCGTTTCGGGCAGCTGTTGATGTAGCAGGCTCTACGCTAGACACCATGGTCGACCTGATGCACGCCGCATTGCCGCTGCTAACAGCGATGATCGCTGCGGCTGGGGCTGTAACGACGGCCACCTTGTACCATCCACTGTTCGTGAGTATGGTCGCTTTGGTGGCCACTCTGGTGCGGAACGTCATACTGCCGCTGACCTTTCTCTCTGCCGTACTGAGTATACTGGGCAGTTTATCCAAGGACTTTCCTATGAAAAAGATGGCGGGGCTGGTGCGGCAATGGACCATCACGCTTCTGGGCTTGCTCTTCATTCTGTTCTTCGGCGTTTTGTCCATTCGGGGGGCGATTGCTCCTGTTACGGACAGCATTGCCATTAAGACCGCCAAATTTCTCACCGGGACATTTGTGCCGGTAGTCGGTTCCAGGATGGCCGAAGCATTGGATATCGTGATTGGCGGATCGCAGCTGATCAAGAGCGCGATCGGCGTGTTCGGCATGGCTGCCATATTTGTCATCGTCGCGTTTCCGGCTTTGAAAGTGTTTTCCGTCTTGTTTATTTTTCGCCTGGTTACGGCGCTCATTGAACCGCTGAGCGATGAGCGCTTGGTGGATGCTTTGAACAGCTTGGCTGGTTCGCTGACTCTGGTTTTGGCCTGTATGCTCACGGTTGGGCTGATGTTTTTCATCAGCATCACGATCTTGGTGAGCATGGGAAACGTCACGACGCTAGTGCGCTAAATGGTTGCGATTATATCGAGGTGTAGAGGATGTATACGGCGATTGTCGCTTGGGCTACCCGGTTAACCTTTCTCATCTTGTTTGCCACTCTTATGGAGATGCTGTTGCCCACCGGCGAGTTGCGCCGTTATGTAAAGCTGCTTCTGGGATTGGTCGTGTTGGTTGCGATACTACATCCCGTCATGGCATTTTTTCGAGGTGAAACCTACATCGATGTGCTGTTGCGTACCGAATTCAGTGCTCCTTGGCCCGACACCTCTGTTGAGCAGGGAGCGGCATTAGGTGAAGCTGCCCTGAACACGGTAGCCGATGCACTGACGCGCGAGGTGGCTAGGACGCTTGAACTGGAGTTGCAAGGGTTGCCCGACATAGAAACGGCTCAGGTGAGCATCGTCCATCAGCGCGCCGCCGTACATGTGCGCGGTCAACCGACTGCAGGGCTGACGGATCAGGTACGCCGAACGGTTGCGGCTTACTTACAAATAGCCGTGGATCATGTCGACGTGCATTGGATACCGCGGTGATAGCTGCGCCCGGATTACCGAGTTAAGGGGAGAGCCGTGAAATGAAGTTCCTGGATGTATGGACGCACTGGTTGCCAAAGCGAGAGCAAGGCTCTGGGCAAGGAGAAAAAACGTCGCAGGAGGTTTTGTTGTCACCACAGGCCGGTCGCCTGCTCGCAGCGCTTGCCGTATTCGGCGCATTACTGCTGCTGCTTAGTCGTACCCCCGAGTCCGATCAAGCGGCGGTGAGCCCGCCGGATGTTGATACATCCGCAGATACGGCGTTGCAGGAAGCGGCGGCGAGCAATATGGAGCAAGAGTTACAAACTATACTCTCTCGCATCGCTCAGGCTGGGAACGTTTGGGTATACATCACCATGGAAACGAGCGCGGAAAAGGTAATTGCGGAAGAGATAACGAGGCAGGTGACCGTGGATAGCGGCAAACCTGTTGATAAACGTGAGTCACGTCGACCGGTGACTGTGCGTGACGATGCTCTCAAGGCGGAACAACCGATCGTATTGGTGCAGGTTGAACCTAAAGTGCGCGGGGTGGTGATAGTAGCAGACGGCGCGGTTTTGCCCCATGTGAAGTACCAATTGGCCAAAGCGGCGCAGATTGCGCTCGGGCTGCCGGCGCATAGAGTATCTGTGTTCGCCGCTCGCTGAGGTGTACGTGGGTCCGTAACTAACGGAAGGGAGGAGCGTCAATGATTGTTATGATTGAGCGAGAAAAAGCGTTGCAACTCACCGGACTGGTGCTCCTTTGTGTAGCAGTAGGTGTTTTCTGGGCGATGTCCGGACAAGAGCGCGAGCAAATGCAGCAGGCTGTCGTAACGGTAAGTACGCAAGAATCTACGGTGTCATCCGTCCCTGTATCCACCGGCGGCGACATCCAAGTACACATGCCGCAGGTGGCTGTATTCGCCGACTACCGGATGGAATTGGAGCGTGTGCGTGCGGCGCAAATCGAATTGTTGCAGACCGTACTGGAAGACAAGGAGCTTAGCGCCGCGCAAAGAGAACAGCTGAACGCGGAGCTGATGCAGATTATGCAGCGGAGTGAAGCGGAGTTGCAGGCGGAGACGCTATTACGTGCGAAGGGTTACCTGGATGCGATCGTAGTCATTACGCAGAGTGGAGCCAACGTGGTTGTACCGGTAGTATTGACTAAGCAGGATGCAGCCGTCATCGGCGAGCTGACTGCCAGAGCCGCCGGGATACCTGCCGAACGCATCACGATCATCGACGGTGCGTCATAACAACCGTCTAAGCACTGATGATCAGTACGTAACGCGCCATGGCCCGCCCGCTCATGGCGTGTTTGCGCATGTTCCTTCACTAAGCGCCCCGCCTCCTATGTCCGGTTCCGGTGTCTCATCGCCTTTGACGAAGGCTATTACGGCATGCGTCCGGGATACATCGTGCCGATATGCAAAGACTAATCCAGGCGCATAGGTAGCTGTACGCCTGAGCCTGCAGTGTGATACTATGAATGCAATAGCTCCCTGACTTGGCGCAAGCAGGATAATCTTGCCCTATGGAAGAATTTATAACGTCGCCCGTGCAGGTCATGGTAATTTTCAGCATGAAGCCGGGGGGCGAGGGAACGCTAGCGCCGGCTCCTTGCTATCTGCAGCGCAAGCTGCCGGACGCAAAAGGAGATGGTCATCCTGAATATCCGAGAGATCAAAGAACTCATCAAGGCATTGGGCAACACCGATATCGCCGAGTTTTTATACGAAGCCGAGGGTACAAAAGTAACCATTAGAAAGAACGCGGCATTTACAGCCAACCTGGCCGCCGCCGCACCGGTTGCGCCAGTTGTTGTGCCAAGTGCGCCGTCGGAGGTTTCTACACCTAATGAGCCCGAGGTCGAGGCGAAGGTCGATCAGGAAGATAATACTATAACCATTGTGGCGCCTATGGTAGGTACTTTCTATAGGGCGCCGTCGCCCGACGCAGCTCCTTATGTATCTGTGGGCGATTTGGTTGATGTTGGGCAACCGCTGTGTATTATCGAAGCGATGAAACTGATGAATGAAATCGAATGCGAGGTCAAAGGGCGCATTCTGCGCATTTTGGCGGAAAACGCCCAGCCGGTCGAGTACGGACAGCCCCTGTTCGTCATTGAAAGACTCTAGGGACGAATGGGGGAGGACGAACGAGTGTTTGAACGAGTGCTCATCGCCAATAGAGGCGAAATTGCCGTACGTATTATTCGAGCCTGCAAACAGTTGGGTATCGAAACCGTGGCTATTTACTCCGATGCAGACCAGGATGCGTTGCACGTGCGATTGGCTGATGCGGCTGTTTGTGTCGGATCGGGGCCGGTGGCACGCTCATACCTCAACATTCCAAACATTATCAGCGCTGCGGTCATTGCCGAAGTGGACGCCATTCACCCAGGGTACGGCATGTTGGCGGAAAGAGCCCACTTCGCAGAGATCTGCGAAACTCACGGCATGAAGTTTATCGGGCCGGCGGCGCAGGCTATCGAATTAATGGGAGATAAGGCGCTGGCGAAGCAGACCATGCAGGCGGCCGGCGTTCCCGTCATACCCGGTTTTGAGGGAAAAATCGTCGGCGAAGAGCAGGCGGTGACCGTTGCTGAAGAGATTGGTTACCCTATTATGCTTAAAGCCGCAGCCGGCGGCGGCGGAAAAGGGATGCGTATCGCTCGTAATAAAGCGGAGCTGCTGCGAGTGTTCGCTCCTGCCCGCGCCGAGGCTGAAGCCGCCTTCGGTTCATCCGAGGTGTATATCGAAAAGCTGATTGAGAATCCGCGGCATATTGAAATCCAGTTAATCGCCGACAGCTTCGGCAATGTGGTACATTTAGGGGAGAGAGAGTGCTCATTACAGCGTCGACACCAAAAGGTACTCGAAGAGTGTCCTTCGCCTTTTGTGTCTGAAAAGCTGCGCCGACAAATGGGCGAAGCCTCGGTGCGGGGCGCCCGGGCGGTGAACTATACCGGTGTAGGTACCATCGAATACCTGGTGGATCAAGAAGGTCACTTCTACTTTATGGAGATGAACACCCGTATTCAGGTGGAACATCCGGTTACGGAGATGGTCACCGGCATCGACTTGGTTCAGGAGCAAATACGTGTCGCCGCCGGCGAACCGCTATCATTCAGTCAGCAAGACGTGCGGTTTACCGGGCATGCCATCGAGTGTCGCATCAATGCTGAAGATCCCTACCAAGGTTTCTTACCCTCGCCGGGCAGGCTCACTTTCTATCATGCTCCCGGTGGGCCGGGGGTCCGCATAGACAGCGCGGCGTTTAACGGGCTTGTGGTGCCGCCGTACTACGATTCATTGCTGGCCAAGCTCATCTGCCATGCGCCTACACGAACCGAAGCCATCAGGCGAGCGCAAATTGCTCTTGAGGAGATGGTCGTGGAAGGAGTGGCTACCACCATTCCGTTCCATCAAGCATTGTTGGAAAACGCGGCGTTTCTTAAGGGAGATATTTCCACCGATTTTCTGAACAAACATGATGTCCTGGCGGAGGCTCAGTAACTTGTGAGCGATGGCTCACTTTTGGCATGACGGAGCTTATGCAGGCTGCAAGTAACGGAGGTGTGCAATTTGGAACGGAGCGAACGCACGGAATTGGGTGAATTGAGAATTGCCAACGAGGTGGTCGGTGTTATAGCCGGTCTGGCGGCTACGGAAGTAGACGGAGTTGCCGGTATGAGCGGCGGTGTTCTGTCAGGCGGCATTACCGAGCTTTTGGGGCGTAAGAACCTGTCTAAAGGCGTCAAGGTGGAAGTGGGAGAAGAGCAAGCGGCAGTCGACCTTTTTGTGGTGGTACAGTACGGTGTGCATATCCCGGATGTCGCCTATAAGATTCAGGAGAATGTGAAGCGGGCCATAGAAAGCATGACCGGGTTGGAAGTAGTTGAGGTGAACGTACACGTTCAAGGTGTTCACTTCCAAAACGAGGAGCGCGAAGAAGCCCGCGTGAAGTAGGGGTTGAACAGCGAAGGCTGTCTGGTAGGAGTTGACGCCATGAGTTTTCTTGATCGTATTGTCAGTTTTGTCTTAGCCTTGCTGGTGGCGGTAGGCGCGGGCTTCGCCCTCATCACCGCTTTAGGCTGGAATGCGTTGCCCATGGTTGTCGACGTTACGAGGACCATGATGCAACGGTCATGGGAAACGGGATTCACCGCGCTTGTATTGCTGGCGGCGGCCATACACCTGCTGATCTCAAGTCTGCCTACTAAACCTGAGCGAGCGATAGTGCGGGAAACTCCGCTTGGTCAAATTCGCGTCTCTTTGCGCGCCATTGAAAACGCGGTCTTTCGCAGCGTCCGATTGGTCAAGGGAGTGCGCAGCGCCGATGCCGAGGTTGAACCGAATGCGGATGGCGTGAGTATTCACGTATTTGTTTCCGTAGCGCCGGATTATGTGATACCGGACTTAGCCCATACCGTACAGCAAAGCGTAGAGCGTTACGTACAGGATACGGTCGGCATACCGGTGACCGACGTATTGGTTGAGGTGAAGTCGGTATCCGGTGAAAGTAAGGCTCGGGTAGAGTAGTATAGGAGAGTCTGAACCGTGTTAGAAGAGCTGACAAGACGATTCATAGAGTTGTTGGCCAATCACCCAGGGAAAGTGCTTGGCGTGGCGCTGGGGTTGTGTGTGGGCTTGCTCGTCATCATCTTTGGCGTTTTGCGCACTCTGTTTCTCATAGCCTGCGTATTGGCCGGGCTTTACCTGGGAGCACGCGTCGATGCATCTGAGCACGGGACAGGCCCGGGAGCTACATGGAGACGCATCACGCGGTTGGGAAAGTGAGCGCTGATTGAACCGCGGACTACGGGCAATGAAAATGCGCACAGCGTACGTCAACCCACCGGGGAGTGAGTTTTTTGATTCGCAGGTTGGCCAGAGAGGTGGCTCTACGCAGTCTGTTTCAGATTGAGGCCGGGCACAATACCGCCGACGAGGCCTTGGAGTACAACATAAATGAATTGGCAGCCCCAAATAAATCTGCCGCCTATGCCGAACAATTAGTGCAGGTTACCCTGGACCATCTGTGCGATATCGATCAGATCATCGAGCGTCACAGTCACGATTGGACCTTGAAACGCCTGGTCGGCACGGATAAGGCGATTTTGCGCATTGCCGTTTGTGAAATGGAGTTCCTGGCGGAAAAATTAGCGCCTCAAATCGTCATCAATGAGGCCGTTGAGTTGGCAAAGATATACGGCAACGACGCATCGGGGCGTTTCGTCAACGGTGTTCTCAGCGGATATGTGCGTGAGCGACAAGCATCACCGGATGTGCAGTGAATACCTCATGCATTTTAGCCATTGATACCAGCGCATATACCACTTCGCTCGCAACCATGGCGGCCACGGGCGAGCTCCTTGCCGACCGGCGCAGAGTGCTTCACGTGCCTGCCGGGCAGCGAGGTTTGCGGCAGTCGGACGCATTATATCAGCATGTGAAGAATCTGCCGCTCATTTACGAAAGCGTTTTTTCGGATTCCGCTGCTCTCCGCATCGGCGCGGTGTGCGTGAGCACGACGCCGCGACCTGCAGACGGTTCATACATGCCGGTGTTCCTTGCCGGAGCAGGCCTGGCCCGTTGCACCGCCGCGGTTCTTGGTGTACCGCTTTGGGAAGCATCGCATCAGGAAGGTCACATTTGGGCCGCACTATGGTCTTTGCCCCCGTATGACGCCGCAGCCTTACAGGTTAAGGACCGGTTTTTGGCGATTCATCTTTCGGGCGGCACAACGGAAGCTTTGTTGGTACAACCGGCGGAAGGCGAACAGCGACGCTTGTCTTTGACACTTATAGGCGGTACGCAAGATATCAGCGCGGGGCAGTTTGTCGACCGTGTCGGCGTAGCGCTGGGTTTACCGTTCCCTGCCGGACCGCATTTAGAGATTCTGGCCGCCCAAGCCGGAACCAGCACCTTGTCGTTACCTATTGCGGTGAACCGTCATGCGCTCTCATTTTCCGGACCCGAGAGCGCCGCGCAGCGGGCTATCAGCGCCGGCGTCCCCAAAGCAGATATCGCCAAAGCCACCTATGTTTGCATCGCGGATACGCTGGCACGTTGGATCAGCCATTTGTTGAAAACAAATCCTACGGATACCGTGGTGCTGAGCGGCGGCGTAGTCGCCAGTGGGCTGTTGCGGCGGCTTTTACTGATGCAGCGGCGTTTGAACCGGGTGAAGCTGTTCTTTGCCGCAGCGGAATACAGCAGCGACAACGCTGTAGGATTGGCAGCCTGGGGCGTCGCTCGCATGACGAACATACCGCTCCTGGCCTTGCCTATGCGGGGCATATCTGCCGCCAAGGCGGAAGGGGAGGCGTAATCGTGTTGGCAGGTGATAAAAATGCACCTCCTATCAATTGTATGAGCGTGAGTGAGCTGACACGCATCATCAAAGCCAGGCTGGAGAGCGCGTCGGATCTGCAGCAAATATTGGTTAAGGGCGAGATCTCCAATTTCAAACACCATACCTCCGGGCATATGTACTTCACGCTTAAGGACGCCCAAAGTCGTATCCGCTGCGTGATGTTCAGATATCGCAGTCGGATGGTACGGTTTGCTTTAGAAGACGGCATGACCGTAATTGTGCGTGGTTCCGTCAGCGTGTATGAGAACTCCGGCGACTACCAGCTGTATGTGGACCAGGTTTATCCTGTAGGGCAAGGCGCCTTATTCTTAGCATTTGAACAACTAAAGCAGCGTTTAGAGAAAGAAGGCCTTTTTAGGGAAGAACGCAAACGACCGTTGCCTTTTTTTCCTAAAACGGTCGGCGTCGTCACTTCACCTACCGGAGCCGCTGTGCGCGACATCATCAGCGTGTTGCGGCGGCGTAACCCCGGTGTCAACATCCTTTTGGCACCGGCTTTGGTGCAAGGTGAAGGCGGGCCTGCCGCCGTGACGGCAGCTATCGAACTTATGAACCAAGTCGGCTTGGCCGAGGTGCTCATTGTGGGGCGCGGCGGCGGATCGTTGGAGGAGTTGTGGACCTTTAACGATGAGTCCGTAGCTCGGGCGATTGCCGCATCGGCGATTCCCGTGGTCTCTGCGGTAGGTCACGAAACGGACTTCACGATCGCCGATTTTGTTGCCGACCGTCGAGCGCCGACTCCTTCGGCAGCCGCCGAAATGGTTGTTCCGGAGCGTGATGAACTTGTGCGCCACGTGCAGACGGAGCATCTGCGGATGGTTCGTGCGCTGTTGCGGGCAATCACGCTGCGACGGGAGCGTCTGCGTCTACTCATGGCCCGGCCGGCACTGCTGCGGCCGACGGATCGTCTGTATCAATTGCGTCAAAGGCTGGACGATCTGGGGCACGGCGCTGAGGCTGCGATGCGGCGTAAAGTATACGAGGAACGGGCGGGTATCGAGGTTTTGGCGGGCAGGTTGAACAGCCTCTCCCCATTAGCCACCTTGGCTCGAGGGTATGCCATCTGCCAGGACACGGCATCCGGGGCTATTGTGCGTTCCATAGCTCAGGCTCCGCAAGGCTCTCGCTTATTGGTGCGGGTGCACGACGGTTCGCTTGCCTGCCGTGTCGAAGATCAACTCCCCTTCGAAGAACAGGATCTACTGCGGTAATAAGTAATTTCTTTAGCGCACCACTGTGTGTACGGCAAATTTGCGGGGAAAGTGAGATGTGGTCCATGCAACCGGCAAAAAGCAAACAAGAAGAACAGCTCACCTTTGAACAGGCACTAAACCGTTTGGAAGAGATCGTGCGGCAGCTGGAGGAGGGCGAAGCGTCTTTAGACGCCTCCCTGAAGCTGTTTGAAGAAGGCATAGCGTTGACCAGGCAATGTGCCGGTTATCTGGATAAAACGGAAGCCCGCATTGAGCAGTTGATAAAAGGCGCGGACGGCGAACCGAAAATTCTACCGTTCACGGCTGACGATACGGGAGCGGTGTCATGACTCACGCTAAACCATTAGCACAATACATGCAAGAGGTCGCACAGCGCGTCGAGATGGAGTTGGATCGCCTGCTGCCCTCCGGCCAAACGCAGCCTGGCATTATTCATGAAGCCATGCGCTATAGCGCATGCAACGGCGGCAAGCGCCTGCGCGCCATGTTAACCTTGGAAGCTGCCGGATTGCTGCACGGCAACGGTGAGGCGGCCTTGCCGCTCGCTGCCGCGATAGAGATGATTCATGCTTATTCGCTGATCCACGATGATCTGCCTTGCATGGATGATGACGACTACCGCCGGGGAAAACCGACAAATCATAAGGTGTTCGGCGAAGGCATCGCCGTGTTGGCCGGCGACGCTTTGCTTACGCAGGCTTTTGTGGTTATCGGCAGGCTGCCGGAGTTGACGGGCATTTCCGCGGCACTGACCGTGCAAGTTCTGGCCGAAGTGGCGACAGCCATAGGCAGTACGGGCTTGGTAGGCGGACAAGTAGCCGATCTGCAGGCGGAAGGGGCGGATCCGGGCGATAATGCCTTCGCTATGTTACAATATATACATACGCATAAAACCGGAGCGCTTTTTAGGTGCAGTCTGCGTACCGGCGGGTTGTTGGGCGGATTAACGCCTGCGCAACTGGTGGCAGTCGATGAGTATGCCGAGCAATTCGGTTTGGCTTTCCAAATTACCGATGATGTATTAGATCAGATCGGCAGCGCGGAAGCGTTGGGAAAAGCGGTTGGAAGCGATGATCGGAGCCGGAAGCTGACCTACCCGCGCATTTTCGGTTTGGCACGCTCGCAACAAATGGCGCGGGAAGCCGTAGAAAAGGCGCAAACGGCCTTAGAACCATTCGGATCTCATGCCGCCCGATTGATCGAGCTGGCCCAGTTTATTGTTGAGCGCGACCATTAGAAGGCGGCGATCCTCGACCTAGCCTGCCGAGTTGCTTATACATAGACTCGAACTGCGTATGTATTTGGATAAGCTATATGTGGAAGGAGCCATTGCGAAAACAAAGCCATGGCGATACAGAGAGTGAGGGGCTGATGTGGCCCGTGTATTGGATGAAATAAGGTCTCCGGCCGATTTAAAACGGCTGGATACGGATCGGTTAAAATGCTTAGCCGGTGAATTGCGAGAAGAAATCGTGCGGACCGTGCAAAAAAACGGCGGGCACTTGGGAGCGAATCTAGGCGCTGTTGAGATTATCCTGGCGGTTCATTCGGTACTCAACAGCCCCACCGATAAAATCATCTTTGATGTCGGTCACCAAGCGTATGCCCATAAGCTGATTACCGGTCGTCTGCGCGAGTTCCCCACATTGCGGCAATATCAGGGGCTCAGCGGCTTTCCGCGGCGCGAGGAGAGTCCGCACGATGCGTTCGGCGTGGGGCATGCCGGCACTTCCATTTCCGCAGCCTTGGGATACTGCTTAGCGCGCGATGCTCGCGGCGAGAACTACAAGGTGGTTACCATTACCGGCGACGGCGCCATGACCGCAGGCATGGCCTTCGAAGCGCTTAATCACGCAGGTGAACTGGATACCGATTTAGTCGTCATTCTTAACGATAATGCGATGTCGATCAGTAAGAATGTGGGGGCGCTGCATCAGTATCTGACAACGATCCGTACGGATCCCGCGGTGGTGAGGGCGCGTGATGAGATTGAACGCATCATGTCCCGCATTCCGGCAATCGGCGGATCGATGATGAAGGTCGCCGAAAAACTGGCCGCTACGGTGCGTCATGTGGTTGTGCCCGGCGCTATGTTTCAGGATTTAGGTTGGGCATACTACGGCCCCATCGACGGACATAACATCCCATTGCTCCAGCGGGTTTTACGCGAAGCCATCAGCAGAGGCGGCCCCGTGCTCATTCACGCCATTACGCAGAAGGGGCGCGGCTATCCGCCGGCAGAGGAAGATCCGGGGCGACTGCACTCTCTTAAACCTCCCATCTGTGATTCAGATGCTCCGTTTGCGGTTACTTACTCGGAGGTCTTTGGCGATGCGCTACTGGAACTGGCCAAGGATGATCCGAGCATCGTAGCCATTACCGCTGCGATGCCGGAAGGCACCGGATTGGCCAAATTCGCCGAAGAGTTGCCGGACCGTTTTATCGATGTGGCCATCGCCGAGCAACATGCAGTGACGCTGGCGGCTGGGCTGGCCTGTGGTGGGCAACGTCCCGTGGTCGCTATATACTCCACGTTCCTGCAACGCGCCTATGATCAGATCGTACACGATGTCGCGCTGCAAAATCTGCCGGTTATCTTTTGCTTGGATCGTGCCGGCATCGTAGGCGACGATGGACCCACACACCATGGAGTGCTGGATTTGTCGTTTCTCCGCACGTTCCCCAATATGGTGGTAATGGCGCCGCGTGATGGCGCAGCATTGCGCGATATGTTATGTACGGCCTTACAACTCGCACGCCCGGTAGCTATACGGTATCCGAGAGGTGCTACGGCAGCGCCGGGCAGAAACGTGAAGCCGCGGACGGTACCGTTAGGCAAGGGTGAGATCCTGCGCGAAGGAAACGATGCCGGTATACTGGCCATAGGAAGTATGGTCAACACGGCGCTTTCGGCTGCAGAACTGCTCGCCGCCCGCGGTACGGCTGTAACAGTGGCTGATGCTCGCTTCGTAAAACCGTTGGACGAGGAGTTGGTGCTGCAACTGGCCAGGTTGCCCGGGGGATTGGTGACGGTGGAGGAGAATGCGGTGGCCGGCGGATTCGGCTCTGCGGTTTTGGAGCTTTTAACCCGACGACATGTGCCTATCGAGCGCGTTAGGTTGTTGGGCATCGGCGATACCTTTGTTGAACAAGGCGACACAGAAAGATTGCATCGACTCAGCGGGCTTACTGCCGAAGATATTGCCGGCGCCGTACAACTGCTGCTCAATGAACGACCGACATTAGGTTCGTTCGTAGCTCATTAAGGCGGGCGGCGGTGATGACCGATACGAGCGAGCAGAGCAGGGTTTTAAGGAGTCTGTATGGTAGAAAAGGCAAGACTTGACGTCATTTTGGTAAACAGAGGTTTCTTTCCCAGTCGGGAGCAGGCTCGCCGGGCGATTATGGCCGGTGATGTTTATGTCAACGAGCAGAGAGAGCTCAAACCCGGTACGCAGGTGCCTGCAGACGCGTCTATTGAGGTGCGAGAAACCTTGCCGTATGTTTCGCGCGGAGGTCTTAAACTGGCGAAAGCGTTGGATACGTTCGCTGTGACGGCACGGAATAAAGTCTGTCTCGATGTAGGCGCTTCTACAGGTGGGTTCACCGATTGTCTGCTGCAAAACGGCGCCCAACACGTATATGCCGTTGATGTCGGCTATGGCCAACTGGCTTGGAGTTTGCGTAAAGATCCGCGTGTGAGTGTACTGGAGCGCACCAATATTCGGCATCTCACCACGGAACAAGCGCCTCCTGTTGAACTCATCGTCATGGATGTCTCGTTCATCTCCGTGCAGAAGGTGTTACCGCACCTGATGCCTTTTTTGCTCCCGGAAGGCGACCTCATCGTTTTAGTGAAGCCTCAATTTGAGGCGGGTAGGGAGTACGTCGGCAAGAAAGGAGTCGTGCGCGATCCTGAGGTGCATGAACGAGTGTTACGAAGCACGGCGGCCACCGCGGCGACACTGGGCTTAATCGTCGACGGCCTGACGTTTTCCCCTATTACCGGCCCGGAAGGCAACATAGAGTTTCTGATGCATTTGCGGCATGCAGTGCGGGAGCCCGGCAGAGGTGATGCAGTCGATGTCCTGATCCCGCAGGTGGTACAAGAGGCACACATCATTTTGGGTGGCAAAACTAAAGCCAAATAGGGGCAGTGGTTACGTGCCGACTTGTTCTGATCCGGGTTCTTTGTTGCCCCTAACGCCGGCGCCTGGTATATTTTGGAATAGAGATCATCCCTTTTCACCTCTGAGGTTGCTTATTTACAAAAAGTCTGTGAGCACAAGCTGGGTAGCGGAGCCCGGCAGCGGAGGGTTACTATGCGTAGAATCGCCCTAATACCTCATACGGGAAAACCACAAGCCCTCAACTTAGCGCGCCGTATGGTCCCGGAGCTAACCCGTCTTGGTGTTCAGGTGAGCACCACCCCCGGCGTACATCCCACTCTAGGTCTTTCTGAAGTTCACAGCGTTGAAAAGGAGTTCTTGCAAGCCGATGCCGCTATCGTGTTGGGGGGAGACGGGGCTTTGCTTACCGCGGCGCGATTGCTGTACGGTACCGGGATCCCCATCCTGGGCGTGAATTTGGGACGGATCGGGTTTCTTAGCGAAATTGAACCTGCACAGTTGTCCGAGGCGCTACCGCGCCTTTTACGCGGTGAATACACCGTGGTGGAACGGATGATGCTTGAGGCGCAAGTGATGCGTGCCGGTGTCTTACTGCAGAAGCAAACGGCGCTCAACGACGTTGTGATAGCCCGCGGTACCTTCGGCAGGATGCTGAGTTTGGAAGCGACCGCGGAAGGATACCGCATCGGTACGTATGTGGGCGACGGCATCATCGTGGCCACACCTACGGGATCAACGGCATACTCGTTGTCTGCGGGTGGTCCCATAGTACACCCCGAAATGAATGCCATACTGGTGACGCCGGTCTGTCCGCATTCACTGGCGGCTCGCACGGTGGTACTACCTGGGAGCAGCGTAGTGCGTATTCGTGTAACCACGCCTACGGAACACGATGATCTAATGCTCACTGCCGATGGAGTACACGGTAAGCATCTGATGTCGGGCGATGAGGTGCTGGTAGGTAGGGCACCGTATGCAACTCGCCTTATCCGTATGCGAGAAGGTTCGTTCTATGACGTGCTAAGCGTGCACATGCTCAATTCGCAGTAACGGAGGAGTACTTGATGAATCGCCGGCACGCCGTCATTCTGAAGCTGATTCGCGACCATGTCGTGGCTACTCAAGAGGATTTAACCGCGCTTTTAGCGGCGCAAGGCATTGAAGTGACTCAAGCGACTGTTTCCCGTGACATACGTGAACTGCGTCTGGTTAAAGTGCCTGCTGGAACCGGATACCGTTATGCGGAACCACCTGAGGCGCCTACTAGTGATGCCGTCGGCAGAGCTCGCCGCGCCTTTAACGATTTTGTGCGCGACATCGGGGTGAGCCGCAATTTCATTATCCTCAAGTGTGAACCAGGCACGGCTAATGCCGTTGCCGCAGCTATTGACGATATCGCCTATGCGGCGGTCATGGCCACGCTGGCAGGTGACGATGTAGTGTTGATCATCGTCAGCGATCCCGATGATCAACCGCCCTCTCAGGCTGTTTTAGCGCTGGAAGCGGAACTACATCGTTTATGGGGGCAGGAGGTCAACTAACCGACGGCATAGTCGCTTTATCTCGTCCTTGCCGGTCGTCCCGATGTAAAAAGCCGAGCAACCGCATTACGCATGGCTATAAGAATTGCGAGGGAGAATGGTGAAGGCGTATGCTGCTCGACCTTCATGTCAGAGATTTCGTATTGATCAATGAGGCTACCATCAGCTGGCATCAGGGCCTTACGGTGCTAACTGGTGAAACGGGCGCCGGTAAATCGATCATCATTGATGCCCTCACCGCACTGCTGGGCGGCAAAGTATCGGCTGCCGACGTCGTTCGTTCCGGCGCTGAATCGGCACTGTTGGAAGCGACCTTCTTACCAATTCCTGCCGCACGGCAACTACTGGAAGAGCAGGGGATAGCTCAAGACGAAACGATCTTGGTGAGCCGAGAGATCAGTGCGCAGGGGCGCAGTCGCTGTAGGGTCAATGGGCGGCTTGCTACGGTTGGTTTACTACAGAAACTGGGCGGCATCTATGTCGATGTCCACAGCCAGCATGAGTCGCAGTGGTTATTGTCGGCATCGCGCCGGCTGGACATGCTGGATGCTTTTGGCGGCGCAGAAATTGAGGAGTTACGCCGGCAAACGGCGCAAGCCGCGGAACGACGCAGCGCTGCTCGTCGGGAACTGGCGGAGCTACGGCAAAGTGAACGAGAACGCAACCGCACCTTGGACATCCTCAACTACCAGTTGAATGAGATTGTGGCGGCGGACCTAAAAGTGGGCGAAGATGAGCAGCTGGAAGCGGAGCGATCGGTACTCATCAATGCGGAGCAGTTAAAGCAACTGTTAAGCGCGACCTATCAAGCTGTCTACGAAAACGAGAGTGCGGCGGCGATCGACTTAGTCGGCGCTGCAGTGAGCAGTCTATCGGAAGCGGCCAGGTTGGATCACCGCTGCCAAGTACTGCTCAGTGCGCTGCGCGAGGTGGAGTCCTTACTAGCCGATACGGCGCGCGAAATACGTCTTCGCAGAGACGAGATGCATGCCGATCCGGAAAGCTTGGCGGAAATAGATGCCCGCTTAGAGCTCATCGAGCAATTGAAACGTAAATATGGTCCCAGCGTTGCGGATGTCCTCGCCTTTGCCGAGCAAGCGCAATTGCAGATAGATGCTTTGAAGGACACAGTACAACGCACTCAACATTTGACTGCCGCAGTTGCAAAGAGCGAACGCGAGTATCTGAAATATGCCGCGGCCTTGCACCAAGCCCGCGTACGCATCGGCCGAGAGCTGGAAAAGCTGATTGAGAACGAGCTGCGCTCTTTGGGCATGGAACAGGCGGCTTTTATCGTCAATTTGACGGAGCGCACCGATGAGGCAGGTGTTCAGCGCGGCGACCGGTATTTAGCCGTTACGCCGCGTGGTTACGACAGCTGTGAGTTTTTGTTCTCCGCCAACCCAGGCGAAGAACCTCGAGCTCTCCATCGAGTCGCTTCAGGTGGAGAGCTGTCTCGTGTCATGCTGGCGCTTAAGGCCGTTTTGGCCGACGTGTACAGCGTACCTACCTTAATCTTTGATGAGGTTGATGCCGGCGTAGGCGGCCGCACGGCGCAGGCTGTGGCGCAGAAGCTGAGCCATTTGGCTCATGGACGCCAGGTGCTATGCGTCACCCATTTGGCGCAAATAGCGGCTATGGCCGATCATCACATCCTCATCACCAAGTCGATCGAGAATGATACTACTCACATAATACTTACCTCCATCACCAAAGCCGACCGTGTGCACGAGATCGCCCGCATGCTTGACGGCACGCAAAACCGAACAACGCTGGAACATGCCAGGCAGATGCTGGCCCATGCGCAGAAAGGTCCCAGGTAGAACGGTACAACACCTCTCTCCCAAGCGGGTATCCTACTCCTGTTGCACGTAGATATACATCTCGCGTAAAGGAGTGAAGCCCTTGCGAAGAATCGGGGCTTGGGGGGTGATAGCGGCTGTCGTCGGGTTGGTCGTGCTGACCGCAGCGATGGCGTCGTGGTGGCGTTTTCCTACACATATTCGCTTGTTGCCGGGTCAGGAGTATGCCCTATATACCGGGCCATTGTTTAGTGTGAGCGAGGAGAAAAGCGATCCGGACTCACTACATGACGGCGTGCTTTTTGCAGCCGGCACCAGTCCGATCCTGCGCAGCGATCAGATAGGTTCACATAACCTCACCTTGAACATGTTCGGGGTTATTCCGGTGCGTGCTGCCAGCGTAGAGGTCGTTCCCGAGGTTTTGGTCGTGCCGGGAGGGCAAGCTGTCGGCGTGTTGCTGGCCAAATCGGGCTTTATGGTAGAGCGCACCGTGGCGGTGCAAGGCATGGATGATGTCGAGTATCATCCGGCACAGAAAGCCGGCATCCGTTCCGGCGATATCTTGGTGGAAATCGGCGGTTTTGAGCTCACTAGAATCAGGCAGGTCGAAGAGATCGCTGCTTTTTACGGCATCCGGCGCATGAAGGCGCCGGTTGTCGTAGAGCGTGCCGGTGAACGTTTGTGCCTAGAGATAGAACCGGTTCTAGGGCGAGATCCTGCGGGGAGTGGACAGCGCTATTTGCTCGGTTTGGTTCTGAAAGATCCGATCGCCGGCGTGGGTACGCTCACGTTTTGGGATCCGCACTCACGCCGCTATGGTGCGCTGGGCCACCTAATTACAGATGACAACCGCGCTGCCGTGGTCATTAAAGATGGACGCATCGTACCCGCTTATATTCATGGTATTCAACCGGGCGAGAAGGGCCGGCCGGGAGAGAAATTGGGCTTGTTTGAAGAGGATGGCAATACTTTAGGTACAATTGACGACAACACGGATTTCGGTATTTACGGCAAGCTGCTGATGCTGCCGCACTCGGCGAATCAGCCGGTACCAGTTGCCCTGGCGAGTCAGGTAAAACCGGGGCCGGCGTACATCCTTACCGTACTGGATGGTGAACGCGTCGAAAGCTTCGAGATCGAAATAGTCAGCGTCAATCGGCAATCGCGGCCCAATGCCAAAGGCTTGGTAATCAAAGTGACTGATCCTCGGTTAATCAGCCGCACCAACGGCATTATTCAAGGCATGTCGGGCAGTCCCATCTTGCAAGACAACCGCTTGGTCGGGGCGGTTACGCATGTGTTCGTAAACGATCCTCTGAAAGGGTACGGGATATTGGCGGAGTTTATGGTGTACGGAGCGGGAATTACTCAAGATGAATCAGAGCGGCGACAGCCCGCTGCCTGAAGTGATTCCGCCTGTTGATATCCGCAGGCTGGGAGCCGGGTTGTTCCTTTGAACGGCTGGGCGCACCGGCCTGCTGTGGTTTTTAAGAAGATCGGCGTGTCAAGTTTCAGCTGCAGCAGCTTTCAATAAAAGGAATTGACCTGCCTATGCTGTAGTTCTTGACATAAAGATAAACATGGAGGTTGTGGTTAGCGTTGGTTGTTCACCGACTGATCATTGCTGATGCCGATCAGGTCTCTTGTTCCAACGTGTGTGAGTATCTAAAGCATGTGGAAGACATGCAAGTGGTTGCTACCGTGTTCCAACCTGAACAAGTCTTGTCAGCGATTGCTGAGCACAAGCCTGATCTGCTGTTGTTGGACTTTATGGCGCAAAGTGCGGGAAGGTGTCTGCTTAAAGCCCTTTACAAGGCAGCCCCCGAACTCAAAATCGTCATCTACACGACGGAAGGGTCTGTCTCCAGCATTTCCCAGGCTACCGCCGCGGGAGTGGACTACTATGTTCTTAAGCCTTTTGAGCTGTCCATATTAGTACAACGACTACGCCAGGTTCTCACGTCGCCTTTTTCTGAAGACCGCGCTGACTACGATACCGACCAATTGCAGGCGCAGGTGCGCCGCTGTTTACAGCATTTGGGCGTCCCGGAGCGGTTTAAAGGGTATTCCTACCTATGCACGGCAATTGTGCTGTGTTATCATGACGAAACCTACCTTACACGGGTAATGAAGGCGCTCTACCCGACCATTGCCGAGCAGTGGCGTACTACGCCGCCGAGAGTGGAGCGGGCTATTCGCTATGCGCTTGAGGTGACGTGGACCCATGGTAATTTGGGCCTCATCGACCGGCTCTTTCATTACACCGTCGATCAGGAACGAGCTAAGCCCACCAATGCATCCTTTATTGCCCACCTGGTAGATGCGATTCGGTTTGGACGTATAGACGTGGAAACGCCCCAGCAACACCAGAAGTTGGGGTAGAATAGCACCTTTCCATAGCGAATACTAAAGGAGAGCCGTAGGCTCTCTTTTCCATATGCCGAGATGCTGAACAGGGATCTTGAAGGCAGAGGTGCGCCGTCGATGGAGGTTAAAGGTATTGCTCGCGTAGGTGCGAAGACAAAAGAGCTGGTACATCGATTGCGGCCTGGCGATATCGCCATCATCGATCACCGTGATTTGGATGAAGTGGCGGCCGATAGTCTAGTGGCGGCTAAGGTGAAAGCCGTGGTCAACGCAGCCGACTCCATTTCCGGGCGTTATCCCTGCCAGGGTCCGCTTCTCTTGCTTAAGCATGCGGTTCCTTTGTTTGATCAAGCAGGTGCGGCCGTGATGAGCATACCCGACGGAACCTCCATCGTCATCAAAGAGAATGAGCTTTTTGGCCCGCATGGTTGGGTGGCGAACGTAGTCCCGCGTTTATTGCCGGAGGTGCAGGCGGCTATGGCCGATGCCAGACGCCACTGGGAGCCGGCCGTGTTGGAGTTCGTGGATAATACCTTAGCGTATGCCGAACAAGAGAAACAGTACTTCGTGGGAGACATAGCCCTGCCTGAGCTGGAGACGCAGATGCGAGATCGGCAGGTGTTGGTAGTAGTGCGAGGGCTGAACTACCGCGAGGACCTACAGGCGATCAGTTCATATATCCGTGAGATGCAACCCGTACTCATAGGCGTGGACGGCGGTGCGGACGCCCTACTTGAGCAGGGCTACCGTCCCGATATCATTATCGGCGATATGGACAGCATTACCGATAAGGCATTAGACTGCGGCGCCGAGATGATTGTGCATGCCTACATGGATGGGCGCGCACCTGGCGCAGGGCGCCTGGATGACAAGCACGTCGCGTATAAACTGATTAGGGCTCCCGGTACCAGCGAGGATTTAGCGCTTGTAATCGCCTACCAATTGGGGGCGCAGCTGATTGTGGCGGTGGGTACGCACTCCAATATTGTGGACTTCTTGGAAAAAGGCAGGCCGGGTATGGCCTCGACCTTTCTAGTCAGGTTGAAAGTGGGTTCTCTCTTGGTAGATGCCAAAGGCGTAAGTCGTCTCTATCAAAACCGCCGGCAGCGGTCTTACTTCCTACACGTGGTTATAGCTGCGCTGGTGCCTATTACTCTTATTGGTTTGCTTTCCAACGACATGCGCCAGTTATTACGGTTGTTGATCTTGAGCGTAAGGGTGTCGCTCGGTTTTTAAGCGGCGAAAAGGAGGCGCCCTCGTGATTATTGACATGCGCTATCACTTGACCACTTTGATCAGTGTTTTCTTTGCGCTCGGATTAGGAATTCTCATCGGCACCTCCATCAACAGTGACGGGCAGCTGCTGCAGAAGCAAGCAAGTTTGATTGATGCCATTGATGACCAATTAAGCCTGCTGCGGGTTGAGAAAGAGCATTTGGCCGGTTCAGTGCAGCAGCTAAACCAGGAGTTGGCTGTCTATCGCTCGTTTGCCGCCAGGTTGGTTTCGCAGACTGTGGTCGGACGCCTTGATCAAAAAGAGATCAGCCTTGTTACTTTGACTAGCGACGCCCTTGTCAAGCAGGTAGAAGAACTCCTGGAGGCTGCGGGGGCGCAGGTGGTGAGTCATGCGCGCATCTCCGAACCGCAAGCGTTGACGGGCATTGAATTAGCCGCCGCCAATACGCTGGGCGGGGAGCTGTTGACTAACCTCATCAATGGGATGCAGGGCAGAGTGGATCATCGATCCAACTTGGTGCGCTGGGTGAAGGCGGGAACCCATATGGCGCAGCAGGTGGTGGTAGTAGGTTCAGAACAGGTGAGCGATGCTGTGCGCAGCTTGGTCAAGGCTCTGGCTCAAAACCAGGTGCCGGTGATTGCCGCAGTGACCGAAAAGGATCTGCGTCCTTTTCGTATAGCGGGCGTTAAGGTCGTCTCCGATATCAGTACGCCGATGGGGTTGCTGGCCTTGGTGGAGATGCTGGAACGCTAGAAAAGGTGCGAAGAAGCGGAGGAATCGTGGCGATGCCCAGCATAGGGGTGGTGATACCCGCATGGAATGAAGCAGCGCGGATTGGTAGGACGGTGTCGGCTGCTGCAGCGATCTCAGGTGTTAGTGAGGTGATTGTCGTCGATGACGGCTCGACGGACGATACTGCCGACATAGCATGGCAAGCAGGCGCCCATGTTCTCCGTTTACCCACCAATCGGGGGAAAGGACAAGCCTTGCATGAGGGGATTCAGCGTTGTAAGTGCGATATCATTCTAATGCTTGACGCTGATTTGGAAGAGACGGCCATAGCGGCGGAGGCTTTATTAAAACCTGTGTTGAACGAGCAGGCAGACATGGCTATTGCCCAGTTTCCCCGCTGTAAGCCGGCAGGATTCGGCATTGTGCGCACTCTGGCGCAAGGGGGGATCCGCATGCTTACCGGACTTAAGCTGCAAAGTCCGTTATCCGGTCAGCGCGCCGTGCGACGCATCATCTTTGATCAGGTGACCTTAGCGCCGGGTTGGGAAACCGAGGTTGCGCTGACCATTGATGCCGTTCGATGCGGCTTTCGCGTACTTGAGGTCCCCGTGGCTTTTCGCCATCGTTCAACCGGACGCGACTGGAAAGGTTTTGTTCATCGAGGAAGGCAGTTCGGCGGTGTGGCAAAAGCATTGCTGCTACGCTTATTCACAGCTCCAGGAGCTTGCATGTGCTGACACTTGTCTACCTCGGTATAACCTACGGTTTGGCTAGGATGCTGGCTCCGGCCGTATTTCGTATGCTTGACCGGGGCCGACTGGTACAACCGAATTATCTGCATGAGCAGATCCCTACAGGTGCGGGTATCCTTTTTTTACTAGCCATTGTTCCTTCGTTAATGCTGTCAGCCCTCATGCGGTCGGTTGGTGTACACGCGGCTGTGTGGGCGAGTGGAGCGATGCAGCGCATGGAGTGGGCAGTGGTTATTGTGGTGCTCGGGTTTTCTTGCCTTGGGTTACTCGATGACGCGGTCGGGACGAAGGAAGCCCGCGGTTTGCGAGGGCATGTAAAAGCGCTGCTGGATGGACAGTTAACCACCGGTATGGTGAAAGCCATTTATGGTGGTTTATTATCTTTCATCGTCGCGGTGGTGGCGCCTTTAACCGCGCCGCCTCTCCTTTCCGCGTTGCTCGTCAGTCTTGCCGCCAACACGATCAATCTTTTCGACTTGCGCCCGGGACGGGCTCTGAAGGCGTTCTTCGTAGGTTACGTCATAATCGCGCTGTTTAGCGGCGGTAGCGGTGGGCCGATATTGTGTGTTGCAGCTGCAGCCGCCGTTTTGTTGCCATGGGATCTACAAGCCAAGGTGATGCTTGGCGATACCGGCGCCAATGTATTAGGGGCGACTTTGGGATTATTCGTCGCCGCTCAATTCTCTGTTGCAGTACAGATCCTCACATTGATAGGGCTTGTTAGTCTGCATGTGTATGCGGAAAAGCGTTCTTTGACCCAACTCATTGCTGATGTGGCGCTTCTGAGGTGGTTTGACAACCTCGGTCGCAGGAGGTAACCCGGAACCGCATTTCTGCCGTTGGCCCTCCGATTGCTTCCGCCACCATCCCTCCCTTTTACCCGCGCTACCCACCTATTGTGTTCGCCTGCATCTAATTACCGGCTTGGAAAGAACTTCAGCCTGAAGAGGTATTGCCCTCATAGTTGCAGAAAAAAGTGTCTGATCATGGTGAGTGTATGGCGCTTCTGTAGGCATATCATGCACGCCGACTGAGAAGGGTGTCGCAATTGAAAGTGCTTGACGCAGCTGAAGTCCTTGGTCAAGAAGGACCTTTTGCTGCAGTATTTGAGAGTTTTGAAAGTAGATGCGGGCAACAGGAAATGGCTGCCGCGGTGGCTCGCACCATGCATGAAGGCGGCGTGGCTTTAATAGAGGCCGGCACAGGAACAGGGAAATCCTTGGCTTATCTGGTACCCGCTGCTCTGCACGCTCTTCAAACAGGGGAGAAAGTAGTCATTTCTACTAACACCATTACGCTGCAGGAACAGCTGCTCAACAAAGACATCCCACTGGTGCAAAAGGCTTTTGCGTCTGAGTTGAAGGCATGTCTGGTGAAAGGGTGGAGCAACTACCTCTGTAGGCTGCGTTTAGAGTACGCATTAGGCCAAGAGTCAGCCCCAGAACAAGAAATGGCGGAGCTACAGCAGTTGGCCGTTTGGGCTGCTGAAACGCAAGAGGGTACTTTATCAGAGCATCAGCGGGAGCCGATGGTTTGGCAGCAAGTCTGCGCTGAAAGCGACACCTGCGTAAGGGCGCAGTGCCCGTATTATAGCGAATGTTTTTTCTTCCGGGCTCGCGCTCAGATGGATGCGGCGCATTTGTTGGTTGTCAATCATTACCTGCTGTTTGCCGACGTAGCCGTGCGGAAAGCGGTCGGTTGGGACACTGAACGTGCCGTATTGCCGTTATATAAGTACTGTATCCTTGATGAAGCGCACCATATTGAGCAGGTTGCCAGCAGTTATCTTAGTGAGTCGCTCAGCGAGTACGGCTTGCACCGGTTGTTGTATCGGATTTATCACGGTTCTCGCAACCAAAAACCGCGAGGCGTATTATCAACGGTGTCTCATCAGGCAACTACGAGCCTTATGTTCAATAAAGAGCCGGAACTGGCCAATGACATCCTCAGGTTACTTGAGCAAGAGGCTTATCCTTTGCTCAACCAGTTAAGCGAGACCGGCGCGCAGTTGTTCAACAGCGTGTCGATGTGGTTGGCGCAAACCCAGCGACAGGTGAGTCGCATACGAGCCGGACAAGAGCGCACCAACTGGCAGACTACGGTGAAGTCGCATTCGGAGCGGTTTGCCGAAATGTTCATGGAGCTGGCCTCCTTGTTGCGTCGCGTAAAGAAGGACGCGGCGCCGTTACTTACCGAGGATCCCTTGACGCTGTACGAGCTGGATGCGTTGGCGCAACGATGCTTAGGTTGGGCTAATCTGGCTGCGCATATAGGCGTGGCCGAAGACGATGAACAAGTGTATTGGGTCGACAGCTCCGGTTATCGGGGGCAGGTGCGTGCTCTGGCTACGCCTTTACAGGTAGGTCCCATCATTAAAGAATGGATTGATAGCCTGCACTCCTTGGTGTGTACGTCGGCCACCTTAAGCGTCGCGGGCAGCTTCGGCTTTATCAGGCAGCGCATGGGTCTGGCCGATGATGATGCGGTTTCCGAGTTGGTTATTTCTTCTCCTTTTCACTTTAGAGAGCAAGCCCTTATTGCCATCCCACTGGATCTCCCGGAACCAAATGCGCCTTCGTATCCCACTGCGTTGACGCATGCGGTAAAAGAAATTATTCTGGCCAGTCGGGGAAGAGCGTTTGTGCTCTTTACCTCGTATGCCCTACTCAAACATGTGGCGGAGCAGCTGAAACCTGTTTGTGAAGCCGAAGGTTGGCCTTTGCTTGTACAAGGACAAGACGGCAGATCGCATATGTTGAACACCTTCCGAGCCGAAACCAGCGTGTTGCTGGGTACCGACAGTTTTTGGGAGGGAGTTGACGTCCCCGGAGATGCGCTCTCCTGCGTCATCCTGACGCGGCTGCCCTTTCGGGTTCCCGACGACCCGGTTACCGAAGCTCGGATGGAAGACATGCGCAAAGCCGGGCTGGATCCTTTTTACAATTTCTCGTTGCCTGAAGCGATACTGAAGTTCAAGCAAGGCTTTGGTCGCCTTATCCGTTCGCATACGGATCACGGCGCTGTCGTCGTCTGCGATAAACGCATTTTACAGCGCAGTTACGGTAGGTTTTTCTTTGCTTCGCTGCCTGACTGCACCGGCGCCAAGGGGCGATTAGAGGACGTCGTCAGTGCAGTAAGAGACTGGTTATAGACATCAGGCGGCGCCTTCCGGCATACGGTTTAAGGACCGTTTATGCCCGGGGAGGATAGCCGCATGGTGTTATACTTAAGGCGCAGCTGGGCGCTGCTGCTGCTACTGCTGATGTTTGGGCTCATGGGCGTCGGGGTGGTTACTGTTACCCGACCGGCGGTAGAATCCGTGATGGCCAAGCTCACCAATCGGTTGGTACCCATCTACAAGGTCGATACTCAGGAGGCCAAGATAGCCTTTTCGTTTGATGCTACCTGGGGTACCGAAAATACCGACAAGCTCCTAGAAATTCTCAGTGCCAACAATGTAAAAACCACCTTCTTTCTAGCCGGCAACTGGGTCAGCGAGTATCCGGAATATGTGAAGAAAATTGCTGCTCAGGGTCATGAAATAGGCAACCACAGCCTTAGGCATCCTCACATGAATTCCCTCACTGCAGAAGAAATTTATGCGGATCTCCTGGAAAACCATCAGAAGATTAAGGCTCTCATAGGAAAAGATCCGGATTTATTCCGACCGCCCTTTGGTGAATACAGCAATAAAGTGATTGAGGTAGCCCAGTCTCTGGGATATTACACGGTACAATGGTCTATCGACTCACTGGACTGGAAAAATGTGAGCGCCTCCTATATTGTCGACCGTATTTCGCAGGCCAAGCCCGGAGACATCATCTTGTTTCACAATGCCGGAAAGTCGACGCCGGAGGCGGTGGCTCGTCTACTGCCCTTGTTGAAGCAGCGCGGTTTTCAAGTGGTTCCTGTGGGCGAACTGATCTACCGAGACAACTATGTAATTGAAAGCCACTCGGGCTTACAAAAACAATTACCTGTTGCGCAGTGAGGCAGGAAGATGATGACGGCGGCACGGGACTGCGGTGGACATGAAACATGGCAAAAGGTGGAGAGCTCGAATGATGATCGTGGTGGTTAAACCATGGCAGGCGCATATGCTGTTGGGTTTGCTGTTTGCCGTCTTCCTGGCGGGTGGGTATCATCTTGCGCAAAACATGGCGCTAAGAACAGCTTCAGGACCTCCTGTACCGCACCAGCCGGTTTTTGAGATACCCGGTGCGGGAAACTACATCGCTTTATGTGTGAATGTGGACTGGGGCTCCGAGGAAATCCCTGCCATGCTGGAGATATTTGATCGCTACCAAGCCAAGGTGACATTCTTTCTCACCGGCAGTTGGCTGGAGAAAAATCAGGACCTAGCTCGACAAATGGCGGCGAGGGGACACGAGATAGGCAATCACGGCACTGCTCATGCCCATCCGAAGCAACTTAACGACCATGCTTTGGAAAAGCACATCATGGACAATGCGGCGTTGATTAAATCCATCTTGGGGCAGGAGACTCGACTATATGCGCCTCCCTATGGAGAGTGGGATCGTCGGATTGTACAAACGGCGGCCGGATTGGGATACTATACCATTCTATGGACGCTGGACACAATCGATTGGCAGGATCCCAGCGCCGCCACCATAGTGCAGCGAATCGTGCCCAAGGCAAAAGGTGGGAATATCGTGCTGATGCACCCGAAACCTAATACGGTCGGGGCTCTACCGCAACTGCTGGCGGGATTGCAGGCCAAGGGGCTCAAGCCTGTTACGATATCGACCATGCTGGAAGCCGGTCGCGCCGGTCATACCGGGGGAGGGGAGGTGTAGGTATACCCAGTTCTGTTGCGGATAAGCGTCCTGAACCGCTCCTATAAGGAAACGGCTGCCCTCGCTTGAGGCAGCCGCGTCGCTTCTACAGCATTTCTCGCAGTACATCCCAATAACCTGGATCTTCTTGACCTAAACGCCAGATGGAAATGCCTGCCAGCTTGTACTTGTTCACTATCTCCAGTTTGTGGGTGAGACTCCGTCGATTCTCAAACCATACCTGACGGCCGTTTCCGTAGCGGAAATAGGGTGTCTTTGCTTTATCATCCCACTGTATCTTAGCGCCATTGGCCTCGGCGATGCTCATTGCTCGATCGTAGGTAACCGAACGACCGCGTCCCGAGCTCGGCCAATCATAGCCGTATGCAGCCACTCCCAGTACAAGTTTGTCGGCGGGTACCCCTTGTGCTAATGCGAACCGCACCACGTTTTCCACCCAGGTAATCGAGGCTACGGGACCGGGCGGGCCGCCGGCCCAGTGTTCATCGTAGGTCATCAACATCATCTGATCGGTATAGCGTGATAACGTTTTATAATCATATGCTCCTGCCCAAGAATCACTAAACGATTCACGTGTCTTGGAGGGAACGGCTATGGTCACCTCGAAACCTGCAGGGTGAAGTGTTTCATATAAATCTTGCATGAACTTGTTAAGCAACGCGCGATCAGTAGCGGGCACCATTTCAAAGTCTATGTGTACGCCTGTCATGCGCCAATCGGTAAGAGTCCGCTTAATATTGGCAATCAGGTTGGCGCGTGCCGTATCGCTGCTGAGCAATTTGTGCGCCAATTGACTGTTGAATGTGTGATTACCTGATGAATCAATGGCGAAGTTATGAATTAGGGCATACGTCTTTAGACCGCGATCGCCTGCTCGCTTAAGGGTAGCGCCTACGTCACGCGTGTCGAAGGTGGCAACCAAGTTGCCGCCGGCTGTTACCTCCCAGGTCCAGGGAGCGATGGCGGTGAGTACATCGGAGTTTGCCAGCAAGGGCGGCAGAGAGGGGCTGCGAGAGTCGTTCAGGTAGTACCCTAATACGGTTGCCAACCCGGTCGGGCGCGACCAATTGTCTATCTGTTTTTTATCGGTAGGCATCAGCGTGAAAGCGGTCACGTAACCGATCTCTCCCGTGGAAACACGAATCTTGTACCAACTGCCTTCACGTTGCATGATATCTACGTAGTCCCCGCGATGCAGTTCCGCTATCTGCCGGCGACTACCTACCGCATCATAGACTACTACGGTACTGCCGGTGACAATGCCGGTACCTGTCGTAGTGGTAGACGGCTCCATCTGCGCCGAGGCTGCCGGCGCGGGTGCGGATACGCTTGGAGGTACCGCCTTAGATGGGCCTACACTCCCGCCGAACAGGCTGGATAAGTATAATATAATGGAGATGATCGTAGCGAGGGCGCCCTGGGACACCGGCCTGCCTCCTTCAAAATGCTGATATGACGACGTAGATGATGCGCCCTTGATGCAGAGCGGTTACAATCATACGCTAATGCGACCCCCGGCCTCCGATCATTTATCGGTGCTATCGAAATGTGAAGCATGATAGGATAAAGGGGCTATCGTATCGTTTATGTCATTCGGTAATGAGCCCTAGTCCACTGGCCGCATCAAGTTTGGTCAACAGGCTGGAGGCTGTTTGCTTGATCCGTCCGGCTAAGGCGCTGACTACAAGCTAGTCGCTTCTGTGCGAAGGTCGATGGGGATGACCATTCTTATCAACTTCCATGCAGAATGATCCGACCTTCACACGGACTCCACATTGAGCATGCTGCTATAAGGTGGTTTTCTGTGCCGCTCATAGCGCATCCTTTATGTAGGTTGTGCCAGAAAAGTCACAGCTTGGTCCTACTGGAGAAGCATCACCTTTTGGTGTCAGGTTGGTTGAGTTCGGGTACTTGTTTCAAGACGGTTCCAAACGCATGGCGACAGAGCCGTCAGGTGGGGGGATATGGGTGTACCAAAAGACACGCTTAGATAATGGTATCCGAGTCGTTACAGAGTATATACCGCATGTACGTTCAGTTACTATCGGTTTTTGGTTTAAAACGGGTTCCCGCGATGAAGATATCGATTATAACGGTGTCTCGCACTTTATCGAGCATATGATATTTAAAGGTACCAAAACGCGCAGTGCCCGCCAAATTGCCGAAACCATTGACGCCTCCGGTGGTCAGCTTAATGCGTTTACCAGCAAGGAACATACGTGTTTCTATGCACGCGTCCTTGACGACCATATGGAGTTGGCTGTGGAAATCTTGTCGGATATGGTCCTCAACTCCGAGTTTAGTCAAACGGAACTGGAAAAGGAAAAATGCGTCATCCTGGAGGAAATCCACAGTTACGAAGATACGCCCGACGAGCTGGTTCACGATATGTTTGCGGAAGCCGCCCTCACCGGACACGTTCTCGGCAAAGGCATACTTGGCAACGCGGCCACCATCAGCAGGCTTACTCGAGACCAACTGCTGGATTATATGCATACCCATTATACAGCGGACAACCTGGTCGTCGCAGCAGCCGGAAATGTGTTGCACGACCAAGTAGTGGAAACGGTTGCTCGTTATCTGAGCAGTTTTGGTGGTCGCTCAACAACCGGCGCGTTTCTGAATAGTGAGGTCGCCCATAGTCACGATTTAGTCCGGTATAAAGACAGCGAACTCATACATATGTGTATCGGATCTCACGGATACAATCGCAACTGTCCGCAACAGTACGCCATTTTTGTCTTAGACATGGCCATTGGCGGTGGTATGAGCTCCCGGCTCTTCCAGGAATTACGCGAAGAACGCGGGCTGGTGTATAACGTCTATTCATATCACACCTTGTTCCAGGATGTAGGCCTGCTCGCCACGTACACCGGTTGCAGTCCACAGAACCTTCACACTGTTCTGGATATTATGCGAGCGGAGTTTGCGGATATTGAAGCCAATGGTATCAAATCCGACGAGCTGCACCGCGCTAAGGAGCAGCTTAAAGGCTCGTTGATGCTCAGCCTAGAGAGTACGGCGAATCGTATGAGCCGCTTAGCAAAGGCCGAGTTGTTCCAAGAGCCCTTATACAGCCCGGACGAGATGATTGAAAAAATTAACGCAGTCCGACCGGAAGATGTGCAGCAGGTGGCCGGTCGTCTATTGAATAGCAAAAATATGGTTTGCGCCGCCATTGGTCCTATCACCGTGGAAGCCTTACGACGCTAATATGCAGCGATGAATGCCGTAACCATCCGTGCCGACTGCATATCCATCCGTTATCAATGGATGCATGACCCCGGAGGTGTATTAGATGTCCGACAATATAGAAGTAAAAGTCAAACGCATGGGCGCAGCTTATGCTCCCTTGCCGGCTTATGCCACTCAGGCGTCGGCTGGTATGGATTTGGCGGCCAATATTCCTGAGCCCATTGAGTTACGGGCAGGAGAGCGAGCGCTCATCCCTACAGGTATAGCCATAGAGTTGCCTGGACCAAATATGATGGCTCTCGTCTTTGCTCGGAGCGGGTTGGCGACTAAACATGGCGTGAACTTGGCAAACGGCGTAGGGGTCATCGATGCGGATTATATTGGTGAGATAGGCTGTGCCTTACAAAACTCGAGCGACAAACCCTACATAATCCAACCTGGCGATCGCATCGCCCAGTTGGTGTTCGTCCCGATTCAACGTGCCGTGCTGAAGATTGTTGACGAACTAGCTCCCACCGAACGCGGCACAGGCGGTTTCGGCTCGACCGGTCAATAGATTTGTCCATCATATCTCGCTCCGCATGTCGCATATTTTCCTATAAGAAACCGTTGCCCGTGCCGCTATATCGGGCCGGCGACAAGTCTGTTGCAACGCCTGCAATATGGGAGTCGACATAGGGAGAGGTGGACCTATTGCGTTATTCTGAGCTCATCGGTAAAGAAATTGTGGATTTATCCGAAGGTATTCGCTTGGGCGCCGTCATAGGCAGTGATCTTATTATCGATACCGAACGAGGGACTTTGGAGGCCTTACTCATCTACCAGCGCCGCGGTCTGCTTGGCTCACGCGAGATCAGGTTGGCTTGGTCGGGTATCAGATCCATGGGGCGCGATCTCATCGTAGTCGATATGATCGATGCCGAGCTGCCGCAGCATGAGCCTGTCGGAGCCTATGCCGATCAGCAGCCGCTCCGTTTTCCCACTCGGTATCTTTCACCCGGTGAGATCGGGGCGATGTCTGAGTCGTTCATGGGTAAAGGAGATTCTCGCACAGTCGGCGTCGTGCATGCGTCTCGACCGGCGAAGCATCGGGTGGTCGGTATCGATAAGCCGCAAGATGTTCCTGTTTCGGACGATGCCGGAGAGGCACTGCCGCTTGAGCTGGAGGAGGAGAGTCCTCAGGAGCTGTTGGGACGGTTGGCACGCGGGGAAAAAAGAGAACCGCTTTCCATTTGGCGCCGGAGAAGACGGAAGGAGAAAGACGCAGCGGCCTCCGAGTAAGTCGGCTGCTTGTCCGGATGGTATGCAGGATAGTCCTTGACATTCCGTCTTCGGTTAGGCACAATAATAGCAACCCATGTTGGGTAAGCGGTAATTGAATATGACATAAGCCGATAGAGGCGCGGGTTACTATTAGTAGCAGGGCGGAAACCTATGGTGAGGTTGAAGAAGCCGTGCGAAAGGAGTACTCGCCGAAGCATCACCTGTCACCATACAGTGATGCTGGGCAAGGCGTGAACAACGTCTTGACTGTCACCGGGGCGATGCACTACCCGGTGGAGCGCTATTCCGGTGGGATATCCGCAGACTGGACGGAAAACGCGCGGTTGGCTACGCTATATGCCACCGCGCTTTGTTTTTTCCGATGTATACGTGGCGCACGTATGCTGTTAGCATAAGGTCATCCATTCTTGGAGGAGTGACCGCCATGATAGCATAATTCACACACAGTGACCTCGTGCAGTGCACGTTGACAGTGATATTGGTGGGGAGTGTATCTACATGAGCTTACGGGTTTTGGTGAACGGCGCAGGCGGTCGCATGGGGAAGGAAGTCGTTAAAGCAGTGTGCCGGGCAGCCGACATGGAGTTGGTAGCTGCCGTCGATCCGGCGTGTGCCGGACAAGACATAGGCGTCGCGGCAGGTTTGGGTGAGTTGGGTGTCGTCGTCGATGCCGATTTGGCGCAAGCTATTCAACGCGTGCAGCCTGAACGGGTGGTTGATTTCACCATGCCGAGTACCGTAGCGGCCAATGCCCGTACAGTCTTAAGTGCAGGCGTTCATTTGGTCATAGGTACTACAGGTTTATTAGAACAGGATTTACAGAAATTGGACGCCTTGGCCCGCGAGCAGCGCGTCGGAGTGGTACATGCTCCCAACTTCGCACTAGGCGCCGTATTAATGATGCGTTTCGCTCGTGAAGCCGCCCGCTTCTTCCCGGGCGTAGAGATCATCGAACTGCATCATGACAAAAAACGTGATGCTCCGTCGGGGACGGCAATTAAGACAGCCGAGATGATTAAGGAAGTATGGCGGAAACCGGAAGCCGGCGTCGTAGAGGAGTTGAAGTTGGCCGGCGCTCGCGGTAGCGACTTTGCAGGCGTGCACATCCACAGCGTGCGACTGCCCGGGCTTATTGCGCATCAGGAAGTGTTGTTCGGCGGACCCGGACAAACGCTCACGATTCGTCACGACTCCATGGACAGGGAATCGTTTATGCCGGGGGTTCTTCTGGCTATTCGAAAGGTTGCTGATTTCCAAGGCCTTGTTTATGGCCTGGAGCACCTGCTGTTTTAACGCATATGGTAGACAGGCACCGTCGTCCCTCCTAGGCATATATTACTGATATCTGTGGGGGAGGCTGCTTTGAGCGGCACAGACCATGAAGGTCGTTTCACAGTTGCGTTAACGTAAGGGAGGTAACGCTTTGCGCCGTATACTTGAAGGCCTAACAGTGGCGCTGGTCGGTGGTGACGAGCGCGAAGTGATACTAGCCCAAGCCTTACTGAACGAGGGCGCAAAGGTGTTGCTGGTCGGATATCTGCCGCGGCCGGAGTTGGCCGGCGCCGAGCATTGGGAGCGCCGTGCCGCATTAACGGCAGCCGACGCAGTGGTAGCGCCGATTACCAATACCGATGAGAAAGGCAAGATAAAGGCGTTTTTTGATCCTGCTGCGGAGATCATACTTGATACTGACGCATTTAAAGCCATGCAAGGAAAACCGCTCTTCATAGGGGTGGCGAAGCAGGTGGTGCAGGATCTGGCCGCCAAGTTTCGGGTGCCTGTATATCAAACCGCGGAGATCGACGAAATAGCCGTCCTTAATTCCATTCCGACCGCCGAAGGAGCTATTGCGCGGGCAATGAACGAACTGCCGATCACCTTGCACGGCAGCCGGAGTGTTGTGGTAGGTTTTGGTCGCTGTGGCATCACACTGGCACGCATGCTCCTCGGCATAGGTGCACGAGTGTATGTGGCGGCTCGCAGCGCGGCGCAACGGGCTCGCGCTTACGAAATGGGCATCTCCGCACATGAGCTTGAGGAGTTGCCTGCTGTAGTAGCAGCGGCCGATGTGGTCTTTAATACGGTGCCGTCGCTGGTACTCACCGCCGAAGTGCTCCAGGCAATGCCTGTCACTTGCTTAATCGTCGATATCGCTTCCGCTCCTGGAGGCACGGACTTCGCCTACGCCAAAAAACGTGGTATCAAAGCATTTCTCGACCTCGGTATCCCCGGCAAGGTAGCACCGCGTACCGCAGGTGAAATATTGGCCAGGACCTTGCCGCCCATGATCGCAGATGCTTGTCGCCGTTCGAAGTAGTGCATGCCGCCCCCACACGCAAAGGGGTGGATGGCATGAGATTAGCAGGTATCACGGTAGGATGGGGAATTACCGGTTCATTTTGCAGTTTTGACGAGGTACTGCCGCAAATTGCTCGGGTACAGAGTGAAGGGGCTGAGGTGATTGCCGTAGTATCGCCTGCAGCAGCTACTACCGATACACGTTTCGGTACAAGCGCCGACTTGATGGCTGCTTTAGAGGAACTGACCGGTAAGCAGCCTATAACCACGATTTTAGAAGCAGAACCGACAGGGCAGAAAAAGCAGTTCGATTGTTTCGTCATTGCGCCTTGTACCGGTAACACGTTGGCGAAGTTGGCCAATGCGATTACCGACACACCTGTCCTGATGGCGGCCAAAGGCACGCTGCGCAACCTAAAACCCGTAGTCGTCGCCATTTCGACCAACGACGCCTTGGGGAATAACGCAAGAAATATCGGGGCTCTGCTAAACATGCGCCACGTGTATATGGTACCATTTGGTCAGGATAACGCGGAAACCAAACCGAATTCTTGCGTAGCAGAGTTTAGTTTAATACCAGATACCATTGTGGCCGCTGTATCAAACCGGCAGCTACAACCGCTCCTCATCGATCGAGTTAAGCGGCTTGTGCGCTAAACCCAACCCATCGGCCCAGACTAGGAGGAAGTTTAATGAAGAGGATCAACGTGGCATTACTCGGCGCAACTGGTGCCGTTGGGGAGGAATTCCTCAACATTTTGGTTGAGCGGAACTTTCCGTATGCGAACCTGAAGCTTTTGGCTTCGCCGCGCAGCGCAGGGAAGAAAATGGTTGTAGGTGGAAAAGAGTGCATAGTGGAAGCCGTAACGCCCGATAGCTTCAACGATGTTGATTTAGCCTTCTTTAGCGCTGGTGGATCGGTTTCCTTGGAGTATGCTCCTCATGCGGTGCGGGCAGGCGCCGTGGTCATCGATAACACCAGCGCCTACCGCATGGAGCCGAACGTACCGCTGGTCGTTCCGGAAGTGAACCCGGAGGATATCCGGCGGCATAAGGGGATCATCGCTAACCCCAACTGCTCCACCATCATCATGGTGACGGCATTAAAGCCGTTGTATGATGCCGCTCGCATTAAGCGCATCGTGGTCTCCACTTATCAGGCGGTATCCGGGGCTGGGGCTAAGGGCATGGAGGAGCTGAAAGACCAAGTGAAGGCCTACGTGGCAGGTGAAGAGATTACAGCGCGTTATTTGCCTTCCGCGGGAGCCGAGAAGCATTACCAGATCGCCTTCAACCTATTGCCTCAGATCGACTCTTTCAGCGATATGGGCTACACCAAGGAAGAATGGAAGATGGTCAAGGAGACGCAGAAGATGCTCCATGATCCGGAAATACGGATCACGGCGACGACCATACGTGTGCCCGTATTCCGCAGCCACTCGGAGAGTATCAATATAGAGCAGGAAAGAAAGGTTACGGCTGACGAGGCACGAGCCATCTTGCGCAAGGCGCCGGGCATAGTGGTTCAGGATGATCCGACGCGGCAGGAATATCCGATGCCGCTGTTCACAGCCGACACCGACCCGGTTTACGTCGGTCGCATCAGAGAAGACAATTCGTGTGAAAACGGCTTGAATCTTTGGGTAGTTGGGGACCAGATTCGCAAAGGCGCTGCTCTAAACAGCATACAAATTGCTGAGTATATGTTAGCCAACCAGTTGTTGTAGACAAATACCTAGAAACGGCAACCACAGCCCGCGCCGACCTCTGCGTGCGGCGCGGGCGTTGCTCCGGCGAAAGCGGTGCATAAATGAGAGTCGTCATCCAGAAATTCGGTGGAACATCGGTTGCTACGGAAGCCAAACGTGCAGAGGTTGCGCAGCGCATCGCCGCAGCGGTGCGCAATGGTCTGAACCCGGTTGTGGTAGTCTCCGCGATGGGGCGCTATGGCGAACCCTACGCAACAGATACGCTGATTGGACTGTTAAACGGTGCAACAGGCGCGGTAAATCGACGTGAACTGGACTTGCTTATGTCCTGTGGCGAAACGATTTCGGCCGTGGTGATGGCGCATACGCTTAATTCCCAGGGGATAACCGCTACTGCTCTTACGGGTGAACAAGCGGGCATTATAACTGACGAGCGCTTTGGCGAGGCGCGCGTGCTATATGTAAAAACTGAGCGATTGACTGAGTTGTTGGCTCAAGGCGTGGTACCGGTAGTAACCGGCTTTCAAGGCGTAAGTGAACATGGGGAAATCACAACTTTAGGACGCGGAGGTAGCGATACTTCAGCAGCCGTATTGGGCGTAGCGCTCAAAGCGGCATGTGTGGAAATCTATACCGATGTTGATGGTGTTAAAACAGCCGATCCGCGTCTGGTACCCGATGCCTTGACCCTCAGGAGAATGACTTATGCCGAAGTTATTGAGATGGCACTCTTAGGCGCCAAGGTCATTCATCCCCGTGCCGTAGAAATAGCCAGAGAGGCGGGATTACCGTTGAAGATTCTATGCGCCTCGGGTGAAACTACAGGCACCCTGATTACCAGAGGTCAAACGGACGGCCGGTTGGATAGCTTTGATAAGGACCGGCCCGTGGTGGGTATCGCTCATGTACTAGGTAGGGCGCAGGTTCAGTTGGATATTGACGGTAGGCATGGCAGCGGCGTGTCACAGATTTTTCAGTCACTAGGCGATGCAGGTATCAGCGTTGATATGATTCAAGTTTCTCCTGAGTCGATTTGCGTCACGATCGACGCAAAGATGGCTGAGCATGCTCGCGCGGTTTTAAAGCAACTTGGTTGTGAACCAAAAATAGCTGCAGGTTTCGCTAAGGTATCCGTGGTAGGAGGCGGCATGCATGGCGTACCCGGCATTATGGCACGGGTTGCTGATGCGTTGAGCAAGGCGAATATCATGATCTACCAGACAGCGGACTCGCACGCCAACATCTCGTGTTTGGTGCGCGAGGAAGACGCGGCGGAAACGGTTGTGGCGCTGCATCAGGAGTTCGATTTGCACAACCAGAGCTCTCTAGTATGAGAAGCCGGGAACGGAGCATGTCCGGCATACATGAACGGTAGCGATGCAATTTACACAGATTAGTTAGGAGGCTCACCGATGTTTGGTCCGTTAGTTACAGCAATGGTCACTCCCATGACTACAAATCAGGATGTTGATTTGGAGAAGGCCAAGCAGTTGGCGCAGCACTTGGTGGAGAATGGGACTGATACGATCTTAGTTTCCGGTACCACCGGTGAATCGCCTACATTAAGCGACGATGAAAAGATTGCTTTGATTAAGGCAGTTCGGGAAGCCGTGGGGTCACGCGCGCGTGTTATGGCCGGAACGGGTAGTAACGATACCACACATAGCATTGAATTATCAGAGAGAGCTGTGGAAGCCGGAGCGGACTCGCTCCTTTTGGTAGTGCCCTATTATAATAAGCCTCCACAAGCGGGAATCATCTCTCATTTCACCGCCATAGCCAAATCTGTGGACGTACCTTGCCTCATCTACAACATCCCGGGGCGCACAAGCATGAATATGACGCCGGAGAGCTTAGCCAAGTTGGCGTCCACCGTGCCGAATGTGGTCGGGGTAAAGGAATCGAGCGGCAACCTGGAACAGGTATCCGCAATTGCCCGCCTCACTTCAGATAATTTCTTGGTTTATTCGGGTGACGACAGCCTTACGCTGCCTATTATGGCGGTAGGAGGTTGCGGAGTAGTGAGCGTAGCCTCGCATTTGGTCGGTAAAGAGATCAAAGCTATGCTTAAGCATTTTGCCGCGGGAGAGGTCCAGACGGCCATCAGCATACATCATCGCTTAACGCCATTGTTCAAGGCGTTGTTCGTTACCACCAACCCCATCCCGGTGAAGTGGGCGATGAGCTTAATCGGTCTGCATTGCGGACCGACACGGTTGCCTTTATGCGAACTGCGCGAAGAGGAGAAGCAGGTTATAAAGGCTGCTGCCTTAGAGTTGGAGCTCTGCTAGTCGTATTGTCCGTCATTGCACGCCCTGTTGCCCGGGAGCGATTGATGCATTTGCTTCCTTGGGTACAGGGCGTTTTTTTTGCGCCGTAGGTAGGTTCATCTATTTAGACTCTCCGGTCCGGTAGGTCAGATGCATTTAGCTTTCTTCCTATTGATTTTTTGTATTATGATGCTTCCAACTTTTTAGCAGGATATGCCACAAAAAGGATGAACTTGTTTGTCGGCATGAAATCGTCAAGGTGGTTTTGTGTTTGCCGCTAAGTATGATTCTACGGCGCAAGCTCATTCTGCGCGACGATGCTGTTTAACAAGGGGGGCGTGGTTATGGGATTTCGGAAACTTGCGGTCATTATTTTGGTATTAGGTTGCGTACTCACAGCCGTCGGCGCGGCTGCAGCGCGCGGTCAGTCTACTCCGGAAGAACGCAGGCTATTTGTGGAATTAACAGCATTGCTGGAACAAAAACCGTTGTCGGATCAAGCCGGCAATATACGCAGCTACTTGTTTGCTTGGCTCTCCGAGGTGCCGGATATTGCGGTGGTAGCCTGCATGGGTCCCATCACCCCGATCATGGAAGCTGATTATGATCAGCAGTATGCGGCGGCATTGGTGATACAACCCCTGTTTGGTCAAGCAGCGTATTTAATAGGGAATCCCGCTGTCGGGGGAGACTCTCCGGCAGCCCAAACAGCGGGCATCGAAAGCATGTTAAGGATGTATGAGTTCATGTTGACACAAGGAGTCCCGCGCCTGTCGTTCCTGGACGATCTGTTAGAGAAACAGCAAGCAGGAACACTTGAGCAATGGGTGGGCGAACAGACTGCAAGCTGCAAAGCAAGCGATTCTTAACTTGATGTGACGTAATGAGGCTGCGCACAAGGTAGAGGGTAGGGCGTATTCCTATGATCATAAACACACGCTTAATCAAACGCCTGTGGCTCATGTCGGGCATCCTGATACTGTTGCTATTGTTGTTTCCCATCGGTTTTGGGAAAGGGCGTTTAGTGATTCTTATCGGCGTGCCGCTATTTTGGCTGGGCGCGGTTTTCTTCTCCCTGCCCAGAAAGTGGTTGTCTACCATACTCGCCGTCAGCGGCGCGGGATTTTTGTTGCTGACCGCTCTACCTGGTCGCGAAATTGCACCGGCCGCGCTGCGCAGCTTTTATGTGCAGCACCTGCGTGAATATGAGGGAACACGCTACGTGTTCGGCGGGGAGAATAAGATCGGCATCGACTGTTCCGGTTTGGTTCGTCTCGCTCTGGTAGATGCCTACTTGCATCTCGGGTTGGTGCGATTGAATCCGACGGCAGTTCGCCAAGGTATAAGCACCTGGTTACGGGATGCTTCCGCTTTAGCCCTTGGTACCGGCTACAAAGGATTGACGCGGTATGTCATGAGCGCCCCTTCCATACAGACGCTTGACCACAGTGTTCTGCTGCCCGGAGATTTAGCCGTAACGCAAGATGGGCAGCACGTTTTAGCGTATTTGGGGGCAGAAACCTGGATTCAAGCGGAGCCGGGCGCACAGCAGGTTATTATCAACAATGCCTCCGATAGACAATATTGGTTGTCTGTGCCCGTCAATGTGGTCAGATGGTCCCAACTGGCGGAGTAGCGTCGTTGTAAAGATTGCATGCCTCTTTCGTCTCACAGACGGAACCCATCCCGTAATGCCTACATGACCAAAGTAACTCTCTTTCGGCAACCGCGTCGCGCATCAAAAGCACCGCTCCCATTGCCCATACCCGATAGTACGGCAGTAACTGCAGATAAAAAAGCCTTCCCGCGAGATGGACTTATTTTCGCAGCACAGTTCCACAGAGTCGGGTCTTTTGATATTATAAGGGCTTAGGAGATGCATGCGCGTCCACCCAGGTCGGAAAATATCCTAAGGCGCTCAGGCCATCTCGAGTGAACTGCAGATCAAGCACGTAGTATTTGGGCTGTTTATCGCCAGAGAGTCGCAAACGCACAGTACCTTAAAGTCGCGAGAGATTTGTTCATTAACTTGGAGGAGCATACAATGTCTAAACCGGCATACCTGATTCTGGAGAATGGTGCTACATTTACAGGTGAGTACTTCGGTGCCATAGGTGAGGTTACAGGTGAGCTGGTCTTCACCACCGGCGTCATCGGTTACTTAGAGACTCTCACGGATCCCAACTACTACGGGCAAATTGTTCTGCACACTTTCCCTTTAGTCGGCAACTACGGCATCATCCCGGAAGACTTTGAGAGCGACTCCGTTCAACCTGCCGCCTATATCGTTAAGCATCCTTGTCCCGATCCGTCTAATTTTCGCAGCAAAGGCACCTTGGAAGCGTTTATGCACGAGCGAGGTCTCGTCGGCGTTTGTCACATCGATACCAGAGCTCTGACCAGGATCATCCGGGAACATGGCGTAATGAACTGCCGCATCACTGCTACGCCGCCGGCAGCGAACGAAGCCGCCGCCATCAAAACCTATCGCATCGCCAAACCGGTTGAGCAGGTTTCTCCTAAGGAACGCGTCTTCTTCTCCGCCGCATCCCCTCGCTTTCGGGTTGCCATACTGGACTTCGGTTGCAGAGAGAGCATCAGGAGAGCCTTGGTAAACAGAGGTTGTGAGCTCTGGGCTTTTCCCGGCAACAGTACGCCGGAAGAAATCCTTAGCGTGGAACCGGATGGCATCGTACTCTCCAACGGACCCGGCGATCCGGCGGACAATCCGGAGATCGTCGATAACCTGCAGGCGTTGATTAACCCTGCGCTGCCGGTGTTTGGTATCGGCTTGGGTCATCAACTGCTGGCATTAGCTCACGGGTTCGCCACTAACAAGTTAAAATACGGGCACCGCGGCCTAAATCAGCCGGTGAGAGACAAAACATCCCGCCGGATTATAATTACGAGCCAAAATCACGGGTATGTCGTCAATTCCGACACCATCGACGGTAATACGGCAGAAGAGTGGTTTGTCAATGTAAACGACGGAACATGTGAAGGAATCCGGTATAAAGGTATGCCGTCGTTTTCCGTACAGTTCAACCCGGCGACGAGTAACTGCGAGTTCTTATTCGACCGCTTCATCCGCAATATGGAGGTAACTAAATATGCCGCGCGATAAAAATATAAAAAAAGTCATGGTAATCGGCTCCGGGCCGATTGTGATCGGACAGGCCGCTGAATTTGACTATGCCGGTACACAGGCTTGTCGGGTGTTGCGCGAAGACGGCATAGAGATTGTGTTGGTTAACTCCAATCCTGCAACCATCATGACCGACAAGCATATTGCGGATAGGATCTATATTGAACCGTTAACCCTTACTACCGTCAAGCGGATTGTGGAAAAGGAACTACCGGACAGTATTCTGTCCGGATTAGGCGGCCAAAGCGGTCTGACACTCAGTATGCAGTTGGCGCGCAGCGGACTTCTCGATGAATTGGGCATCAGATTGCTGGGCAGTTCACGGGAGACGATTGATAGAGCGGAAGATAGGCGTCTGTTTAAAGAAACCATGCAGAAGATCAACCAACCGGTCATACCTTCTGCAATAGCTTCAACTGTTAAGGAAGCCGTCGATTTCGCGGAGGAAGCAGGGTATCCGGTTATAGTGCGGCCGGCCTTTACCTTAGGGGGCACCGGCGGCGGTATGGCAGCCGACAAGTGGCGCCTTATAGAGATTGCATCCAACGGGTTAGCGCTTTCTCCCATTCATCAGGTGCTCATAGAAAAGTCGGTAGCCGGCTGGAAAGAGATTGAGTTTGAAGTCATTCGCGATCAGGCAGACAATGCGGTCACGGTCTGCTCCATGGAGAATATTGATCCGGTGGGCATTCACACCGGGGACAGCATTGTCATTGCGCCGGCGGTCACCTTGTCGAGCATAGAGTATCAGATGCTGAATGCGGCTGCATTGGCGATCATTCGTGAACTCGGCGTTGAAGGTGGTTGTAATATTCAGTTCGCACTGAACCCCGACAGCATGGAGTATGCGGTTATTGAGGTCAATCCGCGAGTTTCTCGGTCGTCCGCCCTGGCCAGTAAAGCCACCGGATACCCGATAGCCAAGGTCGCGACCAAAATCGCCCTGGGTTATCACTTGGATGAAATTGTAAACGCCGTTACCGGAACAACCTATGCCTCGTTTGAGCCAACCATCGACTATGTGGCGGTGAAGTTCCCCAAATGGCCCTTTGATAAGTTTGTCTACGCCGACAAGGAACTCGGCACGCAGATGAAGGCGACCGGTGAAGTCATGGCGATTGCCGATACCTTTGAAGACGCACTTCTCAAGGCGATTCGCGGCGCGGAAATCGGCTTAAACAGCCTGGATTTGCCTCTGTTAAAAACGAAAAGCGATGACGAAATACGCGCCATGCTGCATCAGGTCACAGACCAACGCATTTTTGTGCTGTATGAGGCTGTCAAACGTGCTGTGGCCATTGATGACATCTACCGGATTACCAAAGTAGACCGCTGGTTTTTGTCCGCCTTAGCTCGCTTAGCCAAGCGGGACCGACAAAGCGTGCCGGCGGCCGAATCGCTCGTTTACAAAATGGTGGACACCTGCGCAGGTGAGTTCGCCGCGCAAACGCCGTATTTCTACTCGTTGGCAGCCGCCGGTGAGAACGAAGCTCTGCCGTTTATCAAAAAGAGTGAGAAACCCAGAGTGATCGTACTAGGCAGCGGCCCCATCCGCATCGGACAGGGTATCGAGTTCGATTATGCCTGCGTGCATTGCGTTTGGACATTGAAGCAGATGGGGTATGAAGTGATCGTCATCAACAACAATCCGGAAACCGTGTCCACCGACTTCGATACGGCGGATCGACTCTACTTCGAACCGCTGTGCATCGACGACGTAATGAGTATCATTGAGATAGAAAAGCCTATCGGCGTGGTGGTTGCCTTTGGCGGCGGAACAGCCATAAAACTGACCAAAGAACTGCATCGCCGCGGGGTCAAAATCCTTGGTACTTCAGCGGAGAGTATCGATATCAGTGAAGATCGTAAACGCTTCGATCTACTTTTGGAGCAACTCGGGCTCAAACGGCCGCCGGGATTAGGAGTTATGACCGAAGCTGAAGCGCTCGCCGCGGCGGAGGGATTAGGCTACCCTGTGCTGATACGACCCTCTTACGTGCTGGGCGGACAAAATATGATCATTGCCTTCTCGCCTGAGGATATAAAAGAGTACATGGAGATCATCCTTCGCACCAAGCAAGAGAATCCGATACTCATCGATAAGTACCTGAGCGGCCTGGAGATAGAGGTGGATGCGATCTGCGACGGGGAGCACGTGCTGATACCGGGGATCATGGAGCATATTGAGCGCACGGGCATTCACTCCGGCGACAGCATAGCGGTCTACCCGCCTATGCATATTGATGACGGCCTGGCCGATCGCATCTTTGAGATCACGCGGAAGCTGTGCCGGGCGCTGGATGTCAGGGGTCTGATCAACATCCAATATGTGCTCTATCAGGGAGAGATCTGGGTTATTGAGGTGAACCCGCGGGCTTCGCGTACTGTGCCGTATATTAGTAAGGTTACCGGTATCAACATGTGCGGGCTCGCCACGAGAGTAAGCATGGGCGAGAAGCTTGCCGACTTGGGGTATGTGTCGGGGATTGCGCCGGTACCTCCGTATGTGGCGGTAAAGGTGCCCGTATTCTCGTTCGAAAAACTGACCGATGTCGATACCCACTTAGGTCCGGAGATGAAATCGACCGGCGAAGTGCTAGGTTTGGGCAAGAACTTGCAAGAGGCGCTGTACAAGGGGCTGATTGCCGCTGGGTATAAGATGCAGCGGCGCGGCGGCGTTCTCATTACGGTGCGCGACTCCGATAAACTGGAGATTATCAACGTGGCCGAGAAATTCGCGGAGTTGGGTTTCTCTCTGTACGGTACCCGCGGTACCGCGCAGTTGCTCAATGCCAAAGGTCTGAAAGTGCAGACCGTCAACAAGATCCATGAGAATGCTGATGATAATATTTCCACGCTGCTGGAGAGCGGGAAGGTCAGTTACATCATCTCGACGTCGACCAAAGGACGCGATCCGGCTTCCGACAGCGTCAAGATTCGCAGAAAGGCCTGTGTGTTGGGCATTCCGTGTCTGACATCAATTGATACGGCCAATGCGCTTGCCGACAGTTTACTCTCGCACTATAGCGAGATCAACACCGAGCTGGTGAATATCAACAACTTGCGCAAGGAACGCATTCTGCTTAAGTTTACCAAGATGCAAAGCTGTGGCAACGATTATATCTACGTCAATTGCTTTGATACCGAGATTGAGTCGCCCGAGTCATTGTCGGTGCTGCTAAGTGATCGGCATTACGGGGTCGGTTGCGACGGCATCGTTCTGATCATGCGCTCAGATGTGGCGGACGCCAAAATGCGCATGTTTAACCTGGACGGCAGCGAAGGCCGTATGAGCGGCAACGCGATTCGTTGCGTGGCGAAATACCTATACGACAATGATATGGTGAAGAAACAGCGCATGCAGATAGAGACGCTCAGCGGCATTAAGGACTTAGAGGTCTTTACCCAAAACGGGCGAGTGTCCATGGTCAAGGTAGACATGGGACGCGCCGAACTGGCACCTGAAAAGATACCGGTCAAGCTTTCCGGGGAGAGGGTCATAGCCAGACCGATTGAGGTTAATGGTAAAGAATACGAGATCACCTGCGTGTCGATGGGTAACCCGCACGCGGTAGTGTTCTGCGACAACGTCGATGCGCTCGACCTAGAAGAGATCGGCCCTTTGTTCGAGCACCATGAGTTGTTCCCGGATCGGGTAAATACGGAGTTCGTCGAAGTAACGGGGGAGAATGAACTGCGTATGCGTGTGTGGGAGCGGGGCAATGGTGAGACTCTCGCTTGTGGAACCGGAGCGTGCGCCTCTGTGGTAGCGGCGACGCTCAACGGGTATTGTGAGAAAGGCGTTGATGTAAAAGTCCGCTTGCTCGGCGGCGACATGATCATCAAATATACGGATGAGACCGTCTACAAAACAGGTGATTGTAAGAAGGTATTCGATGGGATCGTGGAGATCTAATACGGTGCTAGGCTTACCTACTTAGCATACAACCGTCCACAAAGCACAGTGTCGGCATGTTCTCTCAACTCGCATTCTCGCATGTAATCCACCAGGGCCGCCCAGGTCGCAGTACCTGTGGACCATCCCTGGTGGTTGCTGCGTGATGTAGAAAGAGCCGACATCAGTAACCATAGTGAATACCAATGTGCTATGATAAGTACTGTCCGATATGTGGCGCACAGCCATTTCCGCGCAGCATAATACGTAACGACGGCAATGCTTTTCTCACGCTTCCTAGTCGGCCGTCCAGCCAAACCTCTCCCGAGTAGAGCGGAAACGCTTTGTGGGGCATTTGCCGCTCACGACACATATCTTGTAATGCAGGAGAGCTTTTGTTATACATAGGGAATACTGTTGTCTGCGAGTCGGTTGCTCACAAGCTCAAGTTGGGCCTGTTCTCCTCAACGGCGGTCTGAGCCCGGTGGTATCTGCTGACATGACTATACTGCGTATTGATGCCGTAAGGGCTTGTTTTACCGGCGCATCGATGCCTTAGCGCATGTGTTTCTGAACTTTAGGCGGCATGCTGTTAGCGCGTGCAGCCTTGTTTTAAGCATACCTGGACTGCGATCTATCCCATGTGTTGAAGCAATTATCGGCAAATATTTTGATGAGGTGGTTTTTGTTTAGTGAAGGACGCAAAAATGAATTTGGTTTTGGTGCCGCTTGGCGGTGTTGGTGAGTTTGGTAAGAACATGTGGGTTGTCGGATATGGTGAGGACCTCGTGGTCTTGGATTGCGGCGGCATGTTCCCCGAAGAAGAGATGCTCGGCGTCGACTTGGTCATCCCGGATATCAGCTACTTGGAGGAAAACCGCGATCGGATTCGCGCGATCATCCTCTCCCATGCGCACGAGGACCATGTGGGCGCATTGCCCCATGTCCTGCGGAAAATCAACGTGCCGGTGTACGGTACCCGACTGACCTTGGGATTAGTTGAGGGGAAGCTGGAGGAGCATCGCATCCGCAATAGCGTGGAGTTACGCGAAATCGATGAAAACACGCGACTGGAACTAGGCGCTCTGACCTTTGAGTTTATCCATGTGAACCATAGCTTGGCCGATGTAGTGGCCATTGCCGTACATTCGCCGGTAGGTACTCTGTTATACGCCACCGACTTCAAGATCGATCATACGCCCATCAATGGGCAGGTCACCGATCTGCAGAAGTTGGCGGAACTTGGCGCTAAAGGGGTTTTGTGCCTGCTTTCCGATAGTACCAATGCGGAACGCCCTGGTTTCACTCTCTCGGAAAAAGTGGTGGGAGAAACATTTATGGAAGCGTTCTCTCGCGCCAAAGGACGCATTGTCGTGGCTACGTTCGCTTCCAATGTGCATCGCATTCAGCAGATTATGGATGCGGCAGTGCGTTTTAACCGGAAAGTGTGTGTTGTCGGCCGCAGTATGATTAACAACGTAGCCATTGCATCGCGCTTGGGATACCTCACAGTTCCCGACAATTTGCTGGTTGATGTAGCCGACGTCGATGCATATGATCCTGAGCGGATCGTCATCATCTCTACAGGTAGTCAAGGCGAACCTATGGCCGCTTTAACGCGTATGGCCATGGCGGAGCACCGCAAAATAGAGATTGAATCGGGCGACACGGTGATTATCAGCGCTTCGCCGATTCCGGGCAATGAGCGGTTAATTGGCAAAACCATCAATCATTTGTTCCGACAAGGCGCCCACGTCATCTATCACTCCGTATCCGGCGTCCATGTTTCGGGTCACGCGAGTCAGGAGGAGTTAAAGCTAATGCTCAACCTGACACAACCGCGTTACTTTATCCCCATTCACGGCGAGTACCGGATGTTGGTGCACCATGCCAGGCTGGCGGAGCAAGTAGGTATTCCCAAAGAAAACATTATTTTGACCGATATTGGCGATATGATCGAGATGAACGCCAAAAGTATCCGTAAAACGGCTAAGGTGGAAGCCGGTTCGGTAATGGTGGACGGCTTAGGCGTCGGCGATGTAGGCACCGTTGTACTCCGCGATCGTCAGCAGCTGGCCCAAGACGGCATTCTGGTAGTGGTTGTCGGCATCAGTAAGCAGACCGGCGTAGTGGTCAGCGGTCCGGAAATTGTGTCTCGCGGGTTTGTGTATATGAAGGAATCCGAAACGATGATTGAAGAGGTTAAAGCCAAAGTGGTGGAGACTTTGGAGGCTTGCGCGGAGAGAGATTTGAGCGAGTGGAGCATGGTCAAGAATCAGGTGCGTGAAGTGCTCTCCAGCTTCTTGTGGGAGCGAACCAGGCGGCGTCCCATGATCTTGCCCGTGGTGATGGAAAACTAACAGTCCGTTTTGCCGGCTCTCGCTTTAGGCGGCTGCTGCTCGGAATCCGAGCCGCATGCCGCCTTTTCTGTTTTAAGGCACATGGCTCGTATGGTACGTTGCTGCAGTGATCTACCTGGTCCAATCCTAGAAAAATAACGAAGTCGGCAATTACTATGGGGAGGTAATCTGCAGCGAAGAGGCGAATTGACTCCTACTTAAAGGTATCGGAGGTACTATAAGGGAGGTTCCAAAGTGACGAATGTAGTGACACGCGTGTTGGTAATGTTGTTAGCGTTATTGTTCACGTTACCGCTATCCGCGGCTGAGGTAGTCGTGCCCAACTTCAGCTTTGAAGAAGGTACTGCAGTAGGCGGTTATCCTGTTGGTTGGCCTACTCCGTTCGGTTTGGGGTCGATGGGCAGCACTATCGAGATAGCGGATGGCCGAGCTATTGACGGAAAGCACAGCGTAAAGATCATCGATCGGTTTACTGACGGCAGTGTGGGTTTGCGCAGTGCGCGAATCCCGGCATCTCCGGGCATGGTGTATATCGCATCGGCGGATGTATACAGTGAAGCAGGCCTGTCTCAGTTCTATCTGGAGTTTTGGGACAATCGCGGCCAACGCATCGATACCTCGATGATCAGTGAAACGGCAGTCGGGGAATGGCGGACCATCAACACCTCGAAGCAAGCGCCGGCTGGTACGACCCATATCACTTTACTCGTCTACAGCGGGGTGGGCAACGTCGGAATATCATACTATGACAACATCACCTTGCGGATGATGACGGAAGAGGAGTTCACTCAAGCTTATCAACTGAAAGAGTTGTTCCCTGTGGCTGGAAGCATTACTCCTATCGTGCTCAAGCCGTTTCAGCACGAGGAAGCGCTGTTTGATTACCATCCGTGGTATACGCGCAACGAAGTCACTTTTGACAAATACAACCGACCTTATATTCGCTACAGGACCGACGATCTCGATGAGACAGGTTATATTCAAACACTGCGGCACAATCGCTGGGTCGAACTCGATTTTACCGCAGCGGTAAAAGCAGCCTATCCTTATTTTGACCGTTATGTGAGAGGCGGCGGTTGGAACGGCGCCGCGGTGGTGTTTGACGCGGATGACGACATGTACACCCTGGTACGCATCCGGTTGAGAGACGGCAAGGAGATCAATCTGCTGCTTTACTCGCCCGATTATGGCGAAACATTTCAGTGCTATGAATTGCCGAACGGCACGACGCAGATTGAGCAACGTTCGGGACACGGCACGATGAACCGGCCTCCGCTCATTGCCATATACAGCTTGCGACAAAATCATCCTGCTGAGTATGGCAGCTACAATTACCTTTATGTACTGCAACCCATGAAAGCCGCCGGCGGGCTGACAATTCCTGAACCCGTGCTTGTAACGGCAGATGCCCTACCTCCGTCCCAACATTCAGGTGGTGCTTCCTTTGCCGCATCCGGCGTCGATAAAGCCTTCATCACCTGGGCGGAAGCCACCGATCCCAACGTAGTATACCCGGGGGCGCCCACCTATGTGGCTACTTTTGACCTGCAGAGCAAGAAAATTGTAGATAAGGTTTTGCTGGCTTACGGGCATCCGGTAAACGACGGACATAATACGCCGGGTATTGTGATGGACAGCAAGGGCTACCTGCATGTGATCAGCGGCGCGCATGGCGCCAACTTCTACTATGCGCAGTCAACAGCCCCATATAGCACTGCGGAATGGACTGAGCCCGTCGCCGTATTGCAGACCGGCTTTGCCGGCAGTATCGGCGGACCGGAGCGGGGGCGTCAGACCTATTTGGCGTTTCTATGCGACGCGGATGACACGTTGCACATCGCCTACAGACAATGGCGCCAGAATAAGGAGGTTTATTTTGACGGCCGGCTTTACGGCGCGCTTGCGTATCAGCAAAAGCCTGCCGGTGAGCCGTGGAGCGACGCTCAGGTGCTGGTAGTGCCGCCTGTACCCACCTACAGCATCTTCTACCACAAGCTGAGCCTGGATAAAAACGGACGTCTGTATCTCTCCTACAATTTCCGCTCCAACGTGGGTGAGTACAACTTCGAAACGCCGGTGTACCAGTATCGGGCGGTGCTTACGTCTGCCGATCTCGGAAAAACTTGGCAGTTGGCTGCGTCAGAGGACTTCGCGGCCGGGGTATATCCGGATGCGCCCACCTATGACGGCACACCGGGACGCATTGCCGAACGTGTGGTGGATCAGCAAGGCAACGCACTGGCAGGAGTCGCCCTTTCCGTCGGCCCTGTAAAAGCCGTGACTGATGCGGACGGCAGAGCCGTTCTCGACGGCATGTACGTGGACCAAGCGTCATTAGTTGTAAAGAAGGCAGGTTATCGGTCTTGGCATCAGCAGGTAGACTTACCTCAGCACGCAACGCTGGAGCTCTTGGTGGAACTCGTCTCAGCCGCTGAGGTGGAGGCGGATCTCGCTGCGCTGTTCAGCAACGCGATGAAAATCGATGTAGAGGCTGAACAGACAAACACCAGCTGGCATTTGCGTTTCGGCAACCGCATGGGGGCCGCCGGGGTGACGCTGAAGTTTGACTCCAGTGAGAGTTACTGGGCGATCCGATTTGAAGGTCGTGCCGTTCAACCGGCCAACCGGCAGCTGACGATGCGTGTCACGCACCTGGAGGGCGTAGAGGAACAGGAACTTGCGTTTGATAACCAGTGGCGGGAATATATTATTGAGGCGCCGTCGGATCTGAAGCAGTTTAACTTAACCAGCATTGGAGCGGCAGGAACAATTGAGATCCGCAACTTCCGCCTGGTGAAGTAGCGCGTTTCGGTGACGTAATGCGCCTTCTACTCGTTGATAGATAGGAAAAAAGGAGGCTGTCCCAATCTTGCGGACAGCCTCCCTTGCTATCAGCAATTACGGAGTGGCCTTGATCAGATCGTCGATAATGGACTGCATTCTATTATGCAGGTCCTCGAGGAACTGTCTGACTGGTTGCTGGCCTAGGAGCGCCGCGTTTACATTGACGCTGCGTGGAGCAAGCTCTGCCGGTATTACGCCGTAAGACTTAGGCGGCAGGTAGTTCAAAGCTTCGAAAATAGCGTTGAAGTTTTTGTTCGCAATGCCCGCCAGCTGAGCATAATCTCTCTGTACGTTGGCATAAGCGGGGATGACGCCCACATCCAACATATATTCGCGCAAGTTGTCGCGGTCCATATAGGCGAACTTCACCCATTCCCAAGTGGCATCCAGATTCTTTGTGGAGGCGAAGATCATAGGACCGTAACCGCCTGCACCACTGGCGATAGGACCAGCCGGACCGGCCGGAAGAAGGGTCATGTCCCAATCCCAATCGACGTTCTTGAGATAAGGGCCGATGATGCCCGTGCTGTCTACGATATCAATACCAGTACCGCCGTTCCAGAAGTAGAAGTCCTGCTCCGGTCTGGGAGCGGAATGCTGCCATGGCGTAATTCCTTCCGCCCATATCCGGTGTACGAAGGTGAGGGCTTGCTCCATCGGTTCCGTGTTCCACAAGCTCTTCACGGGTTGACCTATCTCGTTGTATTCGTAGAAATCGCCGCCGGCTTGCGCTACGGCACGACGCCAGTATCCCCAAGGGCGATCTACGCCGTAGGTATCCATTAAACCGTCGCCGTTCAGGTCGCGGGTAAGCTTTTTACCCATGGTGATAACGCTTTCCCAATCGTAGTTTTTACCTAATTGCAGCGGGTCGGCTACGCCTGCCTCCTGGAACATCGTACGGTTAAAGAAGCCGATGACGCTGGCGATGCCTGCCGGCACCTTATACAATACGCCGTCGGCAGCGGTCATTCTATCCAGTAGGATGGGGTTAAACGCCTTGACCAATCCATCGCGTTCGAGGAGGGGCATAATGGGAGCATAATAACCCTGCGTTTGCAGATAGTCGAAATCGGGCAGCTCAAATGCATCAGGCTCTACCCCGCCGGCCATCATCACCTTGAGTTTGTTCTGGTCGCCGACAACGACCTCTACCTCAATGCCGGTTTTCTTTTGGAACTCTTCGGCTTTCCGTATGAGATAATTCTGCAGCGCATCTCCGGAATGGACATACGCCAAGTGCACTACTTTTGCCTGCACGGAAAACAGAGGTAGCGCTATCATGGCTGCCGTCAGCACCATAATCATCAATGTACGTTTCATGCATTTGCCTCCTTAGATATCATAGAGTTCATACGGTTAAAATAGGGCTTCGACAACTCAACAACGGGCTATACATACGCTCCTTTCTATCGTGAATGTACCATGATGGGGGTAAGGATCCGCCAACAGTCATGGCGGTATGCCACATCCGTCTATGCGGTCCATGTCCGGTACGTAGCGCTGTACACAAAGGCTTTTATGCTTTACTATCCTTGTTCCTGCATGCCTACGGACACATGGCCGAAATTGCCTGAACCATCGATGCAAATAGAGACGGATGCAGCGGCGCAACTGCGGTAGTCACAGAGTGGTACCGCACTCAAATGCTTTACTACATGAATTAACCATTTAGAAGGCGATTCCTGCGTCATTCTGTTCAATGGACAGTGAAGCTTTCCGGCAGGACGCCGCAATATTGATGGCCATGCATACGAAGGACCAGGATCAGGCAATCATAAGTGAGATGATACATAAGTCTATCCGGCTGCTCAAAGGAGATACGCAAGTGACTCAGCGTCAAGCGCATGGTCCGTCATATTCGTCTGAGATGAATATCGCCAACTCACAACAAGAGTCGGAAGGTAGCGGCAAGCCGTCAACACAGGAGCTGTTGCAGCAACTAGGGCAAGTGCAACAGCCGCCGCGGATGGAATCGCGCATTCATTTGCTGTCGATCATAGGTCAAGTGGAAGGTCATACTCTTCTGCCGCCAAAGAACAAAACGACGAAGTATGAACACATTATCCCACAGCTTGTGGCAATAGAGCAGAACCCCAAAATTAAAGGCGTCTTGCTGATACTAAACACGGTAGGAGGAGATATTGAAGCCGGCTTGGCCATAGCCGAGATGGTCCGCTCTCTGACCAAGCCTTCGGTATCATTGGTGTTGGGGGGAGGTCACTCCATCGGTCTACCCATAGCCGTCGCAGCCTCCTATTCCTTCGTGGCTGATACGGCAACCATTACCATACACCCCATTCGTCTGACAGGATTGGTGGTCGGCGTGCCGCAGACCTATGAGTACCTGGATAAAATGCAAGACAGGGTGATCAGCTTTATCGTGCGCAACTCGCAAATAAGCGAAGCCAAGCTGCGTGAGTTGATGTTTCGTACCGGGGAGCTGGTACGAGATATTGGTACGGTGTTGGTCGGTCGCGAAGCGGTAAATGTAGGTCTCATGCATGAGTTGGGCGGCCTAGGCGCCGCCATGAAACGACTGAATGAACTGATTGAGTTCCAGGAAGCGGCTGAGCGAGAAAACCAACCGCTGCAACCGGAAGCACCTGGAATGAATGCGTCCCGTCAGGCTGCGACAACGCCGCCATTACCGCTTTATCATGGTTACCCGGCAGCACAACCGGGGTATGCTCAGCCAAACGTCATAACGCCATACTCGCCGGGTTGGCCGTCGTAGCCGACTAATCGGGTCGGGGAAGGATGATTCTGCATGACCTACTACACCATAGTGCCTCCGGATGAGTTGCTCTCTGATGACGAGTCGGCTCATACCGTCATGATGATTCGACGTGGGCAGGTTACCATGGAAGTGGAGCTCGTATCCGGATCACTCGGCTCCATTCGTCGCATATACTCCAGCGATCCGGAGGTTTACCTTGATGTCGGCCTACAACCGGGGACCATTATCCCGATCGGGTTAGCCGACTATCTGCCCAAGTAGTCATTCCGCATGCTTGTGGCGGCATTGTCCCTCCGAATTTTTATGCGACCACATAGACTACTGCAGGAAATTCAGCGTACCTTGCCAAATTTAGCAAACAGGTCGTATCGTATGAACCTGGCTGTGCTGTAGTTATTCGGAAAGACGCAAAGTGAACTAGGCAAAAAGTGAAGTAGACAGCGATAAACGCAGTTTGTACCTTGACAACTCCACAGAGAGATCGAGCATTGGTCCGCGAGACTGCCATTTGGACG